>NZ_JBHUUW010000011.1:0-186670 GCF_042670825.1 Streptomyces sp. NPDC057137 | reverse complement strand
ATCCGGCGCATGCTCGCCGTACCGAACCGGCCGCGGGGCCCCCCCCCCCGGGGCGGGGGGGGGGGGGGCCCCCCCCACCCCCCCGGCCCCTCTCAGGCTCAGAAGTCGAGTTCGGCCGAATCGTCGCGCCGCAGCGGCGCGACCGCCGACTCGTCGGCGAGCACTACGCCCGTGAAGGCCTCGGGCCGGAAGAACCGCCGGGCCGCCTCCGTGACCGCCTCGTACGGCACCCCGTCCAGCAACGGCCCCCACCCGTGCAGCCAGTTCGCCCCGACCCCGATGTGCAGCAGATTCGACAGGCCGGAGGCAAGGGAGGCCGGGGAGGACATCGCCGTGGCGATGGAGCCGATCGCGTAGCTCCTGGCCGCGTCGACCTCCCCCTCCGACGGGAGTTCGGCCGCCATCCGCTCCAGCTCGCCCCGGATCACCCCGAGCGCCGCCACCGTGTGCTCGGCCGCGGTGTCGGCCTCGACCATCAGCGTCGACGCGCCCGGTACGGACTCCATGCCGGAGCCGAGCTGGTACGCGTACCCCTTCTCCTCGCGCAGGTGCGCGACCAGCCGGGAGGCGAAGGACCCGCCGAAGACCAACTGGGCCAGATGCAGGGCCGGATAGCCCGGATCGGTACGCGGCAGCGCCGGGGTCGCCAGCCGGATCATGCTCTGCACGGCGCCCGGCCGGTCCACCCACAGCGGCGGTCCGCCCACGAACGACGGCGGCGACTGGGGTACGTCGTCGGCCGCCCCGGCCTGCCACGCCCCGAACACGTCGGTGACCGCGGCGAGAGCGTCCTCGGGCCGCAGATCGCCGACCAGGACGAGCACCGCGCCGGTGGCTCCCAGATGGCGCGCGTGCAGCTCGGCCAGGTCCTCCGGCGTGCAGGCGGCGGCCAGTTGAGGCGCGGGCTGGAGGCGCGCGGCGACCTCGTCGCCGTACCGCCTGCGCAGCAGCGCCTGTTGGGCGACGGCCGCCGGCTGGTGGGAGGAGAGCTCGATACGGCGGGCCAGCCTGGCCCGTTCGGGGGCGACGACGTCCTCCGTCAGCCGGGGCCCGAGCACCGTCTCGGCCAACAGGGCCAGCACGGCGGGCAGGGAGCCGGCGAGGGTGTGTCCGGTGACGCTGAACCTGCGGGCGTCGGCCCCGGCGCTGAGCGTGGCGCCGTGCGTGGCGAGGGCCGTGTCGAAGGCGTCGGCGTCGCGGCGCGTGGTGCCTTGCAGCAGGATCCCGGCCAGCAGTTGGCGCAGCGCGACCTCGCCCGGTCCGGTGGCGGCGTACGGGACGGTGAGCCGGACCTCGACGAGGGGGACGACGGGGGCCGAACAGAGCACCACCCGGAGACCGTTGGGGAGGGTGGTGTCGAGGTCGGGCAGCGGCAGCCGCGCGTCGCCGGTCATGCCGCGGCCTTTCCACGGGCCGTCGCGGTCTCGGTCGCGGTCTCGGTCGCGCGCGGTACGAAACGTACGACCGCCCGGTGCGAGTCGCGCAGCCGGGCGGCGGCCCGGCTCACCTGCTCGCCGGTCACCCCGGTCCGTATCAGCTCGGGCAGCCGTTCGGTCAACTCGGCCTCGCCGAAGAGCATTTCCCGCGCGCCGAGGAGCTGGGCCCGGGTGCCCGGGTCGCCCAGTTCGCGCAGCGCCCCGGACGCCCAGCGCGCGGTGGTGGCGTGCAGCAGCCCGGCGTCGACCTCGTTCTCGGCGAGTGTCGTCAGTACGGTGTCCAGCGCGTCCGTGACGCGCCCGGCGTCCCCGTCTCCCCCGCTTCCGTACACCGCGAACAGCGTCAGCAGATCAGGCCCCGTCGTGTCCAGCGGCAGCCCGAACAGCCCGCACCCCACCGACAGGCTCGACACCCCGGTCGGCGCCGCCGGCCCCCGGCGCAGCAACGCGTGTCTGCCCTGCCCCAGCAGCGCCGCCAGGACGAGGTGCGCGAGGTAGTCGGCGCGCTCGGTCACTGGATCCGGCATCCGGTAGCCGACCGCCACCGCGGGCAGTCCGGCGTGCGGGTCGGTGACCGACAGCTGTATCTCCGCCCGGGGCGCCGGCTCGGGGCCGTCGGGCGCGGCCACCGTGGGACGCGCCGGCAGGGGGCCGAAGCAGCGGCGTACGAGGCGTTCCGCCGTGTCCGGGTCGAACGCGCCGGTCAGCGTCACGAGGGCATTTCCGGGCCCGTAGTGGTCGATGAAGAATCGCTCGCACAGCGGGATGTCAAGGGCCGCGAGATCGACGGTCTCGCCGTATCCGTCCCGCGCGTTTTCGGCGCGGCTGTGCAGGGCACGTGGCAGCACCCAGGGAAAAGCGCCGTACGGACGATTGCGCACCATGAGACGTATCTCTTCGTCAATCACGGCGGTCTGTGTGCGTAGATTCTGCGCGGAAATACGCGGTGAACGCATTCGGTCTGCTTCAAGACCGAGCAGCATTTCCAACGCCGTTGCGGGGGCTGCGGCGTAATAAACCGTCAGGTCCTGTCTGGTCTTGGCGTCTCCGAGGCCGCCGGCGCGCTGTACCTGGGGCAGGTATCCGCCGGGTGGGCCTCCATGGCCGCCCTGGACCATGAGATGTTCGAAGAGATGGGCAAGACCCGTGTGCCCCTTGGGCTCGGTCCGGAAACCCACTCCGTAGTGCACGGCGACACCGATTGACGCGCCGGTCGGATTGGGTGCGAGCAGCACCCGCAGACCGTTGTCCAATACCAGGCGGCGCAGTTGATTTCGGGTCATCCCGGCGAGCATAGACGGGGTCAACTACGGGCTCAACGGGGCCCGTTGACCGAAAGCGGCCACTGTCCGAAAGCGGTCAACTCCATTGCCAGCGCGGCACCGGTGACGGAATGGTGCTGGCACAGCCGGAGAGCGTGATTCCCCAATTGCCGATCCGGTCACCGTTCATTCTCGCTATCGTCCAAGGGAGTTGCCATGAACACTCAGTCCCTGATCAGCGGCTACGCCAGCTACGCCGACGCCGAGGAGATCGTTCCCGCGGTGGACGCCCCGGGCGGCACCATCACCATCACGGTGACCTCGTCGCAGGCGTGCATCTCCGCCGCGTCCGCCATCTCGGCCGTGTCGATCGACAACACCTTCGACCACTCCTGCTGAACCGCGTCACCGCGTAACGGCAGCGCCGTGCCATCCAGCGATCGCCGAACCGTGCACGTATTCGTTCTCGTTCCGTCTTAGGGAGTCGCTATGAACACCCAGTCCCTGATCAGCGGCTACACCAGTTACGCCGAGGCAGAAGAGATCGTCCCCGCGGCTGAGGCACCGGGCCTCATCATCACCACCGTCACGACCTCGTCGCAGGCGTGCATCTCCGCGATCTCCGCCGTCTCGGCCGTGTCGATCGACAACACCTTCGATCACTCCTGCTGAACCGGCAGCGCTCGGCGGCAATCGCCGATCCGATCACCGTTCATCCGAATCGTTCGAATCGTTCGAATCTCGAATCGCTCTAGGAGTCGCAATGAACACCCAGTCCCTGATCAGCGGTTACACCAGCTACGCCGACGCCGACGAGATCGTCCCCGCGGTGGAGGCGCCCGGCGCCACCATCACCGTCACGGTCACCTCGTCGGCCGCGTGCATCTCCGCCGCGTCCGCCATCTCGGCCGTGTCGATCGACAACACGTTCGACCACTCCTGCTGAACCGCGTGACCCGCTGAGCACGACGCACCACCAGCACCACCAGCACGACGCGTACAGGGCGGGTGCCCACCGCCGCAATCGGTGGGCACCCGCCTCACCGTGTTACCCGTCCTACTCGTCCCGGAAGCTCTCGCTGTCCTCGCCGTCCATACCGGACAGTCCCAGGAGGATCGACGGCAGCGCGGCGGCGGTCAGCATCAGCGTGGTGAGCAGCGCGGGAATCCGCTCGATCACATCGGGCTCGTTCTGGAAGGCGACCATGACCAGTACGACCGCCATGCCGGCGCCGACCGCGCACTGGTACCCGACGAACACGACCCGGTTGCGTACGACTTGCTCGCGCTCGTCGAGTCCCGCCACGGGCCGTTCGCCCAGGCCGCGGGTCATCGAGCGCAGCATGCCCCACAGCATCAGCCAGACGACGAAGGCCACGAGCCACCAGGAGTCGGAGAAGGCGTTGCCGTCCGAGATCTGCGACAGCACCACCATCACCACGCTGAGCGCGCCGAGCGCGATCGCCATCGGCCGCAGGGGACCCCGGGCCACCGTTGTCGTCTCGTCGGAACCTTGTTGCGGCGTCACGAGCGTTCCTCCTTGTTGTACAGCTGGGCGGAGAGCGGGACGAAGGGCTTACGACTGAAGATCGCCTCGACCGGAAGCCCGAACACGTCGCTGAGCCGGAACGCCAGATCGAGACTCGGGAAGTAGTCACCCCGTTCGATGGCGCCGATCGTCTGCGGGTGGACCTCCACCGAGTTGGCGAGCGCGACCCTGCTGAGGCCGCGCTCCGCGCGCAGGACTCTCAGCTGGTTGTAGATCGGCGATCCCTCGCGATGGCTCACTGGGCTCATATCGAGAAAGATAATGGAAACACAACATTCCGTCAAGGAATCACAACAGATACAGTGAGCAACAGGCACCGCGTGGCACGCGCGGCGGCCAGAGCATCAGCCGGAGCAATCGCCACAGCTATCAGGGAAGGTGTGCTGCCTCGTGACCACCGACGCCTCCGACCGGTCCACGCTGCCGAGCATCCTCGTACCGAGCATGCCGGACACCACCGAGACCGTCCGTCCCTACGCCGAGCTGGTGCGCGACGGCGACGCACGCCGCGTATGGATGGGCCAGTCGCTCAAGGTGGAGACGCACCAGGTGTTCGCGCATCTGGCCGGCGCCGGCGTACGCGTCCCGGTCGGCACCAGCGTGACCCTGATGCCGCTGCGCCACCCGTACGAGGCGGCCCTCCAGGCCCGTTCGCTGGCCCTGACGACGGGTCACCCGGTGGTCGCCGGCTACGGCGTCGGCGCGCCCGCCTTCGTACGGAGCCTGAACGGGCGGCCGTACGACAGCCCCCGCACGATGGCCGCCGAGTACCTGCGTACGGTCCGCTCCCTGCTCGACGGCGAGATCGTCGACCACGACGGCGACTACCACGCGCTGCGCGGACGCCTGATGCCGATGGAACACCCGCGCGTGGAGGTCGGGGTGGGCGTGCTGCGCCCCAACATGGCGCGCACCGCGGGCGGTGTCGCCGATGTCGCCATCACCTGGATGACCCCGCCCGGCTATGTCGCCGAGACCCTCATACCCGCCCTGGACGAGGGCGCCAAGGGCCGGGACTCCCGGTGCCGGGTCGCGACCGTCGTCCATGTCGCCGTCGACCGCCCGAAGCGCGACCCGTACGTCCTCGCGCACACCGCCGCCGCCGGGCACCTCTCCGCCGACCACTACACGGACATGCTGCGCCGGGCCGGAGTCGCGGCCGACCCGGCCGACCCGCGGGCCGGCGCCGTCTCCCTGGTGGACAGCGGGACGTACGTGTACGGCTCCGCCGACCACATCGCGGGCGTGCTCGGCGAGTACAAGGACGCCGGAGTGGACGAGGTGATCCTCAACTGCGGTGGTGTCCTCTTTACGGAGGGCCAGGCCGCCGCTCTCAAGGACGCGCGGGAGATCGTCGAAGCGGTCCGTCGGCGGGACGGCCGTGGCTGATCGGGCCGACGCCCCGGCGGTCCCCGCGGCGGTACGGCCTGCGGGGGCCGCCGGATCCGTGACCGTACGCGAGTACGGCACCCGGTACCTGCGCATCAGCGTGCGGTACCACGGCGACGCCCGGTTCAGCTGGCTGCGCGTCCCCGGGCCGGCCCACGACCGGCCGCAGGCGCCTCCCTCGCCTGCGGCCGGCGTGGCGCTGCACCGCGTGGACGCCGCCATCGCGCGTGACGGCAGCGCACGTGACGGCAGCGCCCCCGACCGCATCACGCGAGACGCGTCCGGCGCGCGGCTCGCCCTCGGTGAGTGGGACGCGGTGTCCGAGGAGGGCGGCGTGGTGTACCGCGTGCCCGGCGCCGTCTCGGTCGCCCGGCTGCTGCCCTCCGGTGACGAGACCGCCTACCGGCTCTCCGTACGGGCGTTGGCGGACGTGGGCCGGACACTGCGGCAACTGCACGACGTGCCGTGGGAGTTCGGGGAGCCCGTACCGCCGCACCACGGCGTCGGGCGGCTCCTGGACTGGATCTCGGGGGCCGCTCCCGACGCGGCTCCCGACGGGGACGGCGCCCGGCTGCGCGCCCTGGCCCACGACCGGCTCGGCCCACGCCTGTGGACCCGGCTGACCGACTGGGCCGTGGCCGCCCAAGAACCACCCGGCAGGGGAGGAGCGGTCCTGCTGCACGGTGCTCCGAGCACCGGCTGGCTGGTCCCCTCCCCTGCCGGTGACAGCGTTCTGCTCACCGGCGAGGAGGTCACGGGCGGCGACCCGGCGCTCGACCTCGGCTGGATCCTCGGCGAACTGCACGAGTTGCGTTCCGCCGCCAGGCGCGGTCTCGGCGCCGCCGGCCAGGGCCCGTCCGTGGACTATCCGGCCGCGGCCCGCGCCCTGCTCGCCGGCTACCTCCGTACAGAGGGCAGTCCGGACGACAGCAATCCGGCGCCCGCCGCCGCGGAACTACCGCCCGGCACCGCCCGCGCCGCCACCCTCCGACTCGCCATCCATATGCGGGACTTCGCGTCGTTCGTCGGCTGGCACGAGGACCTGCGCCGCTACGCCGACCTGCTGGCCGAGACCCTCGACGCGGACGGCGCCCCCACGCTCCAGTGGTAGGCCGCCTCCAGCCTCACGCCCCCGCGACGGTGGCGCGCTCCTCCTCCGGCTCGCCCTCGGTGCCGGTCCCGGCCTCGGCCTCGGCCTCGCCGATGAAGCTGCGCCACAGCCGCGCGTACGAGCCGCCCAGCGCGAGCAGTTCCCCGTGCGTACCGTCCTCCACGACCCGGCCGTGGTCCATCACGACCACCCGGTCCGCGCGCGCGGCCGTCGTCAGCCGGTGCGCGACGACCAGCGTCGTCCGCCGCCCCGACAGCCGGTCCGTCGCCTGGTTGACCAGCCCTTCGGAGGCGAGGTCGAGCGCGGCGGTCGCCTCGTCGAGGAGCAGCACGTCCGGGTCGACCAGCTCCGCGCGGGCCAGGGCGATCAACTGCCGCTGACCGGCGGAGAGGTTACGGCCCCGCTCGGCGACCTCGTGCAGATAGCCGCCCTCCAGCGTGGCGATCATCTCGTGCGCGCCGACCGCGCGGGCCGCCGCCTCCACCTCGGCGTCGGTCGCCCCCGGCCGCCCGTAGGCGATGGCGTCGCGCACCGTACCGGCGAAGAGGTACGCCTCCTGCGGTACGACGCCGAGCCGGTGCCGGTACGCGGTCATGTCCAGGTCGCGCAGGTCGGTGCCGTCCGCCGTCACGCGCCCGGACGTCGGGTCGTAGAAGCGGGCGACGAGCTTGACGAGCGTGGACTTGCCCGCGCCCGTCTCGCCGACGAAGGCGACCGTCTGACCGGCCGGTATACGGAGGTTGATGCCCATGAGGGCGGTCTCCTCCTGGACCGGGGCCTTGATCAACTGGACCGGATCACCCGCGCCGCCGCCCTCCGCCGGGCCGCCCTCCGCCGGGCCACCCTCCGCCAGGCCGCCCTCCAGCGTGCCGTACGCGAAGTGCACATCCTCGAAGGCGATCTCGCCGCGCAGCGACGGCACGTCGATCGGCTTCTTCGCCTCCTCCGTGGATGTCGGCTCGCGCAGCAGCTCCTGGATGCGCCCCAGCGAGACCGTGGCCTGCTGGTAGCCGTCGAAGACCTGCGACAGCTGCTGCACGGGCGCGAAGAACAGCTCGATGTAGAGGAGGTACGCGACGAGTGCGCCGGTCGTCAGTGTGCCCGCCTCCACCCGGCCCGCGCCGACGATCAGTACGGCCGCCGCGGCGACCGACGACAGCAGCTGGACGAACGGGAAGTAGATGGAGATCAGCCACTGGCCGCGTACCCGCGCCTGCCGGTAGTGGTCGCTGCGGCCCGCGAACCGCGCCGCGCCGTCCTTCTCACGGCCGAAGGCCTGGACGATGCGCAGCCCGGACACGGACTCCTGGAGGTCGGCGTTGACGACGCTGATCCGCTCGCGCGCCAGCTCGTACGCCTTGACGCTCTTGCGCCGGAAGAAGACGGTGCCGACGATCAGCACGGGCAGCGTCGCGAAGACGACCAGTGCCAGCTGCACATCGATGACGAGCAGTACGACGAGGATGCCGAAGAAGGTGACGACGGAGACGAAGGCCGTGACGAGCCCGGTCTGCAGGAAAGTCGACAGGGCGTCGACGTCCGTCGTCATGCGGGTCATGATGCGGCCGGTCAACTCGCGCTCGTAGTAGTCGAGTCCGAGCCGCTGGAGCTGCGCGAAGATCTTCAGGCGCAGTGAGTACAGGACGCGCTCACCGGTGCGGCCGGTCATCCGCGTCTCGCCGATCTGGGCGATCCACTGGACCGATACGACGAGCAGACCGAGCAGGGACGCGGCCCATACCGCGCCGAGCGCGAGCTGTCCGACGCCTTCGTCGATGCCGTGCCTGATCAGGACGGGCAGCAGCAGGCCCATTCCGGCGTCGACGGCGACCAGCGCGAGGCTGGCCGCCAGGGGCAGGCCGAAGCCGCGCAGCAGTCGGCGGAGCCCGTACGACGACTCGGAGTCCACGGCGCGGGCCTCGTCGATCGACGGGACGTCGGTGGCCGGTGGCAACGCCTCGACCTGTGCGAGGAGTTCGGGGGTCGCGCCGGGCGCGGCGGACTCCTCGGTGGGTGCCTCTTCGCGTTCCCACAGGGTGGGTGTGATGCCGCGTTCCGCGTCGAACTCGGCGTCCAGCTCCTCCTGGACGGTGCGGTCGTCCTCCGCCGCCGTGCCTCCGACGACGGCCGGGACGTGGCCCGGGGACACGCCGCCCAGTTCGTCGGGGTCGGTGAGCAGCCGGCGGTAGAGGGCGGAGCGTTCCTGGAGTTCGTCGTGGGTGCCGATGTCGGCGAGCCGTCCGTCGTCGAGCACGGCGATACGGTCGGCGAGGCCGAGGGTGGAGCGGCGATGGGCGATGAGCAGTGTCGTACGGCCGGCCATCACCGAGCGCAGCGCCTCGTGGATCTCGTGCTCGACGCGGGCGTCGACGGCGGAGGTGGCGTCGTCCAGGAGCAGCAGGCGGGGGTCGGTGAGGATGGCGCGGGCCAGGGCGATGCGCTGGCGCTGGCCGCCGGAGAGGGTGAGGCCCTGTTCGCCGACGGTGGTGTCGTAGCCGGCGGGCAGGTCGGCGATGAAGCGGTCGGCCTGGGCGGCGCGGACGGCTCGTTCGATCTCCTCGTCGGTGGCGTCGGGTTTGCCGTAGGCGATGTTGGCGCGGACGGTGTCGGAGAAGAGGAAGCTGTCTTCGGGGACGAGCCCGATGGCGGCGCGCAGGGAGCCGAGGGTCAGTTCGCGTACGTCGTGGCCGCCGACGAGGACGGCACCGTGCGTGACGTCGTAGAAGCGCGGCAGGAGCAGCGACACGGTGGACTTGCCGCTGCCGGAGGAGCCGACGACGGCGACGGTCTCGCCGGGGCGGATCTCCAGCGAGAAGCCGTTCAGGACGGTGCGGCCGTCTCCGTAGGAGAACGTCACGTCGTCGAACTCGACGGACGCCTCGATGTCCGCCGGGAGGTCCTTCGTGCCGTCCTGGATCGACGGCTCGGTGTCGATGAGTTCGAGGACCCGCTCGACGCCGGCGCGGGCCTGCTGGCCGACGGTCAGGACCATGGCGAGCATCCGGACGGGGCCGACGAGCTGTGCGAGGTAGGTGGAGAAGGCGACGAACGTGCCGAGGGTGATCTCGCCGCGGGTGGCGAGCCAGCCGCCGAACGCGAGCATCGCGACCTGTCCGAGGGCCGGTACGGCCTGGAGGGCGGGTGTGTAGCGGGAGTTGAGCTTGATCGTACGCAGCCGGCCCGCGAACAGCTTGCGGCTTGCGGCGCGCAGTTTGCCGGTCTCCTGGTCCTCCTGGCCGAAGCCCTTGACGACGCGTACGCCGGAGACGGATCCGTCGACGACGCCGGCGACGGTCGCGGCCTGCGACTGGGCGTACCAGGTGGCGGGGTGCAGCCGGGTGCGGCTGCGGCGGGCGATGTACCAGAGGGCGGGGGCGACGGCGATGGCGACGAGGGTCAGGGGCAGTGACAGCCACGCCATGATCACGAGGGAGATGACGAAGAGCAGGACGTTGCCGATGGTCATCGGCAGCATGAAGAGCAGGCCCTGGATGAGCTGGAGGTCGCTGGTGGCGCGGCCGATGACCTGTCCGGTGGACAGTTCGTCCTGGCGGCGGCCGTCGAGCTCGGCGATGGTGCCGTACATCTCTGTACGGAGGTCGTGCTGGACGTCCAGGGCGAGGCGTCCGCCGTAGTAGCGGCGGATGTATGTCATGGCGTAGATGACGACGGCCGCGGCTATGAGGAGGCCGGTCCAGACGGCGATGGACCGGGTGCCGGTGCCGATGACGTCGTCGATGACGACCTTGGTGATCAGCGGGACGAGGGCCATGACGGCCATGCCGGCGAGGGACGAGCCGAGGGCGAGGATCACATTGCGCCGGTAGCGCCAGGCGTAGCCGATGAGACGCCGGGCCCAGCCGGCGTCTTTGCCACTCGCCTCGCTCGGGTCCGGCCGGTCCGACTGCTCTGGCCGGTCCGGCTGCTCCGGCTGGTCTTGCCGGTCCGGTCCCTTGCTCTCCGGGTCTGTCCGCTCCGCCGCCACTGTCGCCGCCCTCCGTTGCCCTGCCGCTTGTCGGTACGCGGGCGTCCCCCGTGGACCCCCTGCCGGAAGGCATCAACGCGCCGACGTGCGGATTTCATCCCGCTGCAACAAATACCCGTCCTTGGACGTACAGGCTCGCCGGAGGGACTAGGACTGACGACCGAGTGCCCCGGCTCCCTGCTGGCCGGCCCCGGCGAGGTGCGTGGGGGCGAACAGCTTCAGGAGCGCCGGGAGCACCACCACCGACGGGCCGGGGGCCGCCAGCGCCTTCGACAGGTCGGCACGCAGCGACTCGGGGGTCGTACGGACCGCCGGCACGCCGAAGGACTCGGCGAGCGCGACGAAGTCCGGGCGGGCCAGCTCGGTGCCGGTGGTCTCGCCGAAGGCGTCCGTCATGTACTCGCGCAGGATCCCGTAGCCGCCGTCGTCCACGATCAGCCAGGTGACGGGGAGGCCGTACTGCCGGGCCGTGGCCAGCTCGGCGATCGAGTACATCGCGCCGCCGTCGCCGGAGACCGCGAGGACGGGTTTCGTCCGGTCGGCCGCCGCCGCGCCCAGGGCCGCCGGGAAGCCGTAGCCGAGACCGCCGGCGCCCTGGCCGGAGTGCATCGGTCCGGGCCAGGCGGACCAGGCCCAGTAGGCGAGGATCGTCATGTCCCAGAAGCTGGGAGAGGTGGCGGGCAGCGCTTCTCTTACGGAGGCGAGCACCCGCTGCTCCAGCTCCAGGTCCTGGGCGCCGATCCGCGCCCGTACCTTCGCCAGCACCGTACGGACCGCGTCCCGCGCGGACTCGGCGGCGGCCGGGGTGTCGCGTCCGGTCACCGACTCCAGCAGCGCGGACAGTGCCTCCCGCGCGTCGGCGTGGATGCCGAGCGCCGGGAGGTTCGACTCCAGTTTGCCGAGATCGGCCTCGATCTGGATCACCTGGCCGCGCGGTTGGAACGTGTAGTAGTTGGAGGACAGTTCGCCGAGCCCGGAGCCGACGACCAGCACGACGTCGGCGTCCTCCAGGAAGTCGGTGGTGTGCCGGTCCTCCAGCCAGGACTGGAGCGACAGCGGGTGCTCCCAGGGGAACGCGCCCTTCCCACCGAAGGTGGTGACGACGGGCGCGGCCAGCTTCTCGGCGAGGGCCCGCAGCTTGCCCGCGGCGTCCGCCCGTACGACTCCGCCGCCCGCGATGATCACGGGGCGCTCCGCGTGCGACAGGGCGTGCGCGGCGACGGCGATCAGCTCGGGGCGCGGCAGCAGTTCGCGCGGGGTGGCGTCGACGGCTGTGACGAGCGGCAGTGTCGTCTCCTTGAGGAGGACGTCCTGCGGGATCTCGACCCAGACGGGTCCGTGCGGAGCGGTGAGCGCGGACTCCCAGGCCGCCGCGATGGCGGACGGGATCTGGGAGGGCGTACGGACGAGGTGGACGGACTTGACGATGTCGCGGAACGAGGCCTGCTGGTCGCGCAGTTCGTGGAGATAGCCGTGCCGGCCGCCGCCGAGGCCCGCCGACGGGATCTGGCTGGAGATCGCGAGCACGGGCGAGGAGGCCGCGGCGGCCTCCTGGAGCGCGGCGAGCGAGGTCAGCGCGCCCGGCCCGGTGGAGAGCAGCAGGGGCGCGACCTCGCCGGTGACGCGGCCGTAGGCGTCGGCGGCGAATCCGGCGTTGTTCTCGACGCGCAGCCCGATGTAGTCCAGGTCGGAGCGGCGCAGCGCGTCGAACATGCCGAGCGCGTGCTGGCCGGGCAGGCCGAAGACGGTGGTGGCGCCGAGGCCGTGGAGCGTCTCGACGACGAGGTCGCCGCCGTTGCGCCCGGGGGGCGGGTTCAGGGCGTGCGCGGTCTGCTCGGGGGTGTAGCGGGGGATCTCGTGGTGGTGGTCGTGTGTCACTTCGCGCGGTCCTCAGCGATCTGGCGGGACATGATCGTGGTCAGTTCGTACGCCGTGTGGGAGGCGGCGACGGAGGTGATCTCCGCGTGGTCGTAAGCCGGGGCGACCTCGACCACGTCGGCGGAGACGAGGTGGCAGGAGGCCAGTCCCCGGAGGATTTCGAGGAGTTCGCGGGAGGTGAGGCCGCCGGCCTCGGGGGTGCCGGTGCCGGGCGCGTGGGCCGGGTCGAGGACGTCGATGTCGATGGAGATGTACAGCGGCCGGTCCCCGATGCGCTGCCGCAGCTGGTCGGCGACCTCGTCGACGCCGCGCCGCATGACGTCGGCGGACGTGACGATGCCGAAGCCCATCCGGTGGTCGTCGTCCAGGTCCTTCTTGCCGTAGAGCGGCCCGCGGGTGCCGACGTGCGACAGCGCCTCCGTATCGAGGATGCCTTCCTCGACGGCCCGGCGGAACGGGGTGCCGTGGGTGTACTCGGCGCCGAAGTACGTGTCCCAGGTGTCCAGGTGGGCGTCGAAGTGGAGCAGCGCGACGGGGCCGTGCTTCTTGGCGACCGAGCGCAGCAGGGGCAGCGCGATCGTGTGGTCGCCGCCGAGGGTCATCAGGCGCGCGCCGGTGGAGAGCAGGTCGTCGGCCGCCGCCTCGATCGTGTCGACGGCCTCGTTGATGTTGAACGGGTTGGCGGCGATGTCACCGGCGTCGGCGACCTGCGCGAGCGCGAACGGCGACGCGTCCTGGGCGGGGTTGTACGGGCGCAGCAGCCGGGACGCCTCGCGGATCGCGTTGCCGCCGAAGCGGGCGCCGGGCCGGTAGGACACCCCGCTGTCGAACGGCACTCCGACGACGGCGACGTCGGCGGCCCCGACCTCGTCCAGCCTGGGCAGGCGGGCGAAGGTGGCGGGTCCCGCGTACCGGGGCACGCGGGAGGAGTCGACGGGCCCGCGCGGGCCGCCTTCCCGGCCGGTGCCGGTGCCGCTGCCGCTGGTGTCGGGTCCTGGTGCGCTGCTCATGCTCGTGGAGCCCTTTCGTGGTGCGTGTACGTGTCCAGCATGACCCCGCCCACCGACAGCGCTCACAGCGGCGTCGCCGGTGGGCGGGTTCCGGGGCGTCCGGGGCGTCCGGGCCTCAGCTCGTGCTTCCGGCGGGCACGGACGGCTCCCGGGGACCGTCCTCGGCCGGCTCGGCCCCCTCGCCCGCGAGGCGGGCGCGCCACGCGGCCAGCACGGCGGCGTCCGTCGGCTTCGTCGCCAGGCTGACGAGGAGGTAGACGGCAAGCGAGGCGATCAGCCCGTAGTAGATGGGCTCGTTGGCCAGGATGCCGTACGCGATCATCAGGCCGATCACCGAGAGACCGCCGACGACCATCGCGGCGAGTGCGCCCTGCACGGTGCCGCGCTTCCACAGGAGGCCGCCGAGGATGGGCACGAGCAGGCCGCCGACGAGGAGGTTGTAGGCGACGGTCAGTGCCCCGACGACGTCGTTGAGCGCGATGGCGATGCAGATGACGGCGAGGCCCATGACCAGGATGAAGGCGCGGTTGTCCCGCACCTCGTCGCGCTCCCCCACCGCGTCCGCCTGCCCGCCCTGCCGCCCCGCCCGCTGTCCGAGCAGTTCCCGCAGCCGCGCCCAGATGTCGTTGTTGGCGACGGTGGCGCAGGCGATCAGCGCGCCCGAGGACGTCGACATCACGGCGGCGAGGGCGGCGGCGAGCACCAGTCCCCGCACGCCCGGCGGGAGTTCGTCCTTGACGATGGTGGCGAACGCGTCGTCGGCGCTCGGCAGCGTCGGGTAGAGGACCTTGGCGGCGGTGCCGATGACGGCTCCGGCTATCGCGTAGACGAGACAGTAGGTACCGGCGACGGTGCCGCCCCAGCGGGCGGTCCTGTCGCCGCGCGCGGTGAACACCCGCTGCCAGATGTCCTGCCCGATCAGCATGCCGAAGGTGTAGATCAGCACGTACGTGAAGATCGTCTCGCCGCCGATGCCCAGCGGGTCGAAGTACTCCGTGGGAAGCTTCGCCTTCATCTCGCTGAAGCCGCCGGCCTTCACGACGGCGATGGGCAGCAGGAGCAGCAGCACACCGATCGTCTTGACGACGAACTGCACCATGTCGGTGAGCGTGATCGACCACATGCCGCCGAGGGCCGAGTACGCGACCACGATGGCGCCGCCCAGGATGATCGCGACGGTGCGGTGCATGTCGAAGAGGACGTCGAAGATCGTGGCGTACGCGATGGTCGAGGTGACCGCGAGCATGAGGGTGTAGGCCCACATGACCAGCCCCGAGATGATGCCGGCGCGGCCTCCGTACCGAAGGTCGAGCATCTCGGAGACGGTGTAGACCTTCAGCCGGGCGATACGCGCGGAGAAGAACACCGACAGGGCCAGCAGCCCCAGGCCGATGGTGAAGACCATCCAGGCGCCGGAGAGTCCGTACTGGTAGCCGAGGCCGACGCCGCCGATGGTGGAGGCGCCGCCGAGGACGATGGCGGCCATGGTGCCGGAGTACATCCAGGGGCCGAGCCGGCGGCCCGCCACCAGGAACTCAGCTTTGGACTTGGCGCGGCGCATGCCCCACCAGCCCATGGCGAGCATGCCGGCGAGATAGACGACGATCACCGCGTAGTCCACAGCCATGGGGCTTCCTCCTGCTCCTGGTCAACTCCGGGGTGGTGCCTTGTGCGAGTCGACGGTAGGTGGCCGGAAAGGAACGCTGAAGTGTACGTTTCATCCATTCTTTCCACCGCCGATGGATGGACCATCCATGCCGGAACCCTCCGCTCCGCCCACCCCGCCGGTCCCGCTGGCCGCACTGCTCGCGGACGGCACGCTCGGCCTGCGCCTGATCGCGGGTCTGCCGGACGCCCGTACGGAGGGGGTGGCCGTCCACTGGGTGCACACCTCGGAGATGGCCGATCCGTATCCGTATCTGCTCGGCGGTGAGCTGCTGCTGACGGCGGGCGTCCAGCTCACGGACGCGCACGCCGACACCTATGTACGGAGGGTCGTCGAGGCGGGCGCCACGGCGCTCGGCTTCGGGGTCGCGCCGGTGTACGACACGGTCCCGGCCGGCCTGGTCGAGGCGTGCGACCGCTACGGGCTGCCTCTGTTGGAGATCCCCCGGCGGACACCGTTCACCACCGTGGCGCGCGGGGTGTGGCGGCTGATGGCCGAGGCCCGCCACCGCGAGCTGCGCCGGGTCACCGAGGCCCAGCAGGGCCTCGCGGCGGCCGCCGCCCGCCCCGACCCGGTCCCGGCGGTGCTGCGCCAGCTCGCGCTGCGCCTCGGCGGCCGCGCGGTGCTGTTCGCCCCCGACGGCGCGGAACTGCACGCCACGGGCCGGGACCCGGCACCGGGATCCCGTACGGCGCTGGTCCGCCTGTCGCGCGTGGTGAATCCGCCGCACGGCACGGCCGCCGACACCGTCGGCGACGCGCGCCTGGCCGCGTACGCGCTGGGCGGCGGCCAGGGCCTGGTCCTCGGCGTCGCCGCCGGGGCCCGGGAGGCCGGGGACCACACCGTCACGGGCGTGGCCGTCGTCCTGCTGTCGCTGCTCACGGCGCCGCACCAGGGCGCGGCGGAGGCGGCGCGCTCGGCTGCGCTCGTACGGCTCCTGCTGGGCGCGAACCCCACCGATGCGGCGCCGCTGCTCGGCCCCGGCCCGTGGACGGTGGTGCACGCGCAGGGCGGCGACACGCCCTTCGCCGCGTCGGCGCTGGCGGCGGCGCTCGGCAGCGCGCTGGCCGAGACGGACGGCACCACGATCCGTGTCCTCACCGACCGCCCGGTCACCGCCCAGCCGGGCTGGACGCTCGGGGTGAGCGCCCCGGCGGCGCCGACCGCACTGGCCGAGGCCGACACCCAGGCGGGGCGCGCCCTGCGCCGCGCGGAGGCGACCCGTACGGCACTCGTCCGCCACCACGAGCCGGCTCCGGACGCCCTGACCGCGCTGGTCCCTCCTGAAGAGGCCGCCGCCCACGCCCGTTCCCGCCTCGCCCCCCTCGCCGGCTCCCCCGCGCTGACCGAGACCCTGCGCACCTGGCTGTCACTGCACGGCAGTTGGGACCGCACGGCGGTGGCCCTGACGGTCCACCGCAACACGGTGCGCCAACGCATCGCCCGCTGCGCGACGCTGCTGGACGCGGACCTCGACGAGGCGGACGTACGGATGGAGTTGTGGTTCGCGCTGCGATGGCTGTGAGCCGGGACCGGCTGTGACGCCTTCAACTCCCTGTGCGTCTGGACACCCGTGCGAACCCCCCGGTAACTTGAGGTGAGCAAGCGCTTAGACAGAGCGCCCCAGACTGCTCACACCGCTCAGACCGCTCAGACCGAAGGAGAGGGCTTCCGTGCGCCGTAGCGTTTACAACGAGGACCACGAGGCGTTCCGGGAGACCCTCCGCGCCTTCATCGAGGCCGAGGTCGTCCCCGTCTACGACGAGTGGTACGCCGAGGGCCTGGTCCCCCGCGAGTTCTACTACAAGCTCGGCGAGCTGGGCATATTCGGTATCGAGGTGCCGGAGGAGTACGGGGGCGCTGGCGAGGAGTCGTTCAAGTTCCAGGCGATCGTCTCCGAGGAGTGCGCCCGCGCGGGTGTCTCCTTCGGAGGGTCGAGCGTGCATGTCGCGCTCTGCCTGCCGTACGTGAAGGCGTACGCCACCGACGAGCAGAAGAAGCGCTGGCTGCCCGGCTTCGTGACCGGCGAGAGCATGTACGCCATCGCCATGACCGAGCCCGGCACCGGCTCCGACCTCGCGGGCATGAAGACCACGGCCAAGCTCTCCGCCGACGGTTCGCACTACGTCCTCAACGGCGCGAAGACCTTCATCACCGGCGGCGTGCACGCCGACCGCGTCATCGTCTGCGCCCGCACCGCCCCGCCGAGCCCGGAGGACCGCAGGCACGGCATCTCGCTCTTCGTCGTGGACACCAGGTCGGAGGGGTACGCGGTCGGCCGCAAGCTCGACAAGCTGGGGCTGAAGTCCTCGGACACGGCCGAACTGTCCTTCAGCGACGTCAAGGTGCCCGTCGACGATCTGCTCGGCGAGGAGAACAAGGGCTTCTCCTACCTCGGCCAGAATCTGCCGCAGGAGCGCCTGGGCATCGCCGTCGGCGCGTACGCGCAGGCGTCGGCCGCGATCCGGTTCGCGCAGAACTACGTCCAGGACCGCACCGTCTTCGGCAAGACCGTCGCCTCCTTCCAGAACACCAAGTTCGAACTGGCCGCCTGCAAGGCCGAGGTCGACGCCGCCGAGGCCGTCTGCGACCGTGCCCTCGAAGCCCACGACGCGGGCGAGCTGTCCGCCGCCGAGGCCGCGTCGGCGAAGCTCTTCTGTACGGAGGTCGCGCACCGCGTGATCGACAAGTGCCTTCAGCTGCACGGCGGTTACGGCTACATGAACGAGTACCCGATCGCCCGCCTGTACGCGGACAACCGCGTCAACCGCATCTACGGCGGCACCAGCGAGGTCATGAAGATGATCATCGCCAAGTCCATGGGCCTGTAGAGCAACAGGACCGGACCGTACGGACCAGGGACACAGTCAGCACCATGAACGCACTGGAGTCCCTCCTCGATCTGCTCGACCTGGAGCGCATCGAGGAGGACATCTTCCGCGGTCTCAGCCGCTCCGCGGCGATCCCGCGCGTCTACGGGGGCCAGGTCGCCGCGCAGGCCCTGGTGGCCGCGGGCCGTACCGTCCCCGCCGACCGGCCGGCCCACTCCCTGCACTCGTACTTCCTGCGCGCGGGCGATCCCGGCGCGCCCATCGTCTACACGGTCGACCGCATCCGTGACGGCCGGTCCTTCACCACGCGCCGGGTCGTGGCCGTCCAGCACGGCCAGCCGATCTTCCACCTCTCGGCGTCCTTCCAGACGTACGAGGAGGGCCTGGAGCACCAGGCCGGGATGCCGCCGGCGCCGGATCCGGAGACTCTGCCGACCGCGGCCGAACTGCTGCCGCGCTACGCGGACCGGTTCGTCGACCCGTCCGTCGCCGACCGGCTGCTGGAGGCGCGCGCCGCGGTGGATCTGCGGTACGTGGACGCCCCGCCGTACGCCACGGCCGGGCAGCCGCGCGAGGCCAGCTCGCAGGTGTGGTTCCGCACGGTGGGCAAGCTCGCCGACGACCCGCTGCTGCACGTCTGCCTGGCGACGTACGTCTCCGACATGACACTGCTCGACTCGGTGCTGCTCGCGCACGGCAGGGGCGGCTGGGCGACCAGACGTCGCCGTCCGCGTCCGGTGGCCGGGGGCTCGGGCAGGCCCGGATCTACACACGGGACGGGCGGCTGGCGATCTCGGTGATCCAGGAGGGCGTCATGCGCATACCAAGGGGGCCCGAGACCGGTGGCGGGGACTCCGGGGCGGGGCGCGACTGAGCCCGGCCGCTGTGCCTGTCCTCAGCGCCGGGCTGCTGTGGTGCCGTGGTGCCGCTCGTTCGTACTCAGACGGTGTTCGTGAGGCCGGCCTCGTGCAGCAGGTACTCCGTCATCGGGTCGTAGAAGCGCGGGTCCGTGACGTGGTCGTCCAGCGGGACCGTCACCTGCAGGGTGCCCTCCGCCTCGCCGATGAACAGGGCCGGGTCGTTGCAGTCCGCGTACCCGATGGAGTCGAGCCCCCGCTGGCCCGCGCAGCCCGCCCAGCCGTGGTCGGCGAGCACCAGGTCCGGCTGTGGTCTGCCGTCGCGCTCCAGGCCGTCCAGGATGGCCCGCATCGGCTCGGGCGAGTGCGTGTGCCAGAGCGTCGCCCCGCGCTCCAGCATCGCGACGCCCGCGAACTGGAAGAGCATGCCCTCGTCGGCCGTGAGGCCGCCGGGGATCCGGATGATCTCGCAGCCCGCGAGCCGCAGCGCGTCCGCCGTCTGCCGGTGCACGTCCAGCAGACCGCCGGGGTGGCCGGTCGCGAACAGCACGCTCTCGCGGCCCGCCGCCGCCTTGCGCAGCCGCGCCGCCATCCGTCCCAGGGCGTCGACGGTCAGCTCGGGGTCGATGGTGTCCTGGCCGTGCCGGTGCTCCGGATCGTCGTTGACCCCGCACCGCTCGGCCATCACGGCGAGCACGTCCTGCTCGTCGGTCCAGCGGTCGCCGAGCTCCAGGCCCAGCCAGAAGTGGCGGTCGCCGTTGGCGAGCTTGCGATAGTGGGAGAGGTTGTTGTCCCTGGGTGTGGCCACGTCTCCGGCGATGCGCGTGCGGACGAGGTGGTCGACGAGAGCTTCGCGGCTGGGTATCGGCATGAGCCCATTGTGCCGTCAGATGTACGCGCGGTGCCGCTCGTCCCGGTGACTGGACGTACCGGGCGCGATCCGGGGCGGTGTCCGCGCCGAGGACGACGACGGCAGGACACACCGCGGGACAGACGAGAAGACGACGAAGCGTGTGCGACGAAGCGTGTGCGACGAACGGAGTGCGCCGACAGCGGCGCACCCGAACCAGCAAGGGAGCCTCTTGTGGCAGCATCACCCGGTCCCGGCCGTCCGGTGGAGAACTTCGCCCTGCCCGGCGGGGTGCTCGACGGCGACGACACCTTCGTACGGAGGGAGTACCGCCTCGACGAGCGGCGGGGCCACCCGCTGGTCCTCGCCTTCTACCCCGGCGACGACACCAGCGTCTGCACCAAGCAGCTGTGCTCGTACTCCAGCGGTCTGGAGACATTCACCGACCTCGGCGCCGAGGTGTGGGGCATCAGCCCGCAGGACATCGACAGCCACGAGGCGTTCGCCCGTAAGTACGGCCTGCGGATCCCGCTGCTCGCCGACACCGGGCGGACGGTGGCGAAGGCGTTCGGGATCGCCGCGCCCGGGATCGGGCTGCGCCGCGCGGTCTTCCTGATCGCGCCGGACGGCACGCTGCACTGGAAGCACGTGGCGCTGCTCGGCGCGACCTTCCAGCCGGTGGAGACACTGGCCAGGGAGCTGGCCACGCTCAGGGCGTGACGTCCTGAGGGTCGCCGAGGGCGGCGAACGCGCCGTGCGCCAGACGGCGCAGGAGCGTTTCCGCCACCGCGCGCCGGGGTGTGCCGCGGCCGGTGGGGCTCAGGTGGGGCGTCGAGTTCAGCAGGCCGAAGACGGCGTGCACGGCGCCGCGGGCGACCGGCTCGGGAAGGTCCTGGTGGATCTCGCGCACGACGCCGACCCACAGCTCCACGTACTGCCGCTGGAGCTGCCGTACGAGCTTGCGGTCGCTGTCCCTGAGCCGGTCCAGTTCGCGGTCGTGGAGCGTGATCAGCGGGCGGTCGTCCAGGGCGAAGTCGATATGGCCGTCGATCAGCGAGGCGAGCACGGCCGCCGGATCGCCGGTCGAGGCCGCCACGCGCTTCCTGCCGCCGTCCAGCAGTCGGCCGCTGATGCCGACGAGCAGTTCGGCGAGCATGGCGTCCTTGCCCGCGAAATGGCGGTACAGGCCCGGCCCGCTGATACCGACGGCCGCCCCTATCTCGTCGACGCCCACCCCGTGGAAACCGCGCTCGGCGAAAAGCCTGGCGGCCTCGTTGAGGATCTGCTCGCGGCGCGTCGGTGCCGCGGTCCTGGTGCTCATGGAAATCCATTCTAGACAGGACGGTTAGCGGTCGTTAACCTGAGACCGAAACGTTAACGCTCACTAACCACGCGTGGTGAACGGGCGGGACCGGGAAAGACGGAGCGAGGGAGCTCGACCGATGCAGCAGGCACCCGTGCTGGCGAGCGCCGCCGACCCGGCGTCCGAGGCCTGGCGCGCCAACGAGGCGGGGCATCAGGCGCTCTCGGACGCCCTGCGCGACCGGCTCGCCGCCGCCCGGCTCGGCGGCGGTGAGAAGTCCCGCGCCCGGCATGTGGCGCGCGGGAAGCTGCTGCCCCGCGACCGGGTGGACACCCTGCTGGATCCCGGCTCGCCCTTCCTGGAGCTGGCCCCGCTGGCGGCGGAGGACATGTACGGCGGCCAGGCGCCGGCGGCCGGGGTGATCGCCGGGATCGGCCGGGTCAGCGGCCGCGAGGTGGTCGTGGTCGCCAACGACGCCACGGTCAAGGGCGGGACGTATTACCCGATGACGGTGAAGAAACATCTGCGCGCCCAGGAGGTCGCGCTGGAGAACAGGCTGCCGTGCGTCTATCTCGTGGACTCGGGCGGCGCCTTCCTGCCGATGCAGGACGAGGTCTTCCCCGACCGTGACCACTTCGGCCGGATCTTCTACAACCAGGCGCGGATGTCCGGCGCCGGTGTCCCGCAGATCGCGGCCGTCCTCGGTTCCTGCACGGCGGGCGGCGCCTACGTGCCCGCGATGAGCGACGAGGCCGTGATCGTCCGCGACCAGGGCACGATCTTCCTGGGCGGCCCGCCGCTGGTGAAGGCGGCGACCGGCGAGGTCGTCACCGCCGAGGAGCTGGGCGGCGGCGAGGTCCACTCCCGTACGTCGGGGGTCACCGACCATCTCGCCGAGGACGACGCGCACGCGCTGCGCATCGTCCGCACGATCGTCTCGACGCTGCCCGAGCGCGGCCCGCTGCCCTGGCTGGTCGAGCCGGCGGAGGAGCCGAAGGTCGACCCCGCGGGGCTGTACGGGGCGGTGCCGGTCGACTCGCGCACGCCGTACGACGTCCGTGAGGTCATCGCACGGCTCGTGGACGGCTCGCGGTTCGCGGAGTTCAAGTCCGAGTTCGGTACGACGCTGGTCACCGGCTTCGCGCGGATCCACGGCCACCCGGTGGGGATCGTCGCCAACAACGGCATCCTGTTCTCCGAATCGGCCCAGAAGGGCGCGCACTTCATCGAGCTGTGCGACCAGCGCGGCATCCCGCTCCTCTTCCTCCAGAACATCTCCGGGTTCATGGTCGGCAAGGCGTACGAGGCGGGCGGCATCGCCAAGCACGGCGCGAAGATGGTGACGGCCGTGGCGTGCGCGCGCGTGCCGAAGCTCACCGTCGTGGTCGGCGGCTCCTACGGCGCGGGGAACTACTCGATGTGCGGCCGGGCCTACTCCCCCCGCTTCCTGTGGATGTGGCCCAACGCCAAGATCTCGGTGATGGGCGGCGAGCAGGCCGCGTCCGTCCTGGCGACGGTCAAGCGCGACCAGATCGAGGGGCGCGGCGAGGAGTGGCCGGCCGAGGAGGAAGAGGCGTTCAAGGACCCGGTGCGCGCGCAGTACGAGACACAGGGCAACGCCTATTACGCGACGGCGCGGCTCTGGGACGACGGGGTGATCGATCCGCTGGAGACCCGTCAGGTGGTGGGTCTGGCGCTGACGGCCTGCGCCAACGCCCCGCTTCCCCAGAAGGACAGCACCGCCCCCGGCTTCGGCGTCTTCCGGATGTGAGTGACAGATGACCACCAGGACCACCACGACCAGCACGACCGCCCGGCCCCTCGGCGGCATGTTCGACACCGTCCTCGTCGCGAACCGCGGCGAGATCGCGGTCCGCGTCATCCGTACGCTGCGCGCGCTCGGCATCCGTTCCGTCGCGGTCTTCAGCGACGCCGACGCGGACGCCCGGCATGTACGGGAGGCGGACATCGCCGTCCGGATCGGCCCGGCGCCCGCCTCCGAGAGCTATCTGGTGAGCGACCGGCTGCTGGAGGCCGCGGCCCGTACGGGCGCCCAGGCGGTCCACCCGGGCTACGGCTTCCTCGCGGAGAACGCGGCCTTCGCGCAGGCGTGCGCGGACGCCGGGCTGGTCTTCATCGGCCCGACCGCGTCCGCCATCTCCCTGATGGGAGACAAGATCCGTGCCAAGGAGACCGTGGCGGCGGCCGGTGTTCCGGTGGTGCCGGGCTCCTCCGGCAGCGGTCTGACCGACGACCAACTGGCCGACGCGGCCAGGGAGATCGGGATGCCCGTGCTGCTGAAGCCGTCGGCGGGCGGCGGCGGCAAGGGCATGCGGCTCACGCGGCTGGAGTCGGCCCTGCGGGACGAGATCGCGGCGGCCCGGCGCGAGGCCCGCGCGTCCTTCGGCGACGACACGCTCCTCGTCGAGCGGTGGATCGACCGGCCGCGCCACATCGAGATCCAGGTGCTGGCCGACGGGCACGGCAACGTGGTCCATCTCGGCGAGCGCGAGTGCTCGTTGCAGCGCCGCCACCAGAAGATCATCGAGGAGGCGCCGTCCGTCCTGCTGGACGAGAAGACGCGCGCGGCGATGGGCGAGGCGGCGGTGCAGGCGGCGCGCTCCTGCGGCTACCGGGGCGCGGGGACGGTCGAGTTCATCGTCCCGGGCGAGGACCCCGCGTCGTACTTCTTCATGGAGATGAACACCCGCCTCCAGGTGGAGCACCCCGTCACCGAGCTGGTCACCGGTCTGGATCTGGTCGAGTGGCAGCTGCGTGTCGCCGCCGGTGAACGGCTTCCGTTCACCCAGGAGGACATCACCCTCACCGGGCACGCGATCGAGGCCCGGATCTGCGCGGAGGACCCCGCGCGCGGCTTCCTGCCGTCGGGCGGCCGGGTACTGTCGCTGCGCGAGCCGGAGGGCGACGGCGTCCGTACGGACTCGGGCCTGAGCGAGGGCACGGAGGTCGGGAGCCTGTACGACCCGATGCTGTCGAAGGTGATCGTGCACGCCCCCGACCGCCCGACGGCGCTGCGCAGGCTGCGGGCGGCCCTGGCGGAGACGGTGACGCTGGGCGTCCCGACGAACGCCGGCTTCCTACGGAGGCTGCTGGCACACCCCGCCGTGGTGGCGGGCGAGCTGGACACGGGCCTGGTGGAGCGGGACGCGGACTCGCTGGTGCCGACGGAGGTTCCGGCGGAGGTGTACGAAGCGGCGGCGGCGGTACGGGAATCGGCCCTGGCCCCCGCTCCGAGCCCGGTCACCGGCTGGACCGACCCCTTCTCCGTACCGAACGGCTGGCGGATGGGCGCCGCGCCCCTCCCCGTCACCCACCAGCTGCGAGTGACGGGACATGAACCCGTTACTCACCGACTGCTCGGCTCCGGCCCATCGGCGCGCGTGGAGCCCGGCCGGGTGACCGTCACGGTCGACGGGATGACGCACACCTTCCACCGGGCGGACGACTGGCTCGGCAGGGACGGCGACAGCTGGCACGTACAGGACCACGATCCGGTCGAGGCGGCGCTGCTCGGCGCCGCCGGCGCGGGTGGTCTCGACGCGCTCACCGCCCCGATGCCCGGCACGGTCACGGTCGTCAAGGTGGCGGTCGGGGAGGAAGTGGTGGCGGGTCAGGGCCTGTTGGTGGTCGAGGCGATGAAGATGGAGCACGTCATCTCCGCCCCGCACGACGGCACCGTCACGGAGCTGGACGTCACGGCGGGCTCCACCGTCGCCATGGACCAGGTGCTGGCGGTGGTGGCCCCGGCCGCCTCCGCCGAGGCTCCTGAGGTTCCTGAGGCTCCCGAGGAGGAGAGATGACACTCCCGATGACCGTCATGGACGAGGGCCTGCCGACCCGGATCCGTATCCACGAGGTGGGCGCGCGCGACGGCCTCCAGAACGAGGCGACGATCGTCCCGACGGAGATCAAGGCGGAGTTCATCCACCGACTCGCCGCCGCCGGGCTCACCACCATCGAGGCGACCAGCTTCGTCCACCCCAAGTGGGTGCCCCAACTGGCCGACGCCGAGCAGCTGTTCCCGATGGTGCGCGACCTGGAGAACGTACGGCTGCCCGTCCTCGTACCGAACGACCGCGGTCTCGACCGGGCGCTGGCCCTCGGTGTCCGTCAGGTGGCGGTCTTCGCCAGCGCGACCGAGTCCTTCGCCAAGGCCAATCTGAACCGGACGCTGGACGAGTCCCTCGCCATGTTCGAGCCGGTCGTCGCCCGCGCCCGCGCGGAGCGGCTCCATGTCCGGGGCTATCTCTCGATGTGCTTCGGCGACCCGTGGGAGGGGCCCGTCCCCGTCGACCAGGTCGCCCGGATCGTCAGGACGCTGGTCGACATGGGCTGCGACGAGGTGAGTCTCGGCGACACGATCGGCGTGGCGACCCCCGGCCATGTGCAGAGCCTGCTCGCCACGCTCATCGAGGAAGGCGTGCACGTCTCGAAGATCGGCGTGCACTTCCACGACACGTACGGCCAGGCGCTCGCCAACACCTTCGCCGCGCTCCAGCACGGCGTGACCACCGTCGACGCGTCCGCGGGCGGCCTGGGCGGCTGCCCGTTCGCGAAGAGCGCCACCGGGAATCTCGCCACCGAGGACCTCCTGTGGATGTTGCAGGGCCTCGGTATCGACACCGGGGTCGACCTCGGCCTCCTCACCGCCACCAGCGTGTGGATGGCCGAGCAGTTGGGGCGACCCAGCCCCTCCCGCACCGTAAGCGCTCTCTCCCACAAGGAGTCCTAGCCATGTCCCTGGACCACCGGCTCTCACCGGAGCACGAGGAACTGCGCCGTACCGTCGAGGCGTTCGCGCAGGACGTCGTCGCACCGAAGATCGGCGACCTCTACGAGCGGCACGAGTTCCCGTACGAGATCGTGCGCGAGATGGGCCGGATGGGCCTGTTCGGCCTGCCCTTCCCGGAGGAGTACGGCGGCATGGGCGGCGACTACATGGCGCTCGGCATCGCCCTGGAGGAGCTGGCCCGCGTCGACTCGTCCGTGGCCATCACCCTCGAAGCGGGCGTCTCGCTCGGCGCGATGCCGCTGCACCTCTTCGGTACGGAGGAGCAGAAGCGGGAGTGGCTGCCGCGCCTGTGCTCCGGCGAGGTCCTGGGCGCCTTCGGTCTGACCGAGCCGGAGGCGGGCTCGGACGCGGGCGGCACGCGCACGACGGCCGTACGCGACGGCGATGAGTGGGTCATCAACGGGTCGAAGTGCTTCATCACCAACTCGGGCACGGACATCACCGGCCTGGTCACGGTCACGGCGGTCACCGGCCGCAAAGAGGATGGCCGCCCGGAGATCTCCTCGATCATCGTCCCGTCCGGCACCCCCGGCTTCACGGTCGCGGCCCCGTACTCGAAGGTCGGCTGGAACGCGTCGGACACCCGCGAGCTGTCCTTCTCCGACGTCCGCGTCCCGCTGACGAATCTGGTCGGCACGGAGGGCCGTGGGTACGCCCAGTTCCTCCGGATCCTGGACGAGGGCCGCATCGCGATCTCCGCGCTGGCGACGGGGCTGGCGCAGGGCTGCGTGGACGAGTCGGTGAGATACGCGAAGGAGCGCCACGCCTTCGGCCGCCCGATCGGCGCGAACCAGGCCATCCAGTTCAAGATCGCCGACATGGAGATGCGCGCCCACATGGCCCGCCTCGGCTGGCGCGACGCGGCGTCCCGCCTGGTCCACGGCGAGCCGTTCAAGAAGGAGGCGGCGCTGGCGAAGCTCTACTCCTCCACGGTCGCGGTGGACAACGCCCGCGAGGCCACCCAGATCCACGGCGGCTACGGCTTCATGAACGAGTACCCGGTGGCCCGTATGTGGCGCGACTCCAAGATCCTGGAGATCGGCGAGGGCACGAGCGAGGTCCAGCGGATGCTGATCGCGAGGGAGTTGGGGCTGTAGGGTCCCGCCGGGTCACCCGTTCCAGCGGCGCGTGACCAACCGACGGGCTCCGGGAGGCGACTCGCCGAGGGCGCCCGCTGCGGCGATGAGTTCCGGACGGCGCGGGAGTCTGTACTGGTGACCGGCGGAGAACGTCGTACGACGGTCACCCGCACGAGACACCACGGAGGACCCATGACGACCACGCCGAGTGACCCGAACGCCCCGCTCCCCGGCCGCCCGCCCATCGCCGACCTGGCCACCTGGCAGGCCGCCCGTGACGAGCTGCTGGTCCGCGAGAAGGCCCACACCCACGAGGGCGACGCCATCGCCGCGGCCCGCCGCCGGCTGCCGATGGTGGAGTTCGACGGGACGGTCGAGGTCGTCGGGGCCGACGGCCCGGTCCCGTTCCTGGACCTGTTCCAGGGCCGCGACGAGCTGGTGGTCTACAAGCACATGTGGTGGGACGGCGCGCCGCACCAGGGGCAGTGCGAGGGCTGCACCGTCACCGCGTGGCACCTGAAGGACGCCGTCTACCTCAACGCCCGCGGCGTCTCCTCCGCCATCCTGACCACGGGCCCGTGGGAGGAGGTGGCCTCCTTCGTCGATTTCATGGGCTACACCCAGCCCTGGTACTCGGTACGCGGCGTGGACGAGCCGATCGGCGGCGCCATGGGTTACCTCACCAGCTTCCTGCGCGACGGCGACCGCGTGTTCCTCACCTACTCCACGACGGGCCGTGGCACCGAACCGGCCAGCGGCTCCTTCGCCCTGCTCGACATGACGCCCCACGGCCGCGGCGAGGCGTGGGAGGACAACCCCGAGGGCCGGCCCGAGGGTCAGGGCCCGTGCTGGTACTGGCGCGCGGACGCGGACGGGAACGCCACCTGGGGCCCGACCGGCCGCCCGGTACCGCAGTGGACGCGCCCCGGCGCGGGTCCCGAGGACACCCTCGGCCGGCAGGGCGACCACCACTGACCGGCGTCGTACGCTGGGCACCCGCACCCGCACCCGCACGCGACGGACAGGAGGCCGAGGTGACCGACACGAGCGTGGCCGAGGTCATGGCCGAGCTGGCCGCCCTGGAGGACCCGAGGGCGCGCGCGGTGAACGAGAAGCACGGTGACGATCACGGGGTGAACCTCGGCAAGCTGCGTGCACTCGCGAAGCGGCTGAGGACACAGCAGGAACTCGCCCAACGGCTTTGGGAGACGGACGACACCGCGGCGAGAATGCTGGCGCTGCTGATCTGCCGCCCGAAGGCGTTCGGGCGCGACGAGTTGGACGCCATGCTGCGCGAGGCGCGCGCGCCCAAGGTGCACGACTGGCTCGTGAACTACGTGGTGAAGAAGAGCCCGCACTCCGAGGAGCTGCGCCTGGCGTGGTCCGCCGATCCGGATCCGGTGGTCGCGAGTGCCGGCTGGGCCCTGACCACCGATCGCGTGGCGAAGAAGCCCGCCGGTCTCGACCTCGCGGGGCTGGTCGATGTCATCGAGGCGCGGATGAAGGACGCACCGGACCGCTTGCAGTGGGCGATGAACCACTGCCTGGCGCAGATCGGGATCGAACATCCCGGGCATCGCGCCCGTGCGATCGACATCGGTGAGCGCCTGGAGGTGCTCAAGGACTACCCGACGCCGCCGGGGTGCACGTCCCCGTACGCCCCTGTCTGGATCACCGAGATGGTGCGCCGACAGCAGGCCACGTAGTTGTACACCCCTGGGGCCGGTCGTCAGCGGTGGCCCAGCACGTTGACCACCCGGCCGCTGGGGTCGCGGGCGAAGAAGCGGCGGACGCCCCACGCCTCGTCCCGCAGCGTGTGCACGATCTCCGCGCCGCTCGCCAGCACGGCCTCGTGGGCCGCGTCCACGTCGGCCACCTCGATGCTCATGTCGGGGACGACGGGCGCGGTCGCGTCCTCGGTGAGGAAGCTGACCTGGGCGGCGGGGGTGGACGGGGAGGCGAGAGTCATGATCCACCCTTGGTTCATGACCTCCTCGAAGCCCAGGAGGCCGTAGAACTCCCGGCTCCGGTCCAGCTCTTCGGGCTGTACGTGGACGTTGGGCACGACGCGGCGAACGGACATCTCTGGCTCCTGTCGAGAGGCGGGACGACTCCCCCCACTCTGCCCGGGGCCTCTGACACTCGCCCCGTACGCAACGGTAAGCAAGGTTAGGCTAACCTACCTGAACCGGCCCATCGGCCGGTCTCCGGCGCGTACGAAAGCGGACATCGACATGCCCAACGCCCTCAGCTCGCCCCTCAGCCGTCGCGGCATCCTCGCCGCCGGTGGTGCCGTCGGTCTTGGAGTCGCGCTCGCCGCCTGCGGGAACGGCGACGACGACAAGGAAAGCGCGGGCGCGGGCGGCGACGCGAAGGCGGGGCCCTGGTCCTTCAAGGACGACCGCGGTGAGACGGCGAAGGCCGACAGCGCCCCGAAGAGCATCGTCGCCTTCACCGGCACCGCCGCCGCGCTCCACGACTACGGGATCGAGGTCAAGGGCGTCTTCGGGCCGACCACCACCAAGGACGGCAAGCCGGACATCCAGGCGGGGGACCTCGACGTCACGAAGGTCGAGATACTCGGCAACGTCTGGGGCGAGTTCAACGTCGAGAAGTACGCGGCGCTCGCCCCGGACCTGCTGGTCACCGCGCAGTGGGTCGAGGGCGAACTCTGGTACGTCCCCGAGCAGTCCAAGGACAAGATCCTCAAGCTGGCCCCCAGCGTGGCGCTCCTGGCGGCGGAGACCACCGTCCCCAAGGCGGTCCAGCGCCACGCGGACCTCGCCGAGTCCCTGGGCGCGGATCTGAAGGCCGCGAAGGTCACCGCCGCCAAGGCCAGGTTCGAGAAGGCGGCGGGCCGGCTGCGGGCGGCGGCGAAGTCCAAGCCGGACATCAGGGTGCTGGTCGGCTCGGCCAGCCAGGACCTGTTCTACGTCTCGCTCGCCAAGATGTCCGCCGACACCCTCTACTTCCAGGAACTCGGCGTGAGGTTCGTCGAGCCGAAGGTGAACGCGCAGGGCTTCTTCGAGGAGTTGAGCTGGGAGAACATCGACAAGTACCCGGCCGACATCATCATGATGGACAACCGTTCCTCCGCCCTCCAGCCCAACGCGCTCTCCTCGAAGCCGACTTGGGCGAGGCTGCCCGCCGTCGAGGCGGGCCAGGTCGTCCCCCGTGTCACGGAGCCCATCTACTCGTACGACAAGTGCGCGCCGATCCTCGAAGATCTCGCCGCGGCGATCGAGAAGGCCCGGAAGGTCGCCTGACCCATGACGACCGCGACGGCTCCGTTCAGGTTCTTCGCGCTTCAGGTCGTACGGACACGGCGGCTCGGGCCGTCGCTGGTCCGCGTCACGTTCGGCGGCGACACCCGGTCCGGCGACACCCAGCGCAACAGTGGCCTCACCGACTTCGCCGCCGGCGGGCGCGACCAGAGCCTGTCCCTGTTCCTGCCCCTGCCGGGGCAGTCGGCGCCCGTCGTCCCCGTCGAGCAGGGCGACGGCTGGTGGGCGGCCTGGCGCGCGCTGCCGGAGGACGTACGGGCCGTGATGCGCTCGTACACGGTGCGCGAACAGCGCCACGACCCGGCGGAGTTGGACATCGACTTCGCCCTGCACCCGGACGGCGGGCCGGCCTGCCGCTGGGCGGGCGGCGCGGTGCCCGGCGACCGCGTGCTCGTCCTCGGGCCTGCCGTCGCGGACAACACGGCGGTCCGCTTCCGGCCCCCGGCCGGCACCGACTCCGTACTGATCTGGGCCGACGAGACGTCCCTGCCCGCGGCCGCCGCCATCCTGGAGTGGCTGCCCGCCGGGACAAGGGCGCGGGTGTGGCTCAGCGTGCCGTACGCCGCCGACCGTACGGAGCTGCCGACGGCGGCCGACGCCACCGTCCACTGGCTGGCGGCCGACGAGGGCGCCCTCTCGGCCGTGGAGGCGGTACGCGCCGCCGAGCTGCCCGGCACCGCGCCGTACGCGTGGCTCGCGGGCGAGGCCGGGACGGTGCGGGAGCTGCGCCGCCATCTCGTACGGGAGCGCCGACTGGACCGCGGGCACGTCACGTTCGTCGGCTACTGGCGGCGGGGGCTGAGCGAGGAGCAGTTGCGGGAGGAAGCGGCGAAGGCGCCGTGACCGAGCCCCTCAGACGGTCGCCGCCCCCGCCGCGACCGGGGGCGGGGGCGCCACGGACCGGCCGGCCGCGGTCAGCCACGCCGCGGTGACCGCGGCGTGGGCCTGCGTCGTGGCGGTCGGCAGATCGCCCGTCAGCCGCACCGGGGCGCCGATGTGCACCCGCAGGTCCGGGCGGCGCAGCGGCGCGGTGGCCAGGACCGCGAGCTGCCTCGGTCCACTGCCCGACATCACGCGCCGGGCGCCGGTCTGTCCGAGCGGGACGACCGGGGCGCCGGTGGCGGCGGCGAGGCGGGCCAGGCCGCTGCGGAACGGGCGGGGAGGCGTCTCGGTGGCGAGGGCACCGTCCGGGATGCCGCCCTCGCCGTAGATGAGGACGATCCGGCCCCGGGCGAGCGCGGCGGCGGCGTCTTCGAGGCAGCCGGCGGCCCGTGGGTCGGCACGGCGGACGGGGACGTGCCCGCCACGGGCGAGCGCCCGCCCCAGGATCGGTACGCGCCACAGTCCCGCCGCCGCCATCATGACCGGTTCGACGCCCTGCCGGCGCAGCGCGGCGAGCACGATCGCCGGGTCGCTGAGCGACGTGTGGTTCGCGGCGACGATGCTCCCGGGCGCCAACTCGGCGTCCCCGTCCAGCGTGACCGTGAGCCGTCCGAAGAACGGCACCAGTGCGGCGGCTGTACGGCTGAGCATGAGGGGCCTCCGGGGTGGATGGCGTGCGATGGCGTGCGATGTCTCTCATGGTCGCCGGGAGCGCGGACCGACGGCGTGAGTACCCGTACTCAACCACCCGCCCCAACCGCCCAGCGCCACAGCCCCGTTACCGCCCACCCGGCCCAACCGGCCCTAGTTTTCGTCCGGATACCCCCACTCCAGACCCACCGCGGCCGTCGGCGCCGCGCCCCGTACCGCCTCCGTCACATCGCGCTCGAACGCCGTGCTCCACGCGCCGAACTTCCGCACGCTCAACGGCCACTTGCCCGTTGTCACCTTGACCGACAGCGGCTCCCGGAACTTCCGGAGAGTTGTCTCGCGCTCGATCCCCTGTTCCTGCAGGATCTTCGCCAGTGCCACCCTGACGGCCGCCGCCTCACAGACATGAGCGGCACCCTACCGAGGGCCGTCGAGCGACCCGGCGGGCGCCCGTGCTCGCGCGTGGTACGGCACGGGCGCCCGTCTGATCAGCGGTGACCCGGGCTCACTCCGCGGGCCACGGCACCACCGGCGAGCGGTAGTAGTCGATCCCCAGAGCCGTCAGCCGCGGCCCCTGGGCCGCCAGCCGCTTCTTGTACGTGTCCCAGTCCCGCGCCGACTGCGGGGACCAGCCGATCTCCGCGACACCCGGCAGCCTCGGGAACGCCATCCTCTCGATGTTGTCGCTGGTCACCAGGGTCTCCGACCAGAGCGGCGCCTCGACGCCCAGCACCGCGCCCGGGTCGACCCCCGCGTCGGCGAGATAGGCCGCCGGGTCCCAGTCGTACGAGCGGTCCACCTCCACCAGACCGGCCCAGCTCTGGCCCAGGTCGGTGTTCCGGTCGTACTTCATGTCGAGGTAGACCCGGTCGGCAGGCGACAGCACCAGCTTCGTGCCGGCCTTCGTCGCCTCGGCGACCTGCGCGCGCTCGGCGGCGCCCGTGGCGTCGTAACCCCAGTACTGCGCGACCGCCCCCTTCACCGGGTCGGCGCCGGTCAGCTGGTGCCAACCCATCACCTTCTTCCCGTACTTGGCCACCACCGCCTGCGTCCGCCGCATGAACTCCACATAGTCCGCATGGCTGGTGGAGTGCGCCTCGTCGCCGCCGATGTGCAGATATCTGCCGGGGGTCAGCGCGGCCAGCTCACGCACCACGTCGTCCACGAAGTCGTACGTGACCTCCTTCGGCGCGCACAGCGAGCTGAAGCCGACGGCCGTGCCGGTGTAGAGCGGCGGCGCGACGCCGTCGCAGTTCAGCTCGGCGTACGAGGCGAGAGCCGCGTTCGTATGGCCCGGCATGTCGATCTCCGGGACGACTTCGAGATGGCGGGACGCCGCGTACCGCACCAACTCGCGGTACTGGGCCTTGGTGTAGTACCCGCCGGGGCCGCCGCCGACCTGGGTCGAGCCGCCGTACGTGGCGAGGCGCGGCCAGGAGTCGATCGCGATGCGCCAGCCCTGGTCGTCGGAGAGGTGCAGATGCAGCGTGTTGATCTTGTAGAGGGCCAACTGGTCGATGTAGCGCTTGACTTGGTCGACACCGAAGAAGTGCCGTGAGACGTCGAGCATCGCGCCCCGGTACGCGTAGCGCGGCTTGTCGGTGATGGTGCCGCCTGCGACCTTCCAGGGGCCGCGCTGCCGGCTGTCGCGCTCCACGGCGGCCGGGAGGAGCTGCCGCAGGGTCTGGACGGCGTGGAAGAGTCCGGCGGGCTTGCGGGCCGTGAGGGTGACCCCGTCACGGTCCGACTCCAGACGGTAGCCCTCGTCGCCGAGCGCGCGGTCCCGGTCGCCGGACGTCAGCCGCAGCCGGATCCCGTCGTCGCCGCGCCCCCGGTTCCGGTCGTCGTCGGTGATCCGCAGGTCGTAGCCGGTGGCGGGCCGCAGCAGCCCCGCCAGATAGGTACCGACGCGCCGTGCCTCGCGGGAGTCGTCGTCGACCCGGATCCGGGTCGAGGCGGTGATGGAGTACGGCGTGCCGCCCGGCCGCACCGAGGCGGGCACGGGGATGACGTCGCCGAGCGGCCTGGTGGTCGAGCCGGCTCCGGCCGTCGCCGCGCCGGGCCCGGGAGCCGCGACGGCCCCGGAGGCGGCCACGCACGAGAACAGGGCCACGGCGACGAGCAGCGGTCCGGAGAGGCGGCGGGAAGACAGGCGGCGGGAAGCGAGTCGGGAGGGTGACGGGGACGTGGGGGGTGTGGAGGATGTGGGGGGTGTTCCGTGCTGTCTCACAGGCTTGCCCCTTCGACGGAGTTCACGACTGTGGATCCACGACTGTGGTGCGTAGCGACCGAACCTTCCCATCGGAACCCCGAGCCCCATCCGTGGTCAAGGTGTAGACCATTTCTTGGACACCTTCTTCGGCACTTCTTCGACACCTTCTTCGGCGCCTTCTTCGGCGCCTTCTCGGCACCTGCTCCGGCACCTCGATGGAAGAATCGGCTCATGGCGGAAATCATCCAGAGGGACGGCACCTGGACCTTCGACGGCGACACGGTGCGCATAGTGCCCGGCAGCGACAAGCGGGTGAGTCTGCTGCGCAAGTCACTCGGCGAAGTCGCCGTGCCGCTGCGGGCGTTGGCGGGGGTCACCTTCGAGCAGGGCCGTAAGTCCGGGCGGCTCAGGCTGCGGCTGCGCGACGGCGCCGACCCGCTCACGAGGGTCGCCGGGGGCAAGCTGGACGACGGCTCCGATCCGTACCAACTGACCGTGGAGAACGACCGCGCGGGCGTCGCCGAGTACTTCGTCGACGAGGTGCGCAACTCCCTGCTGCTCGACGAGGTCGACTCGGGTCCCACCGAGCACTATCTGCTGCCCGGTCCGTCCCTGCCGATCACGATGAGCGCGGGTGACGGGACGGCCACCTTCGACGGCGAGGAGATCCGGCTGGAGTGGAACTGGAAGACCGAGGAGTCCAAGTCCTCTCAAGGCACCACCACCCTCTCGCTCGGCGACGTGGAGGCCGTGGAGTGGCGGCCGAGCGCCGGCATGGAGAACGGCTTCCTGCGCTTCCGGGTCGGCCGGGGCAATTCCCCGGCCCCGAAGTACGACCCGCACGCCGTGGAGCTGTACGGCTTCCGCAAGGACCCGCTGATGGCGCTGGTGGCCGCCGCCGTGGTCGCCCGGCTGCCGCACCCGAACGCGGACGCCCACGCGCCCGCCCTCCTCGCCAAGACACCCGAGCCGGCCGACGCCGTCCCCGTGCCCGCCCCCGCGAGTGGCGACGACCATGACGCGCTGCTGCGCAGGCTGCGTGAGCTGGGCGAGCTGCACCAGGCCGGGATCCTGACGGCGGAGGAGTTCACGACCGCCAAGCAGGCAGTACTGAAGCGCCTCTGAAGCCTCTCTGAATACGGCTCCAAATACGGCTCCGAGAGCGCCCCTACCCAGCACCACACAAGAGATCATGGACAGTCCTGCCCGGAATCGGGCAGGATTCTTGCAAAGAGCCCCGCGCGCCCGCAGTATCTACGGGTGCTCGAACGCCGTTCACCCTCGTCCCACGACGACCTCGTCGACCATCTGGTCCGCAGCACCGCGCTCCCGCGCGGCGAGGCGGCCCGGGTGATCCTGGACGTTCTGGCGTACTTCGACGAGACCACCGAGGAATTCGTCCGGCGCAGACACCGCGAGCTACAGGCCGGCGGCGCCACGAACCCGGAGATCTTCGAGCGGATCGCGGCCGAACTGCCGCACCGCGCGGTGGCACCGCCGGAGCTGTCCCTCAGACAGCTCCGGCGCATCGTCTACGGCTGAGCCGACCGAACCGGCCGAACCGGCTGAACCGGCTGAACCGAGCACCGCATCACCACGGAACATCGACGGAGGGGCAGAGACTGATATGTGCGGGATCGTCGGTTACATCGGAAGGCGCGACGTCGCTCCACTGCTGCTTGAGGGCCTGCAGCGGCTGGAGTACCGGGGTTACGACTCCGCCGGCCTGGTCATCACCGGCAAGGCGACGGCGGGCAGGCCCGCGGCCCTGAAGATGGTCAAGGCCAAGGGCCGCGTCCGCGAGCTGGAGTCCCGCGTCCCCAAGCGCTTCGCGGGCACCACCGGCATCGCGCACACCCGCTGGGCCACCCACGGCGCCCCGAGCGACGAGAACGCGCACCCGCACCTCGACCCCGAGAACAAGGTCGCCCTCGTCCACAACGGGATCATCGACAACGCCACCGAGCTGCGCGTGAAGCTGGAGGCCGACGGTGTCGTCTTCCTCTCCGAGACCGACACCGAGGTCCTCACCCATCTCATCGCGCGCTCCCAGGCCGACACGCTGGAGGAGAAGGTCCGCCAGTCGCTGAAGCTGGTGGAGGGCACGTACGGCATCGCCGTCCTGCACGCCGACTTCGCGGACCGTATCGTCGTCGCCCGCAACGGCTCGCCCGTCGTCCTCGGCATCGGCGAGAAGGAGATGTTCGTCGCGTCCGACGTCGCCGCGCTGGTCTCGCACACCCGCCAGGTCGTCACGCTCGACGACGGCGAGATGGCCACCATCAAGGCCGACGACTTCCGTACGTACACCACCGAGGGCTCGCGCACCTCGGCCACGCCGACCACCGTGGAGTGGGAGGCCGAGTCGTACGACATGGGCGGCCACGACACGTACATGCACAAGGAGATCTCCGAGCAGCCCGAGGCCGTGGACCGGGTGCTGCGCGGCCGGATCGACGACCGGTTCTCGACCGTGCACCTGGGCGGCCTGAATCTGGACGCGCGCGAGGCGCGCGGGGTGCGGCGCATCAAGATCCTCGGCTGCGGGACCTCGTACCACGCGGGTCTCATCGGCGCCGGGCTGATCGAGTCGCTGGCGCGGATCCCGGCGGACGCCGAGCCCGCGTCCGAATTCCGTTACCGCAACCCGGTCGTGGACCCCGACACGCTCTACATCGCCGTGTCGCAGTCGGGCGAGACGTACGACGTCCTGGCCGCCGTGCAGGAACTCAAGCGCAAGGGCGCCCGGGTGCTCGGCGTGGTCAACGTCGTCGGCTCGGCGATCGCCCGCGAGACCGACGGCGGCGTGTACGTGCACGCGGGCCCCGAGGTCTGCGTCGTCTCCACCAAGTGCTTCACCAACACCGTGGTCTCCTTCGCGCTGCTGGCGCTGCACCTGGGCCGGATCCGCGATCTGTCGGTCGCCGACGGCAAGCGGATCATCGCGGGGCTGCGCAGGCTGCCCGCGCAGATCGAGGAGATCCTGGAGTCCGAGGCGGAGATCAAGAAGGTGGCGGAGGAGTACGCGGACGCGAAGTCGATGATGTTCATCGGCCGGGTACGCGGCTATCCGGTGGCACTTGAGGCCTCGTTGAAGCTCAAGGAGATCTCGTACATCCACGCCGAGGCCTACCCGGCCTCGGAGTTGAAGCACGGCCCCCTCGCGCTCATCGAGCCGGCGCTGCCGACGGTGGCGATCGTGCCGGACGACGATCTGCTGGAGAAGAACCGCGCGGCGCTGGAGGAGATCAAGGCGCGCAGCGGCCGGATCCTGGCGGTCGCGCACCAGGAGCAGCCGAAGGCCGACCAGACGATCGTGGTGCCGAAGAACGAGACGGAGCTGGACCCGATCCTGATGGGGATTCCGCTTCAACTGCTCGCCTATCACACGGCGTTGGCGCTGGGCCGGGACATCGACAAGCCGCGTAACCTCGCGAAGTCCGTGACGGTGGAGTAGGGCCGACGTCGAGGACGTGCGGCTACGGGATGACCACGACGGGCCGCCTGGCCCGTCGTGCCAGCCGCCCCGCCACCGTGCCGAAGATGCGACCGACGATGCCGTGCGTGGAGCCGACGACGATCGCGTCGGCCGAGTACTCCTGGCCGACCTCTTCGAGTTCGTGGCAGATGTCGCCGCCGCGCTCGACGAGGATCCACGGCACCTCGGCGAGGTAGTCGGCGCAGGCGAGTTCGAGGCCGAGCACTTCGGTGCGGTGGTCCGGCACGTCCACGAAGACCGGCGGCTCGCAGCCCGCCCAGACGGTGGTGGGCAGCCGGTTGGCCACATGCACGATGATCAGGGCGGAGCCCAGCCTGCGGGCCATGCCGATGGCGTACGCCAGCGCGCGCTCGCTCGATGTCGAGCCGTCGAAGCCGACGACCACTCCGTGCCGGAAGGCGGGATCACAGGAGTGGCGCGTCTCTTCGGCCGCTTGCAGGTCCGACGCGGGGTCGGTCAACTGCTCGCGGTCAGCGGGTTCGGGGATTTCGTGACCGGCCATCGATGTCTCGGCGAGGAAGGTCCTTGTGTGAAGGAGCAACAATTGACGGGGCAACGGAGCTGTGTCTGGGAATCATCTTCCCAACCCCTTACCCCCAAGGGTACGGCGACACTCCTCTTTTTCGCCCAGGGACCGCCGCCGCGGTCGCGGCGTCCCACGGGAGCATGCCCGAGCCCGTCAGGGATCGCAACGCCGGATGGCAGGTACACAGGGACCCGACGCGGGATGTGACCGGGGACCCGGGAGGGCGGCCACCCGGGGGGTGGTAAGTGACCGGACGGCCGGACGCCTCGTTGATCATGGGTCCCCCGTCGTCGACGCAGTCACTCCAGTCACCACAGCCACCCCCGTCACCAGGGAGCTCACGTGTCCGTACGACCGCACCACCACGCCTCCCCCTCGGGGCCGGAGTCCGCGTCGGCCACATCGGGCGCGTCCGCGGCGTCCGCCGAGTCCGCGAGCGATGTGGTTCGCTGGGCCGCGTTCAGCTGTGTGCTCGTGCCGGTGGTGCTTGTCGTTTTCGGCACTTCCGTCGGCGGGGCGGCCGTGCCCGCGCTCGGACTTCTCGCCGTGACGGCGGTCTGCCGGCTCCTGCTGCGCCGCTCGGAGCAGTCCCTCCGTGCCCAACGTACGGCGGGTAACACCAGGCCCCAGGGGGCGCATCGGGGCGCGCGGACGCGTGGCAGGGGCACGCCGGGAGACTGACGCTTCCGGGCCCGCGCACCCGTAAGTTTTCAGCCAACTTCACCCCTGAGGCCCATCCTTGGCGAAATGGCCTGCCAACCCCCTTGCCACCAGGGCAGAGAGCCTCTTTCCGGCCGCGAAGAGCCTACGGGGACGGGCCATGCGCGCGAGGCGCACTTCCCTGTGGGCCGTGCGGGTGGAACGCTTCGTGATCGAATGCTTCGCGCCAAGTTGCCTTGTCGACATAGCGCCGGATGGAGAACTTGTCACGCCGGCACCACGGGACGCAGTAGATTCGATCATGAGTAGCGAAGAGTGGGGTCCCGTGCAAAACCGAGGGGAATCGTGCAGGAGCGAAAGACCCGACACGAACGGGGAGACGCGAACACCGAGGGGGGCTTAGCGCCATGAGCCAGGACTCCATTGCCGCACCGGAGTCAGCACGGAAGCTTTCCGGCCGTCGCCGCCGGGAAGTCGTCGCTGTGCTGCTGTTCAGTGGTGGGCCCATCTTCGAGAGCTCCATTCCGCTCTCTGTGTTCGGCATCGACCGCCAGGATGCCGGGGTTCCGCGATACCGGCTGCTCGTGTGCGGTGGGGAGGAAGGCCCGCTCCGCACGACCGGCGGGCTCGAACTCACCACGCCGTACGGCCTGGAGGCGATCGGCAGAGCGGGCACGGTGGTGGTTCCCGCCTGGCGGTCGATCACCTCGCCGCCGCCGCCGGAGGCGCTCGACGCGCTGCGCAGAGCGCACGAGGAAGGCGCCCGGATCGTCGGACTGTGCACCGGCGCGTTCGTGCTCGCCGCGGCCGGCCTGCTGGACGGCCGACCGGCGACCACGCACTGGATGTACGCGCCGACGCTGGCCAAGCGGTATCCGTCCGTCCATGTGGATCCGCGTGAGCTGTTCGTCGACGACGGCGATGTGCTCACCTCCGCGGGGACGGCGGCCGGAATCGATCTGTGTCTGCACATAGTGCGTACGGATCACGGGACGGAGGCCGCCGGGGCACTGGCGCGCAGGCTCGTCGTCCCGCCGCGGCGCAGTGGCGGTCAGGAGCGCTATCTGGACAGGTCTTTACCAGAGGAAATCGGCTCCGACCCGCTCGCCGAGGTCGTGGCCTGGGCGCTGGAGCATCTGCACGAGCAATTCGACGTGGAGACTCTGGCGGCCCGCGCCTACATGAGCCGCAGGACGTTCGACCGCCGCTTCCGTTCGCTCACCGGCAGCGCGCCGCTGCAGTGGCTGATCACGCAGCGCGTGCTTCAGGCACAGCGGCTGCTGGAGACCTCCGACTACTCGGTCGACGAGGTCGCCGGCCGCTGCGGCTTCCGCTCGCCGGTGGCGCTGCGCGGGCACTTCCGGCGTCAGCTGGGTTCGTCCCCCGCCGCGTACCGGGCCGCCTACCGGGCCCGCCGTCCGCACGGGGACCAGCTCGCGTCGGCGCCGGTGGACCACGTACCGGCGCAGGCCTCCCCGCAGCTCCGGCGGACAGCGGCGGCAGCCGCCCCGTCCGGTTCCGCGTCGGCCTCGTCGTCGGTGCCGGAGCCGGAGCCGGTCAAGTCCTACTCGGAGGCGTTCGCCTCCGGTCAGGGCCGCCCGAGCCTGCCCGGTCAGCGGAGCGCACCGTAGGGTAAGGCGCATGAACGATCGAATGGTGTGGATCGACTGCGAGATGACCGGGCTCTCGCTGACGGAGGACGCACTCATCGAGGTGGCCGCCCTGGTCACCGACTCGGAGCTGAACGTGCTCGGCGAAGGGGTCGACATCGTCGTGCGTCCCCCGGACGCGGCGCTGGAGACCATGCCCGAGGTGGTGCGGCAGATGCACACCGCCTCGGGCCTGCTCGACGAGCTGGCCGGCGGCACCACCCTGGCCGAGGCCGAGCAGCGGGTGCTGGAGTACGTACGCGAGCAGGTCAAGGAGCCGGGGAAGGCGCCGCTGTGCGGAAACACGGTCGGCACCGACCGCGGCTTCCTGCTGCGGGACATGCCGGAGCTGGAGGGCTACCTCCACTACCGGATCGTCGACGTCTCGTCGGTCAAGGAGCTGGCGCGCCGCTGGTACCCGCGCGCCTACTTCAACAGCCCGGAGAAGAGCGGCAACCACCGGGCGCTGGCGGACATCCGCGAATCCATCGCGGAGCTGCGCTACTACCGCGAGGCGGTCTTCGTGCCGCAGCCGGGCCCGGACTCGGACACGGCGAAGGCCATCGCGGCGAAGCACGTGCTGTGACGTACACGGCGACGCACGCAGTGACATACGCCGTGACGGGTACGCGGTGAGGTGTACGGGCCGCAGGGCCCCTCGGTCCCCGGAATAACTCGGGCGCGAGCACCCTCGCGGACCCTGTACACTTTTTCTCGGCCGGTCGGGCACAGGATTGACCGGGCATGGTGGGTATAGCTCAGCTGGTAGAGCACCTGGTTGTGGTCCAGGATGTCGCGGGTTCAAGTCCCGTTACTCACCCTGACGAATGAAGGGCCGGTTCGCGCGAGCGGACCGGCCCTTCGTCGTGTCGCCGCCCGGTCCCTTGACACCTCCCATGTGAGCGGGGACGCTCGACCCGTTCTATGGGAGCGCTCCCATGTCCGTCCAGGGAAGGACGTCATGCGCACACATTCCCGTGCGTCCCGTCGGCTGGTGGGCCTCGCGGTCGTCGCCGCGCTCGGGGCCGGGCCGCTCACCGGATGTGCCGAGGACCCGGCCGAGCCCGCGGTCGGCGTCGCGACCAGCGGCGGCACAGGCGGAGGCGGCACGAGCGGCGGCGGTGACGGCGGTGACGGCAACGGCGGGACCACGCTCACCGTGGGGGTCTTCGGGGCCTTCGGTCTCAAGGAGGCCGGGCTGTACGACGAGTACATGAAGCTCAACAAGGGCGTCGTCATCAAGCAGACGTCCATCGAGCGGAACGAGAACTACTACCCGCAGCTCCTCACCCACCTCGGCAGCGGCAGCGGACTCGCCGACATCCAGGCCGTCGAGGTCAACAACATCGCCGAGATCACCGCCACCCAGGCCGGCAAGCTCGTGGACCTGGGCCGGACCGAGGGCGTACGGAAGGACAGCTTCCTGCCCTGGAAGTGGTCGCAGGCCACCACCGCCGACGGGAAGACCGTCGGCCTCGGCACGGACATCGGGCCCCAGGGCATCTGCTACCGCAGGGACCTCTTCGCCAAGGCCGGGCTGCCGACCGACCGTACGGCCGTCGGGAAGCTGTGGGCGGGCGACTGGCGGAAGTATCTGGCGGTGGGGAAGCGGTTCAAGGCGCGGGCGCCCAAGGGGACGGTCTTCGTCGACTCGGCGTCCGGGGTGATGGCGGCGATCACCGGCGGGAACGAGAAGCGGTTCTACGACGCGGACGGCAAGGTCGTCTACAAGACCAACCCGGCCGTACGGCAGGCCTGGGACACCGCCGCCGAGTTCGCCCGCGAGGGACTGACCGGCAGACTCCAGCAGTTCACGCCCGCGTGGGACCAGGGCTTCGCCAACGCGACCTTCGCCACCGTCTCCTGTCCCGCGTGGATGCTCGGCTACATCCAGGACAAGGCGGGCGCCGCGGGCAAGGGCAAGTGGGACGTGGCGGCGGCGCCCCGGCCGAGCAACTGGGGCGGCTCGTTCCTGACCGTGCCGGCGGCCGGGCGGAACAAGGCGGCGGCGGCCAGGCTCGTGGCCTGGCTGACCGCGCCCGCGCAGCAGGCGAAGCTGTTCGAGCGGCGCGGCAGCTTCCCGAGTGCCCAGGCCGCGTACGACCTGCCGGCCGTCTCCGGCGCGCGGCACGCGTACTTCGGCGACGCGCCCATGGGGCGGATCTTCGCGGGTGCGGCGGAGGGCGTGCCGGTCCAGATCGTGGGCCCGAAGGACCTGATCATCGCCCAGAACCTGGCGGACGTCGGCATGTTGCAGGTCGACCAGAAGGGCCGGTCGTCGAAGCAGGGCTGGGACGCCGCGGTGAAGGCGATCGACAACGCGCTGGACCAGTGAGCGACATGACGGGCGTGGCGGGTGACGCGACCACGGTGGCGCCCTCCGGGTGGGAGGAGGGCACGGCGCCGCTTCCGGAGCCGGCCGGCCGGCCGGACCGGCGGCGGGAAGAGCGGAAGCGGGAGCGGCGCGGCCGGTGGCACCGCAGGGACACACGGTGGAGCCCGTACGCCTTCGTCGCGCCCTTCTTCCTCTTCTTCGCCGTCTTCGGCCTCTTCCCGCTCCTCTACACCGGCTGGGCCTCGCTGCACCGGGTCGAACTCACCGCGCCCGACGACATGGAGTGGGTGGGCCTGCGCAACTTCTCGCGGCTGCTCGGCGACGAGTTCTTCTGGAACGCCCTCCGGAACACCGTGACCATCGGGCTGCTCTCGACCGTCCCGCAGTTGCTGATCGCGCTGGGCATCGCGCATCTCCTCAACTACCGGCTGCGCGGCTCGATGTTCTTCCGGGTGGCCGTCCTCACGCCGTACGCCACGAGTGTCGCCGCGGCCACGCTGGTCTTCGTGCTGCTCTTCGGCCGCGACCACGGAATGATCAACTGGGGTCTGGGGCTGGTCGGGTTGGACGCGGTCGACTGGCAGAACGGCACGTGGACGTCCCAACTGGCGGTCTCCACCATCGTCGTGTGGCGGTGGACGGGCTACAACGCGCTGATCTATCTGGCGGCGATGCAGTCGATCCCCGACGAGCTGTACGAGTCGGCGGCGCTCGACGGGGCCTCGCGGCGCCAGCAGTTCCTGCATGTGACGATCCCGTCCCTGCGGCCCACGATCCTCTTCACCTGTGTCGTCTCGACGATCGGCGCGACCCAGTTGTTCGGTGAGCCGCTGCTGTTCAACGGCGGCGCGGGTGCGACGGGTGGCTCCGACCACCAGTTCCAGACGCTGGGGCTCTATCTGTACGAGCAGGGCTGGGTGAATCTGCATCTCGGCCGGGCCTCGGCGATCGCCTGGGCGATGTTCCTGATCCTGCTGATCATCGGCGCGGTGAACTGGCTCGTCGCCCGCCGGCTGCGGAGGAGTTCATGACGTCCGGCGGAACGACGACGACGGCCCGGCGCGGCGCCGGGCGGCACCGGTACGCGGGGCGGATCACCTACGCCGTACTGATCCTGTTCGCCGCCGGTTCGCTGTTCCCCCTCGTCTGGACGGCGATCGCCGCGTCCCGAAACACCACCCGGCTGGCACAGACTCCCCCGCCCTTCTGGTTCGGCGGCAATCTCGTCCGCAATCTCCGGATCGCCTGGACCGACGCCAACATGGGTACGGCGCTGTTCAACACGGTCCTGGTGGCGGGCACCGTGGCCGCCGGGACGGTGCTGTTCTCGACGCTCGCGGGCTTCGCCTTCGCCAAGCTGCGCTTCCGGTTCAAGAATCTGCTTCTGCTGCTGGTGATCGGCACGATGATGGTGCCGCCGCAGCTCGGCGTCGTACCGCTGTACATGCTGATCGCCGAGCTGTCCTGGACCGACCGGCTGCAGTCCGTCGTGCTGCCCACGCTGGTCAGCGCGTTCGGGGTGTTCTTCATGCGGCAGTATCTGGTGCGGGCGCTGCCGACCGAGCTGGTCGAGGCGGCGCGGGTGGACGGCGCGAGCAGTTGGCGGGTCGTGTGGCACGTCGTCTTCCCGGCGGCGCGGCCGGCGATGGCGGTGCTGGGCATGCTGACCTTCGTGCTGGCCTGGAACGACTTCTTCTGGCCGATCATCGCGCTCACCCAGAACGGCAACCCCACCGTGCAGGTGGCGCTCACGGGCCTCGGCCGCGGCTACATTCCCGACCAGTCGGTGATCATGGCCGGTGCCCTGCTCGGCACGCTCCCGCTCCTGCTGGCCTTCGTGATCTTCGGCAGACACATCGTCGGTGGCATCATGACAGGTGCGGTCAAGGGCTGACCGCGCGTTTCCCCCGGTTCGCCGACCCGCGACCGACCCGCCCACTCCCCGACCCGGAGCGCACCCATGTCCCTCAGTTTTCCGTCCGACTTCATATGGGGCACCGCCACCGCCGCCTACCAGATCGAGGGCGGCGCGCGGGAGATCGGCCGTACCCCGTCGATCTGGGACACCTTCAGCCATACGCCCGGCAAGGTCGAGAACGGCGACACCGGTGACACCGCCGCCGACCACATCCACCGCCGGGCCGAGGACGTGCGCCTCATGGCGGACCTCGGGGTGAACGCGTACCGCTTCTCGGTCTCCTGGTCACGCGTCCAGCCCATCGGGCGGGGCCCGGCCGTGCAGCGCGGTCTCGACTTCTACCGCAAGCTCGTCGACGACCTGCTGGAGCGCGGCATCCGGCCCGTCCTCACCCTCTACCACTGGGACCTGCCGCACGATCTGGAGACGGCGGGCGGCTGGCCGGTGCGCGAGACGGCGTTCAGGTTCGCGGAGTACGCGCGGATCCTCGGCGACGCGCTCGGCGACCGCGTCGACCGGTGGGTGACCCTCAACGAGCCCTGGTGCAGCGCCTTTCTGGGGTACGCCTCCGGTGTCCACGCGCCCGGCCGTACGGATCCGGTGCTGGCGCTGCGGGCCGCGCACCATCTCAACCTCGGCCACGGGCTGGCCACGCAGGCGCTGCGGACGGTGCTGCCCAGGCGCGCCCAGGTGACCGTCTGCCACAACGCGGCGGCGATCCGGGCCCGTTCGCAGTCGCCGGACGATCTGGACGCCCAGCGCCGTATCGACGCGCTGGCGAACCGGATCTTCACCGGGCCGATGCTGTCGGGCGCGTACCCCGAGGATCTGTTCAAGGACACCGCGCGGATCACCGACTGGTCCTTCGTGAAGCCCGCCGACACGGCGACGATCCACCAGCCGCTGGACTGGCTGGGTATCAACTACTACACGCCGCACCTGGTGTCGGCCGCGGCGGGCACCGGCGCGGACGCGTCCCGCCGTGACAGCCACGGGCACGCGCACGGCGCGGGCGAGAAGTCCCCCTGGCCGGGCGCCGAGTCCGTGACGTTCCATCAGCCGCAGGGCGAGGTCACGGAGATGGGCTGGTCGGTCGATCCGACCGGGCTGTACGACGTGCTGATGCGCTACACCCGCGAGGCGCCCGACGTGCCGCTGGTGATCACCGAGAACGGCGCGGCGTACGACGACAAGCCGGACGCGGAGGGCGTCGTGCACGACCCGGACCGGATCCGCTTCCTGCACGGGCATCTGTCGGCGGCGCACCGCGCGATGGCCGACGGGGCGGATGTACGTGGCTACTTCCTCTGGTCGCTGCTGGACAACTTCGAGTGGGAGCGGGGCTACGGGAAGCGCTTCGGCGCGGTGCACGTCGACTACGAGACGCAGTCGCGTACGCCGAAGTCCAGCGCCCGCTGGTACGCGCGCCTGACGGAGACGGGCGTCCTGCCGGACCCGCCCGCGTAGGACGTGTCTGGGGCGCGTCCCGGCCGGGTGGGGGGTTGGTCGGCCGGCCGGGACGCGGCGGGGTGGCGACCGGTGGGGGGACGGCAGCCGCGCGGTTGGTGCGCTCTCGCCTCAGCACGCTAGCCGCCCCGATCCGGACAAGTCACCGATAGCGGGCGGGTGTTGCCGTTCTTGAGGCCCCCTTAAGGAACCATTGGGAGCGGATTAATGATCGGCCGGCCTCAGGCCGTTCCCCCGCCGCCGCAGCCGGTGCCCCCGGCGCTCCCCCGTGGACCGCGTGGCGCCCCGTCCGCCGAGCCCGATCCAGATCCGTACCTCCGTGCCGCCGAGCATGGAGCGCCCGATGCGTACGTCTCCGCCGGTCGACTCCGCGACCCTGCGCACGATGTCGAGTCCGAGCCCCGTCGAGCCCTCGCCGGCACCGCTGTTGCCGCGGACGAGGGCCGCCTCGGGGTCCGCGATCCCGGGGCCCGCGTCCGAGACGAGGACGATCACGGCGCCGTCGGCGTGGTGGACGTCGACGGCGAAGGCGGTGCCCTCCGGGGTGTGCCGGAAGACGTTGCCGAGCAACGCGTCCAGCGCGGCGGCCAGTTCGGGTCTGGCGACCGGGATGCGCACCGGTCGGCCGACCCCGGCCAGCCGGACCGTCCGGCCCTCGTCCTCGGCCAGCGCCGACCAGAAGTCCATCCGCTCCCGGATGACTTCGGAGACATCGCACCCCACGCCGGGTGTCGTCGCGCGGGTCTGCGGCTTGGCCTTGCGGGCCGTACGGATGATGGTGTCGACCTCGCGCTCCAGCTGCGCGACGGCCGCCCGCGTCTGCTCGGCGGCCGGACCTTCGCCCAGTGACGCGGCGTTGAGGCGCAGCACGGTGAGCGGGGTGCGCAGGCGGTGCGAGAGGTCGGCGGCCAGTTCCCGTTCGTTGGCGAGGAGTTGGACCACCTGGTCGGCCATCGAGTTGAAGGCGATCGCGGCGGACCGCAGCTCCGTGGGGCCCTTCTCCGGGACCCGGGCGCCGAGCCGGCCCTCGCCGAGGTCATGGGCGGCGCCGGCCAGTTGCTGGGCGGGCTGGACCATCCGTACGCCGAGGCGGTCGGCCACGGCGACCGAGCCCACGATCAGCGCGATGCCCACGCCCGCGAGGACCATCCAGGCGGTGGCGACGCCGTTGGAGACCTCGTCCTCGGGGACGAACACCTCGATGATGGCGATCTTCCCGGTGGAGATCGCGATCGGCTGGAGCAACGAGGACCCGCCGCTGACCTCGGCTATGGAGGCCCTGCCCAGCTCCTCGGTGGCGCGCAGGTCCTGCTGGGCGGCCCGGCGGGTGCCGATCTCCATGGGCACGCTGCCCGGCTCGCCGGAGGCCGGCACATGGACGGCCAGCTGTCCCGTGTCGCCGATGGGGCTGGACTCGACGGCCCACTCCAGCTGTTCGCGGCCCTGGGCGATGGAGAGCACGGGGCCGAGGGTCGCCGCCTGCCGTTCGGCGTTGGAGAAGGCGCGGTCCTTGGCCATCTCCTTGATGACGAGCCCGAGCGGGACGGCGAAGGCGAGCACGACCATCGCGGTCACCGCCAGCGAGACCCTGACCAGCGCCCATCTCATGACAGTGGTTCGTACGCGCCGGGGCCGGACGACGGTGCCCGGGGGGCCGGGGGCTCCAGCTTCACGCCGACGCCGCGAAGGGTGTGCAGATAGCGGGGCCGGGCCGCCGTCTCGCCCAACTTCCTTCGCAGCCAGGACAGATGGACGTCAATGGTCTGGTCGTCGCCGTACGACTGCTGCCACACCTCGGCCAGGAGTTCCTTGCGCGCGACGACCACACCGGGCCGTCCGGCGAGGAAGGCGAGGAGGTCGAACTCACGCCGCGTCAGATCCAGTCGCGCGCCGTCGAGTTCGACCTGGCGGCGCAACGGGTCGATGGCGAGGCCGCCGACGCGGATGACGCGTGAGGGCGGGTCGTCGGCGGTGGCGCGCGAGCGGCGCAGCACGGCGGCCATCCGGGCCGACAGGTGTTCCACCGAGAACGGTTTGGTGAGGTAGTCGTCGGCGCCGTCGTTCAACAGCCGTACGATCTCCGCCTCGTCGTCCCGCGCCGTGGCGATGATCACCGGTACGTCGGTGATCCCGCGCAGCATCTTCAGCGCCTCGGACCCGTCGAGATCGGGCAGTCCGAGGTCGAGGATGACCACGTCGAAACGGAAATGGGCGACCTCGCGCAGCGCCTCCAGGGCGGTACCGACGCTGCGTACGGTGTGCGACGCGTCGGTCAAGTGCCTGATGAGGGCGGAGCGTACGAACTGGTCGTCCTCGACCACGAGCACACTTGGCATGGGCGGCACCGTACGCCATCCGGGGACAGGCGCGGGGCGGGTGGTGCAGTATGGCCCCGATGCGCAGAGGACTCGTACATGCCATGGCGTGGACGCTCGCGACCGGGGCGGCGGTCACGCTGTCGTGGTGGGGCGTGCACACGGTCGTGGTGGGCACGGTGTACGACAGGCCGCGGGCACTTCCGATCACCGGGGACAACGCGACGACGCAGCGCGCGCGGCCGCAGTCGTCCTCGACACACCGCCCGCCGAGCCCGCCGCCCTCACCCTCGCCGTCGGCCACCGCGTCCCCGGAGCCGTCCAGGACCTCCGACGACAAGCCCTCGGCGACCCCGCCCGCGAAGCCCTCGGAGAAGGACCCACCGCCGGACGCGGGCGCCGACTCGGCCGCGAACGGCGATGTGCGGAGCTATCCGGTCGACGGCGGGCGGGTCGTCTTCGATCTCGGCACCCACTCGGCCGAGTTGGTCTCGGCGACGCCGGAGGCCGGCTGGCAGATGCAGGTGTGGAAGCAGGACTTCTGGATCCGGGTGACGTTCACACAGGGCGACCGGGAGATCTCGGTCTTCTGCACATGGCACGACTCGGCGCCGCGGGTACAGGTCGACGAGCGATAAGTCCCTTACCGTGCACGGGTGTTGCGCGGGTGTTGCGCGGGTGTTCAGTCGAAGGAGCCGGCGGGCGGTACGGGTGACGGCTTGGCGTTCGCGTCGGTGACGGGCGCCGCGCCGCCGGTGAAGTCCGTGAGCGACCGCCCGTATTCCACCCGCCCCGGATGCGGATCGCCCGCGACCCGGCGCGTCAGCTCGGCGACCGGCAACTCCCGGTCGGACGCGAGGAGTACGGCGTTGCCGAAGCGCCGGCCGCGCAGTACGGCGGGGTCGGCGGCGAGCGCCAGCTCCGGGAAGACGGTGGCGGCCGTGGCGATCTGGGACCGCACATGCGCGAGTGGCGGCCCGTCGGCGAGGTTGGCCGCGTAGGCGCCGCCGGGGCGCAGCACGCGCCGTACGTCGGCGAGGAATTCGGCGCTGGTGAGATGCGCCGGGGTACGGGCTCCGTCGAAGACGTCCGTGATCACCAGGTCCGCCCAGTCGTCGGGCACCTTGGCGAGTCCGGCCCGCGCGTCGGTGGAGCGGACCCGGATCCGGGCGGCCGGGTCCAGCGGCAGTTCCCTGCGCACGAGTTGGACCAGCGGTGCGTCCAGCTCCACGATCTGCTGGGTGGACCGGGGGCGGGTCGCCGCGACGTAGCGGGCGAGGGTGAAGGCGCCACCGCCGAGGTGCACCACGTGCAGCGGCTGGTTGGCGGGTGCGACCAGGTCCGCGATATGACCGAGTCTGCGCTGGTAGGCGAAGGAGAGATGGGTCGGCTCGGCGAGGTCGACGTGCGACTGCGGGGCGCCGTCGATCAGCAGCGTCCAGGCGCGGGAGCGCTCACGGTCGGGCACCAGCTCGGCGAGTCCGCCGTCGACCGGCTCGGTGACGGTCTCGGGCCCGGGGGCACCTCGTCCACGTCGCCTGTTCTTCGCCGCCGGATTCTTCGCCACCGGTCCATTATCGCCCGGCGGCGCTCAGCGGCACGCTCTCATCGGCACTTGCTCACCGGCCCGCTCGCACCGGCACGCTCCCACCTGCACGCGCTACCGGTGGCCGTCCGCCGCCTCGATCAGCCGGGCCGCCTCGCCGAGCGCCTCCCGCAGCACCGCCGGGTCCGTGACCTCCCCGGTGTCGGCGTCGGGCGGCAGCAGCCAGGCGCCACCGGTGACGGGCGGCTCGGCCGGGACACGCAGCCCCCGGCCGGCCGTCTCCGTACACGCGCTGCCGGGCATGTCCCAGCCCGCCGCCGTGCCGGGCGGCACCAGGAACCCGAGGTTGTCGCAGTTGACGTCGAGGAGCACGGGCCCCACCCCCGGAGCCTCGCCCGCGCCGCGGCGCAGGATGTCGACGGCCTCCAGCCCCTGGCGGGCCGGCACGGTCACCAGATCGCACGGCACGCCGTGGTCCCCGTCGGAAGCGTCGCCGGGCGGCAACTCGCTCGCCTCGGCCGTGGGCTTGTGCTGAGCAGTCGTCCATGAGCTGTCACTGGTCTTCATACCGACCTCCAACTCCAACAAGGGAACCCTCCTCGCCGAGGAAACACATGGCGCGTCTCCACATGGTTCAACGCGCCACGGCGTCAACAGCTACGGCAGGAGTCCGCCGCAAAGGATGGCAGTTCATGGCAGATCGTGGGTGAGATATCCGGTTTGTAGCCAAACCCTGTGTAAGCAACTCGTTACAACAGGTACGTTCTTGGACGCCGGAACGCCGGAGCACCGGACCCGGTCGCCGGCTGAACCGGTACGCACGACCAAGGTGTTCCAAGAGAGGTCTCGGCCATGGTGTCGACCCGGGCGGTTCCCAATCACACCTTCCGCCGGCTGCGCGGCCCTCGCTCACCGGGCGAGTTCGCGGCGGCCGTACGCAGGTCCGCGCGGGAGATCGGTGAACAGGTCGCGTGCGACGCACGTTATATCGGTCGGGTGGAGGCCGGCGAGATCCGCTGTCCCAACTACGCGTACGAACGCGTCTTCCTCCATATGTTCCCCGGCCTCACCCTGGCCGACCTGGGCTTCTCGGCCCGCGAGAGCGTACGCGGCCGGGCGTCCGGAGCCACGGCCGACGCCCGCCCGGCGCCGGCCTCCCTCTCGAACCCGACCCCGATGTACAGCGACACCGGTGACATCAGCGAGGAGAGCGACGTGCGGCGTCGCGCATTCATGACCAACGGCACGGCGTCGATGGCGTCCGTCTCTCTCAGCCTCGGCGTCGGCATCGGCGCCCCGCCCGCGACCGCCGCCGTGCCCGGCCCCCGGCGGGCGGGCGAGGCCGAGGTGGGCGCCCTGGAGGAGGCGGTACGCCGGATCCGGCTGCTGGACGACCGGCACGGCGCCGACGGCCTGTACCGGCGGGCGGCGCAGCCGCTGCGCACCGCGTACGCGCTCCTCGACGCGGGCACCGTCTCCCACGGCGCGACGGCCGACCGGCTGCACGCGAGCGCGGGCGAACTGGCGATCTCGGTGGGCTGGCTGGCGCACGACTCGGGCCGGTTCGAGGACGCGCGTTCGCACTACGCGGAGGCGCTGGCGACCGCCCGGGTCGCCGGTGACCCGGGACTTGAGGCGCACGCGTTCTGCAACACGGCGTTCCTGGCGCGGGACGCGGGCAGACACCGCGAGGCGGTACGCGCGGCGCAGGCCGGCCGGCGCGCGGCACGGGACCTCGCCTCGCCGCGGCTGCTGTCGCTCCTCGCGCTGCGCGAGGCGGGCGGCTGGGCCGGGCTCGGGGACCGTACGGGCTGCGAGCAGTCCCTCGGGCAGGCGCACACGCTCTTCGAGCGCGGTACGTCGGACACCGACCCCGAGTGGATGTCCTTCTTCGGCGAGCCCGAGCTGGAGGCGCTGGAGGCGCAGTGCCGGGCGGCGCTGGGCGACTGGTCGACGGCGGCCCGGCACGCGTACCGGGCCACGATCCTGCAGGACCCGCACTTCACCCGCAATCTCGCGCTCTACCGGGCGGAGTTGGCCACGGACCTGGCGCGCGCGGGCCTCCTGGACGAGGCCGCGGCGACCGGGCACCAGGTGCTCGACCTGATGGACGAGGTCCAGTCGTCCCGTATCCAGGGCATGCTCGCGGGCATGGTGCGGGTGCTGCTGCCGAGGCGGCGTACGGCGGAGGTGGGCGGCTTCCTGGACCGCCACGCGTCGACGTCGAGCCGGGGACGGTGAGGGCCCGTCCGGCGATGGTGGGCCTTCGGGCCTCAGCCCGCGAGGTGCCCCGTGTCGTTCCAGATGTCGATCGCCGGAGCCCCGTACGCCCAGTCCAGGACCGACAGCGACGTCGGCGCCAGCCGGATCCGGGACGCGAAGGACACGTCCTCCCCCAGCCACCGCGCGCCGATCGCGCGCAGGATGTGGCCGTGCGCGAACACCAGCACGTCACGGTCGGCCGAGCGCGCCCACGCCACGACCTCGTCGGCGCGCGCGGCGACCCCGGCCAGGGTCTCGCCGTCGGGGACGCCGTCGCGCCAGATGAACCAGCCCGGCCGCACCGCCTGGATCTCGGCCGGGGTCATGCCCTCGTACGCGCCGTAGTCGAACTCCATCAACGCGTCCCACGGCCGCGCCCGGCCGCCGAACCCGGCGAGTTCGCAGGTGTCGCTCGCGCGCAGCAGCGGACTGGTGCGGATCTCCGCGTCGGGCAGGCCCGCCCACGGCTCGCGGTCCAGCCGCTCCCCGAGCAGCTTGGCGCCGCGCCTGCCCTCGTCGAGCAGAGGGACATCCGTCCTGCCGGTGTGCCTGCCGGACAGCGACCACGCCGTCTGACCGTGCCGGGCGAGGAGGATGCGCGGTGCCATGGAAGCTCTCCCTGAGGTTCACAACAGGTGCCGTCCCATCATCCCGTACCTGAACGGCGGGCAACCTCCGGGACGATCTCGGCGTCCCCATGGACAGCCGACGGTCGGTCCCCCGGGGGTTACGTTGGCGCACGAGGGTTCGTAGGGGGACCCCTCGCTTGCGCGTGACGGCCTACACCGTACGGTTGAACGTCGGCGGAAGGCCGCGTAAATAGATGAGGGAGAGCGTTCCGGATGCCGCAGACCGCCCGTGCGCGCACCGCCCACCGGCCCCGTTGGTGGGCCGAACTGCTGCTCCTGGCAGTGGTGTACGCGGCGTACTCGGCGGGTCGGTTGCTGGCGCGCGGTGACGTCTCGACGGCCGTCGATCACGGTCTGGCGATCCTCCGAATAGAGAAGGCGCTCTTCCTCAACGCCGAGCATCCGCTCAACCGGCTCTTCACCAGCACGCCGGCCATCGGCATACCCGCCGACTTCGCGTACGCCTCGCTGCACTATCTCGTCACACCGGCCGTGCTGATCTGGATCTTCCGCCGCCGCCCCGCGCACTACCGGGCGGCCCGTACCTGGCTGATGCTCTCCACGCTGCTCGGCCTGATCGGCTTCACCCTGCTTCCGACGTGCCCGCCGCGGCTGCTCGACGCCGGCTACGGCTTCGTCGACACGATGGCGCAGTACAGCTCGTACGGCTGGTGGGGCGCCGAGGCGAGCGCACCGCGCGGGCTCGGCGGGATGACCAACCAGTACGCCGCGATGCCGAGCCTGCACGTCGGCTGGGCCCTGTGGTGCGGGGTACTCCTGTGGCGGCACGGCAAGGCGCCGCTGCTGCGGGTCATCGGCCTCGTCTATCCGGTGCTCACGGTGATCGTCGTGATGGGCACCGCGAACCACTACTTCCTCGACGCGGTCGCCGGCGGCGCCGTGATGGGGGCGGGCGCGCTGCTGACGGGTCCCGCGCTGCGGGCCGCCGACCGGGGCTGGGCACGCGCCGCCGGCCGGTACGCGTTCGTGGCGAGACTCGCGCTGCTGCCGGGCCCTGGGCGGGCGTCCGTCGCGGTCGCGAAGGGTTCGGCGACTTCGGCCAACTCCCCGGTGAAACCTCCGATTGTCAGTGACGGATGCGAGACTTCCGCGGGTGAGCGATTCCCCGGGCAGCGCACCCGCACCAACAGCAGCACCGGCAACCCCAGCGGTTCCGGAGCCGCGACCGACGACGCTCCGGCAGCGGCTCGCTGAGCTGCGCGGACCGGACGTCGCGCCGCATCCGCTGGACGCCCGCGCGCTGGCCGCCCTGGCGGCCAATCCCGGCTGCGGGCGCCGTGCGCTGCTGGACGGCGCCGGGGTCGACAAGACGGCGCTCGCGGCGGCGCTCGGCTCCCCCGCGCCGTTCGGGCAGTCGCAGTTCGCGTTCATGCGCGGCAACGCCTTCGAGGCGCGCGTCAAGGCCGACGGCGGTACGGAGCTGATGCGGCTGCTGCACGAGCGCATGGGCGCGGGATCGCAGCCGCCGGTGCCCGGTGAGGTGCTCGTCCCCGACCTGTCGGCGGCCGGTCCCGAGGGGCGTGCCGCGCGTACGGCGCTGGCGCTGCGCGAGGCGACCGGCGCCGAGGCGAAGCCCGGCGCGTCCGGCGCGTGGACGCTGCTCGTGCACCCGCTGCTCGCGCTGGAGGTGGCGGGCTCGCCCGCCTATCTGGAGCCGGACGCCGTGGTGGTGCATCCGGACGGGCGGTGGACGGTCGTGGAGATCAAGTCCTTCCCGATGATCGACAGTTCGGCCGACCCGTCGAAGGTGGGCGCCGCCGCGCGGCAGGCCGCCGTGTACGTGCTGGCGCTGGAGCGGGTCGCCGCGCGGGTGACCGGCGCCCGGGTGGACCACTCGGTGCTGCTGGTCTGCCCCAGGGACTTCTCCAACCTGCCGACCGCCTCGGTCGTGGACGTACGCAAGCAACTGTCGGTGACCCGTCGGCAGCTGACCCGCCTCACCAGGATCGAGGACATCGCGGCGACCCTGCCCGAGGGCACCAGCTTCGACCTGGAGCGGTGCTCCCCGGCGGAGCTGACGGCGGCGGTCGACTCGGTGACGGCGGCGTACGCGCCGGAGTGTCTGGCCGCGTGCGAGCTGGCGTTCCACTGCCGGGGCCGGGCGCGCTCGGCGGGGGCCGTGGAGGCGCTGGGACGGGGTGTACGGGGCGAGTTGGGCGGCCTGACGACGGTCGGCGCCGTCCTGGCGGCGGCGCGCGGCGAGACGGCGGGGACGGACTCGGGCGCCTGGACCGACGACGACCCGACGGTCGTGGCGCTGCGCCGGGCCGCCGCGCTGCGCGCCGAGGCGCTGGGGTCCGTCCCTGAAGGCGCGGTCGCCGAATGTCGCTGATCAACACGCTGGCCCGGCTGGAGGCGGTGGAGAGCGGGCGCGCGCAGCCGCTGGCCACCGTGTGCCACCGGCGGCTGTCGGACCGCCCGCTGGTGTTCGTGCCGCTCACGACGGCCGGTGAGGCCGGTGCCCCGCTGGGCGCACTCGTCGGTACGGACCGCGAGTCGCCCCGGCTGCTGACCGTGGCGCAGCCGCGCGACCGCGATCTGCGCTTCGCGTTCCTCGCCGATCTGGCGGAGGCGCTGCTGCCGCATCTGGACGCGTACGCGGACGACGTGGAGCCCGCCGAGCGGAGCGAGACCGACCCGGAGACAGGCAAGCGCGTCAAGGTCGAGGTCGATCTGTGCGTGGACGCGCCGCAGTTGATCGTGCCGAACCGGCCGGGGGTGGACTTCGTACGGCTGCTGGGGCGTTCGATGCGGTTCCGGCGTACGGCGGACCAGGACCCGGACACGCCGTATCCGGCGCCCGCGCGGGTGCCGCTGCTGGGCCGCTGGCTGACGCACTACGGCGAGCGGGCCCGGGTGCCGGGTTCGTCGTTGCTGCTGGCGGCGACCGATCTGCTGAACAGGCACTGGGCGACGGGGCAGTCCAATCTGGAGGACCAGCATCTGGGGGCGCTGCTGGCCTGGATCGACCCGCCGGACGGCGGCTCGGGCCGGGACGCGGCGCTCCGCGCGGAGACGGACCGGGACCGCCGCGGTCAGCTGCTGTGCCCGCCCGCCGGTCCGGCGACGGACCCGGCCTTCGACAACAGGCTGCTGGCGCCGGCGATCGACGAGTACGACCGGGCGCGTCAGTCGCTGGGCGCCGCCGAGGACGGCCTGGGCGCGGACGAGCAGTTGGGCAGGCTGACCCGGGCCGAGCGGGAGATCCGCACGCTCCTGGAGAGCCAGTTGCGGCCGACGTGGGACGCGGTGTGGCAGGGGCTGGACCTGCTGCGGGAGTTGCCGGAGGGGGCGCGGGTCGCCGACCGGTGGACGCGTGACCGCTGGTCGTTCACGGGCCACCGCGACCGGGTGCGGTCCGGCGAACCGCCGCAGCCCCGGCACGACGACGCGGTGACGGCGGCGCAGAAGCTGGCCTCGCGGGAGACGGCGCAGGCGCAGCTGGAGGCACAGGAGGCGCTGGACGACCCGCTGGTGCTGGCGGGGCGCCGCCTCTCGGGCGAGGCGTTCATCGGGGAGGTGACGGACGTGGTGATGGCCTACAGCGAGAGCAAACGCCCCAGCCCGCGCCCCCTGATCACGCTGTACAGCGAGGACCACCCTCAGCTCGGCGAGCGTACGAAGGTCTACCGCTCGCTGGACGGCAAGCCGCAGTCGGCCGAGTTCGTGGGCCTGGAGCCGGACGGCACGCTGGTGGTGCGGCTGACGGACCGGATGGGCCGTGGCAGGGAACCGGTCGAGGGGTCGCTCCCGGAGAAGGGCGACCGGATCGCCTGGACCCTGTTCGAACACGACCAGCGGGGTGGCCCGAAGCTGCCGTCGACGGAGGAGACGCCGTGGACGCACGGGGGGCCGCCGGGCGTGGAGGGGGCGGGGGCCGTTCCTGCCACCGGGGTCGCTCCCGCCACCGGGGCCGGTGGCGCCGACGTGCCCGGTCCCGTCCTCGGAGCCGTACACCTGCCTGAGTCCCGTACGCCCGCCGACGACGCGCCCGCGCCGCCGCTCGCCCTCCCCCCGCCATTTCCCGACCCGGTGACCGAGGAGGACTTCCTGTGACCGCCATCACCGCATCCGACCGCGCCGGTTTCGACCCCGGCGCCGAGGCCGCGCGGGCGACCGACGCGATCCTGTACGACACGTTGTACGGGGCGTACCGGGGCGTGGTCGTCGACTCGCCGCCCGGGGCCGGGAAGTCGACGCTCGTGGTGCGGGCCGCGCTCGAACTGGCCACCGCGGGGCGGCCGTTGATGGTCGTCGCGCAGACCAACGCCCAGGTGGACGACCTGGTGACCCGGCTTGCCGAGAAGGCCCCCGACCTGCCGGTGGGCCGGCTGCACAGCAACGACCCGGACCCTTACGACCCGTCGCTCAACGAGCTGCCGTCCGTACGGAAGTCGGCGAAGGCGGCCGATCTCGCGGGCCTCGACGTGGTCGTGTCGACGGCCGCCAAGTGGGCGCACGTGCAAGGCGTCGAGCCGTGGCGGCACGCGATCGTGGACGAGGCGTACCAGATGCGTTCGGACGCGCTGCTCGCCGTCGCCGGGCTGTTCGAGCGGGCGCTGTTCGTGGGCGACCCGGGCCAGTTGGACCCGTTCAGCGTGGTCGGCGCCGACCAGTGGGCGGGGCTGAGTTACGACCCGTCGGCGAGCGCGGTCGCCACGCTCCTGGCGCACAATCCCGAACTGCCGCAGCACCGGCTGCCGGTGTCGTGGCGGCTGCCGGCGTCGGCCGCGCCGCTGGTGTCGGCCGCGTTCTACCCGTACACGCCGTTCCGCAGCGGTACGGGCCCGGCGGACCGGCGGCTCACCTTCGCCGTGCCGTCCGACGGCTCGGGCCCGGACCGGGTCGTGGACGAGGCGGCGGCGTCGGGCTGGGGACTGCTGGAGCTGCCCGCGCGGCGTACGCCCCGTACGGACCCCGAGGCGGTACGGGCGGTGGCCCTGGTCGTCCGCCGGCTGCTGGACCGGGGCGGCGCGACGGTCGGCGAGCGCGGCCCGGACGCGGCGCCGCTGACGGCCGACCGCGTGGCCGTCGGGACGGCGCACCGCGACCAGGCGGCGGCGATCCGCGCGGCGCTGGCGGAGCTGGGGGTGACGGGGGTGGCCGTGGACACGGCGAACCGGCTCCAGGGCCGTGAGTTCGACGTCACGGTCGTCCTGCACCCGCTCTCGGGCCGCCCGGACGCGACGGCGTTCCACCTGGAGACGGGCCGCCTGTGCGTGCTCACGTCCCGCCACCGCCACGCCTGCATCGTGGTCTGCCGCGCGGGCGTCCCGGAACTGCTGGACGAACACCCGTCGACGGAGCCGGTGCAGCTGGGAGTGACGATCAAGTTCCCTGATGGGTGGGAGGCGAACCACGCGGTGCTTTCGCACCTGTCGGAGCACCGGGTGTCGTGGCAGCCCTGAGGCCCCCTTGCGCGGGGCGGGACAATGGACGGTGGCCGAAGCCGTACGGACGACAGCACAGCCACCCGCATCAGGAGCAGTAGGAGGACCACATGGCGGAATCCGAGTCGAGTCAGCGACGGCTGCGGCCCGCCCCGCTGCTGTTCGAGCCGTCGGAGGCGGCCTCCGATCCGGAGCACTTCTTCGACCTGGAGTCGATCGACGACCCGGGCGCGCTGCTGGACCGGGCCACCGAGCTGACGCTCGCCTTCCGGGCGGCGACCGACCGGGCCGTGGAGTTCCAGGCCGTCGCCGCCGCGCAGCTCGCCGATCCGCGGCGGTTCGACCGGCTCACGGCCGCGGACATCGCCGAACGGGCGCAGTGGACCGAGGACTATGCCAAGAAGATGGTGGAGTTCGGCCGCGACCTGCTGCGGAACGGGCGCACGCCCGGGGAGTGAGGGGCGCGCATTTCCGGCCACCCGCCTGGCATATGCCGAGGCGTAGGTTACGCCCTCCCGCACCACCCTGTCCCGGTTTCCGACAACTCCCCGGAACGGGACAGTTACTCCAGGTAGACGTAGTCGCCATGAGCGCATGGCTGCGAGATGAATCCCCCCTGAGCCCGGGAGCTTGCGACGACGAGCGCCGGACCGACATCTTCAACTACCTCCGCGAGGAGGGGCACCATCACACCGCGCAGGTGACCGCCGCCGGCGCCGGATGGCTCGCCTCCGCGGGGCCGTACCCCCGCTCCACGCTCTCCCTCTGGGAAGCCAGGCCGACCGCCCCGGGCGTGCTGCCCTGCGGCGGCGTCTTCGACGTCGTGAACGTGCCCGCGATCTTCGGCAGGCGCATGCTCGACCGGCTGTGGTCCGAGGGTCCGGGCTCCGGGCCGGTCGCCACGCACCGGGGGCGGATGATGCTGTTCGCGGCGCCCGGCACCGCCCAGCGGCTGCCGTCGCTGCTGTCCTGGGAGGACTGGGGGCGCTCGGCCCCGGAGGGTGCCGCGCCCGCCGTTCCGCCGCTGCTCTGCCACGGCTCAGGCGACGCGGTGACCGTGCCGTCGCTGGTCCCCGGCGGCGGTCCGGCGCCGCGCTGGGTGGTGGCGCCCGACACCCGTCATCCGTGGCTGCCGGGCCCCGAGGTGCTGCTCTGGGCGTGTGTACGGGCGAGCCGTCCCACGGTGCGGACGGCGGTCACCCGGCCACGGACCGGCGCGGTGCCGAGCGTGCCGGGTTCCCGCCCCTGAGCAGCGCGGCGGCGTCGTTCGGGGCCTGCCCCGGGGCCTGTCATATCGATTTTTCTTCGCACCGATCCTGGTGCTAAGGTCTACGACGTCAGCAGGCGCCGCTAGCTCAGTTGGTTAGAGCAGCTGACTCTTAATCAGCGGGTCCGGGGTTCGAGTCCCTGGCGGCGCACAGACAGGAAAAGCCCCTCGCGAGAGCGAGGGGCTTTTTCGTGTCCGCACACCCACGAGCGGGGCTCCGTCACACCCCCGTCGTGACCTTGACCGTCCACGCTCCGGTCCGTGTACGGTCGGCCACCTCCACCTTCGTGCCCTCCCCCGGCACCGTGAACGTCTCCCCGATCTCCAGCGGCGCGTCCGCCAGCGGTGGGTAGACCGACTGGTCCCAGCAGGCCTCGCTGTCCGGGTGCGTGTCCACCACCTCGATGGGGCCGCCGCCCGACTCCGCCTCGCCCCGCACCCGGTAGATCAGCACGCCCTCGGTGCAGGTGGTCGCGTCGTTCCCGGTCGAGCCGCGCGCCTCGATCGCCAGGGCCGAGTGCTCGCCCGTCCTGACCACCGCGAGCCGGGTCCCGGCGCTCGCGCCGGCCGGGGGCGCGGCGTCCAGCGGTTCCAGGGTGAGCATGCTGGTGCCCGTCGGCTTCACACAGCTGACCTGCCGCCGTTCCAGCCAGCCCAGCTTCCACTTGTGCCAGCCGAACAGGTCGGGCGCCAGGCCGAATTGACTGCCCATCACATCCCAGTCGCCGACGTGGGTGTCCCAGTCGCCCTTGCCGTCGGTCGGCCGGTGGTAGAGGTCAGGCAGGTCGAAGACGTGCCCGGTCTCGTGGGCCAGTACGTTGCGGTCCGGCGGGTGCCGCTCGAAGACGGTGACAACACGCTTGATGTCCGTGCCGTCCGCGCTCAGGGGGTGATCGAAGTTGACCACCTTCGTCGCGTCGGAGTCCACGCCGGGCGCGTCCGGGTCGGCGACCAGATAGACGACGTCGTACCGCGAGAAGTCGATCACCGGATCGGCGACCGCCAGCGCGTCCCGCAGGTACGCCGTGCGCATCGCCGGGTCCCAGTCGCGCTTTATGGCGTAGTCCGTGGAGGCGCGGGGCATGTCGATCCACTGGAGCCGGGGGTGCGGGTGCAGGGCGAACTTCCCGTACGACGCCCGCTCGAAGAATCTGCTGGTCGTCGGGAAGTGGTCGGCCACCAGATCGGCGGGCTCGGTCCGCGGCACGGCGTCCGGGAAGGACAGGAAGACCATGACGGCGTCGAGGGTCCTGGCCGGGCGGGGATAGGAGGCGTTCCAGGTGTCGAGACCGAGCGAGTGGTGCGCGGTGGTACGCGGCAGGGCGCACGGCCCCGCGGAGTTGGCGGCCACGGCGGGACCGGCCACCAGTGAGGTGGCGGCGACCGCGACGAGGGAGGTGAAGGCCGCGGCCGTACTGCGCAGGCGCGGCCGTTCCACTCCCCCGGGTGTCAGGCGACGCTCCACGTGGACCTCCGGCTGCGGAATGCGGGACAGCTCACCCACCTTGTGCCGGTTTGCTCCTGTACGCCCTGTTCCGCTGGCCCAGTTGGGTGAGCGAGCCGACACCCCCGACGGATCACGGAAAGTCACAATCGATCAGACCGAAGACATCCGGAGACATCCCGCGCCGCAGCCGTGCAGAAACGATCGCCCACCGACCGGCGTCGACATCGTGCGCCCCGGTTCACCACCGGGGAGCTGGAACGGCCGACCGGCCAGCCTCTATGATCGGCACACTTTCCTGCTTTCCTGCGCCGATCATCCCGAATCACACCCCTGTACGACACCACTGCACCGCGGGAGCGAGCCGTGAGCGGAACCTCCGAAGGGCCGCGGCCTGCGGCAGTCGCGGCACCCGATTCCAGCACGCCGTCGGTCACGGAACGTGATGCTCTGGGCAGGCCGGACGGTACGGGCTTCGCACTCGGCGAACCGCGGACCGCGGACGGCTCCCGCGAGGCCCCCGACCGACGCGACCAACCCGGCCGACGCGCTCCCCGCGACAAGAGCGACCGCCCCGACCACCGCGAAAAACCCGACCACCGCGACCGGAGCGACTACCGCGCCGCCTTCAACGCCTCCCAGCTCCCCATGGCCGTCGTCGACCGCCGCGGCACCGTCGTCACCGCCAACGACGCCCTCGCCGAGCTGATCGGCACCGAGCGCGCCTCGCTGCGCGACCGCGCCGCAGCCGACCTGGTCGACCTCGCCTCCGACGACCGGACCTGGCACGCGTACCACGAGGTCCTGCGCGGCCGGCGCTCCCGCTTCCGCTGCACCCGCCGCCTCAAGCACCCCGACGGCCGCACGCTCTGGGCCGAGGTGACCGTCGCGCCCCTGCCCGACGGCGGCAGCGTCCTGCTCTCCCTCACGGACATCAGCGAGCGCCGCGAACTCCAGGCCAGGCTCCGCCATCTCCAGATGCACGACCCGGTGACCCGGCTGCCCAACCGCACGCTGTTCTTCGAGCGGCTGTCGACCGCGCTCGAATCGTCGTACGACCATGGCAGAACAGGGCGGATCGGTCTCTGCTATCTGGATCTGGACGGGTTCAAGGCCGTCAACGACACCCTCGGGCACCGCGTCGGCGACCGGCTGCTCGCCGCCGTCGCCGCCCGGCTGACCGAGTGTGCCGACAACGACCCGCACAGCCGCGGCGGCCATCACCTCGTCGCGCGCCTCGGCGGCGACGAGTTCGCGATCCTGGTCGAGGACTCGGCCGGTACGGAGCAGCTCGCCGATCTCGCCCGCGCCGTGCTCGCCGCGCTCCAGCTGCCCTTCGACCTGGCCGGGCAGCGGCTCTCGGTCTCGGCGTCCATCGGCGTCGTCGAACGGGCCGCCGACGGCACCACACCCACCGGTCTGATGCAGGTCGCCGACACGACGCTCTACTGGGCGAAGGCGGACGGCAAGGCGCGCTGGACCCTCTTCGACCCGGAGCGCAACGCGCACCGGATGACCCGCCAGGCGCTGTCGTCCACGCTGCGCCCGGCCGTCGAGCGCGAGGAGTTCGTGCTCCAGTACCAGCCGCTGGTGGGGATGGCCGACGGGGTCGTCCAGGGCGTGGAGGCGCTGGTCCGCTGGAACCACCCGCAGTTCGGCATCCTCGCGCCGAACCGCTTCATCGGGATCGCCGAGGAGGACGGCTCGATCGTGCAGCTCGGGCGGTGGGTGCTCCGTACGGCCTGTCTGCAGGCCCGCCAGTGGCACCGGGACCACCCGGCGGACCGGCCGCTGTTCGTGAGCGTCAACGTCGCCGTACGGCAGGTCTGGGACTCCGACCTGGTGGCCGACGTGGCCGCGATCCTCGCCGAGACGGGTCTCGCGCCGCATCTGCTGCAACTGGAGCTGACCGAGTCGGCGGTGATGGGCTCGGCGGGCAGGCCGCTGCAGGCACTCCAGGCGCTGAGCGACATGGGCGTACGGATCGCCATCGACGACTTCGGGACCGGCTACTCGAACCTCGCGTATCTGAGCCGGCTGCCCGTCTCCGTACTGAAGCTGGACGGCTCCTTCGTACGAGGCTTCCGCTACGACGAGGGCGTGCACCCCAATCCGGCGGACGAGACGATCGTGGAGACGCTGGTCCATCTCGCGCACCGGCTGGGTCTCACGGTCACGGCGGAGTGCGTGGAGACGGCGGGGCAGGCGGCGCGGCTGCGCCGGATCGGGTGCGACACCGGGCAGGGCTGGCTGTACTCCCGGGCGGTGTCGCCGGAGCGGATCGCGGAGATGATCGGGGTCAGCCCGCCGCCGGTCTGACCCCGTACGCGGAGCCGGTCAGGCGGGCAGGCCGTACGCGTCGGCGATCAGGCCGTAGCTGCGCAGCCGCGCCTCGCCGCCGTGGGCGTTGGCGGTGAGCATCAACTCGTCGGCGCCGGTGCGCTTCTGGAGGTCGTCGAGTCCGGCGCGGACGGCGTCCGGGGTGCCGTGGACGATGTTCGTCAGCCAGCCGTCGACGAAGTCACGCTCCTGAGGGCTGAAGCTGTACGCCTCCGCCTCCTCGGGCGTGGGTACGAGCCCGGGGCGCCCGGTGCGCAGCCGCAGCATCGACAGCGCGCCGGTCAGGACCTGGCGGCGGGCCTCGTTCTCGTCCTCGGCGGCCAGGGCGGCGACGCCGATCACCGAGTACGGGGCGTCGAGCACGGCGGACGGCCGGAAGGACTCGCGGTAGAGGTCCAGCGCGGGGACGGTGTTCTGCGCCGAGAAGTGGTGCGCGAAGGCGAACGGCAGCCCGAGCGTGGCGGCCAGCCGGGCGCTGAACCCGGAGGAGCCGAGGAGCCAGATCGGCGGCCGGGCGGCGGGGCCCTGCACGGGCCCGGGGACGGCGTGGATACGGGAGTACGGGTGCCCGTTCGGGAAGTCGTCGTCCAGGAAGCGGGTCAGTTCGGCGAGCTGCTGCGGGAAGTCGTCGGCGCCCTCGTTCAGCCGGTCGGTACGGCGCAGCGCGGCGGCCGTGGCCCCGTCGGTGCCGGGCGCCCGCCCGAGCCCGAGGTCGACCCGCCCGGGGGCGAGGGCCTCCAGGGTACCGAACTGTTCGGCGATGACCAGCGGCGCGTGGTTGGGCAGCATGACGCCGCCCGAGCCGAGCCGGATGCGCTCGGTGTGGGCGGCGAGATGGGCCAGGATCACGGCGGGCGACGAGGAGGCGACGCCGGGCATCGAGTGGTGCTCGGCGACCCAGTGCCGGTGGTAGCCCCGGCGCTCGCCGAGCTTGGCGATCTCGACACTGGTCCGCAGGGACTCGTGCGCGGTGCTCCCGCTGCCGACGGTGACCAGATCCAGTACGGACAGCGGCACGGGCGCGCTGCCCAGCGCCGTACCTCGAATTGCGTCAACCACCGGTGCGGGCCCTTCTGGTGCGGGATCTATGTACAAGCCGCACCAACAGGAGGCCCGCTCCGTTTTATTCCCGGGACCGGCTCAGAACCGCGCGGCCTGCGGACGAGGGGGCTCTAGGGCTTGCTCGCGAACAGCGTGCCCAGCTTCGGCGCCCACGCCCGGCGTTCCACCAGCCGCAGGCCCTCCCAGACCGTCACCTGATTCGCGGTGAGGACCGGTTTGCCCAGGGTTTCCTCCAGCTCCGGGAGGTACGCCGCCGTGTGCAGCGCCGTGTCCGGGAGGAGGACCACCTCCGCGTCCGGATGGTCGCCCTCGCGGGCCAGGGCCAGTACCTCGTCCCGGCCCCACGTGCCGACCTCGGCCGCCGTGATGATGCCGCTGCCGCGTGTGGAGACCACCTCGATGCCCGCCGCCTTCAGGAAGGCGGCGAAGTAACCCGCCACGTCGTCCGGATAGGTCGCGGCGACCGCGACCCGGGTCGCGCCCAGCGCCTGCACCGCGTGCGCGAAGGCGAAGGACGTGCTCGAAGCCGGCAGTCCCGCCTCCAGCGCCAGTTTCCGCGCCTGCTCGTGCGCGCCCTCCCAGCCGTACACGAAGCTGCCGCTCGTACACGCCCAGACCACGGACTCGGCGCCCGCCATCCGCAGCTCCTCGACGCCGTCCGCCAGCCGCTGCGCCGCGCCCATTTCCAGGAGCGCGTCGACCCGGTGGGCGTCCTCGCCGATGTCGGTGTGGACGAGGGGCAGTCTGATGTCGCTGTCGAAGAGCATCTCCAGACGGGGGTAGTCGTCCTCGGCGGAGTGGCCGGGGTAGAGAAGTCCGACGGTCGTCATGTCCACCCTTCCTGTTCCTCGGTCGGAGCGTCCGGCTGGGGGGGCTGCGCCCACTCACCGGGCTGGACCGGCTGGCTGTCCTGCATCTGCTGGACCGGTTCCATCCGCCCCATCTCCGCGATACCGGGGATGTCGCTGATCTCGGAGATCTCGTTGATCTGCGCGATCTCGGCGATCGGGACCTCGGAGATTCCCGAGATCTCGGGAAGTTCTCCCATCCCCTCCAGCGTAGGCACATGGCGCACCGGAGGCGGGTTGAGCAGCAGGCCCTGGTACGGACCGACCGCGTGCGCGCCGATTCTGCGCAGGGCCGCCCACATCGTGACCTGGTTCGCCGACAGCACCGGCATCCTCAGCTCAGCCTCCAACTGCGGGATCGCGTCATACGTCGGCAGGTTCGTACAGCTGATGAACAGCGCGTCGGCCGCACCGACGACGGCCTGCCGCGCCATGTCCACGACCGACCGGTACGGCACCTTCCAGATGTGCCGGGTCAGCCCCAGAAAAGCGCGACCCGTGACGGTTACCCCGGCCTCCGCCAGGTACTCCTCCAGCGACTCGGTGACCGACTCCGTATAGGGCGTGACCAGCGCGATCCGTTTCGCGCCCAGCTCTTCGAGCGCCTCCAGCAGCGCGCCCGAGGTCGTGAGCGAGGGCACCTCGCCCGCTGTGTCCATCGCCTCGCACATGGCCCGCTCGCCGCCGATACCGCCGACGAAGCTGCCTGATGTGCAGGCGTACGCGATCACCTCTGGTTCGGACGCGCCCAGGGCCCTCACCGCCTCTCCGAGGGTCTCGTGCTCACTCACGAGCCTGGCCAGGTCCAGCGACACCTCGACGGGGACGTAAGGGGTCCTCGTCAGGCGTAGCGAGATCTCGTCAGGCATCCAACGCCAGAGTTCGCGGTCGAGAGCGAAATCGAATGGGGCGACCACACCGACACCACGCTGCGGCTGTGGTCCGCCCAGAAAGGAGACATCCATCGCACGGCCCCCTTTGGCTGTTGTTGACGACGGTAGGAGCTGAATGCGAGCGTGGTCAATCCGCACAGGAAATACGTTGCACCGAATTTTCCTCGGGGAAATCCCCGCCCCGCTCAGAAGGGCCCTCCCGATGGCCGAACCGACGCTTCTCGTCCTGGGTGCCGACCCGCCGCCGCGCCTCGGCCGGCTGACCGGCCGGGCCCGGATCCGGTACGCGGACGACTCCGACCTCGCCGCCCAACTCCCCCTGGCCGACGTCCTGTTGGCGTGGGACTTCACTTCGGACGCGATCCGTCTCGCCTGGCCGGGGGACGGCCCGCGGCCGGGCTGGGTCCACACGGCGAGCGCCGGAGTGGACCGGCTGCTCTGCCCGGAGTTGATCAACTCCGAAACATTGGTGACGAACGCCCGGGGCATCTTCGAGGAGCCCATTGCCGAATACGTGGCAAGTCTTGTGCTTGCCATGGCCAAGGATCTGCCGGGAACTCTCGAACTCCAGCGGCAGCGGCGCTGGCGCCACCGCGAGGGACTGCGGGTCGCGGGCAGCCGCGCGACCGTCGTCGGCGCGGGTCCGATCGGCCGGGCGATCGCGGAGACCCTGAAGGCGCTGGGCGTGACGGTGGCGATCACCGGGCGCACGGCGCGCCCGGGAATCCACGGCGCCGACCAGCTCGACCGGCTGCTGACCCGCTCGGACTGGGTGATCTGCGCGGCGCCGCTCACGGAGAGCACGCGCGGCATGTTCGACGCGCGTCTCTTCGGTCTGATGCAGCCGTCGGCGCGCTTCATCAATGTGGGGCGCGGCCAGCTCGTCGACGAGAACGCGCTGGTGGACGCCGTGTCCAAGCGCTGGATCGCGGGCGCCGCCCTCGATGTGTTCGAGGCGGAGCCGCTCGACCCGGACAGCCGTCTGTGGGATGTGCCCGGACTGATCGTGTCGCCGCACATGAGCGGTGACACCGTCGGCTGGCGGGACCGACTGGGCGAGCAGTTCGTCGGTCTTTACGACATTTGGGCGTCCGGAGAGCCATTGCCTAACGTGGTGGACAAGAAACGTGGGTACGTCCCCATGCATGACTGAGTCCATGTTCCTCACCGATCTCACCGCACGACAGCTGCTGGCCGGCTACGAGAAGGGCGACTTCTCGCCGGTCGACGTGGTGCGCGCCACCCTGGAACGGATCGAGGCGGTCGAGCCGCTCGTCAACGCCTTCGTCCGGGTCGACGCCGACGAGGCGCTGGCCGCCGCCGAGGCGTCCACCGGCCGATGGCGCGGGAAGGCGCCGCAGGGGCTGCTCGACGGGGTCCCTGTCTCGGTGAAGGACATGTTCCTCCAGCGCGGCGGGCCGACCCTGCGCGGTACGCGGACCATCGACCCGGCCGGTCCCTGGCCGGAGGACGCGCCCGCCGTGGCCCGGCTGCGTGAGAACGGCGCGGTCCTGGTCGGCAAGACGACGACCCCGGAGTTCGGCTGGAAGGGCGTGACGGACTCGCCGCTGAGCGGGGTGACCCGCAATCCGTACGACCTGTCGCGGACAGCGGGCGGATCGAGCGGCGGCAGCGCGGCGGCGGTGGCGCTCGGCGCGGCTCCGCTGTCGATCGGCACGGACGGCGGCGGCTCGGTCCGGATCCCGGCGTCCTTCTGCGGCATCTTCGGGCTCAAGCCCACCTACGGGCGCATCCCGCTCTATCCGTCCAGCGCGTTCGGCACGCTGGCGCACGCCGGGCCGATGGCGCGCGACGCCGCCGACGCCGCGCTGCTGCTCGACGTGATCAGCGGCGCGGACTGGCGCGACTGGTCGCAGCTCGCCCCGGCGCCGGGTGTCCGCGCCGCCCTGTCGCAGGGGGTGGCGGGGCTGCGGATCGGGTACTCGCCGTCGTTCGGCGGCCAGGTCGCGGTGCGGCCGGACGTGGCGGCGGCGGTACGGCGCGGGGTGGGTCGGCTCGCGGAGCTGGGCGCGTACATCGAGGAGGCCGACCCGGACATCTCGGACCCGGTGGAGGCGTTCCACACGCTGTGGTTCACGGGCGCGGCGCGGGTGACGCAGTCGCTGGGCGACGAGCAGCGCGCGCTGCTCGATCCGGGGCTGCGGGAGATCGTGGCGGCCGGGTCGCGGGCGAGCGCGCTGGACTATCTGGCGGCGGTGGACGCGCGGATGGAGCTGGGCCGGCGGCTCGGCCGGTTCCACGAGACGTACGATCTGCTGGTCACGCCCACCCTGCCGATCACCGCCTTCGAGGCGGGCGTCGAGACGCCGAAGGACTCGGGGCACCGCCGCTGGACCGGCTGGACCCCGTTCACGTATCCCTTCAACCTGACCCAGCAGCCCGCGGCGACCGTGCCGTGCGGGGTGGACGCGGACGGGCTGCCGATCGGCCTCCAGCTGATCGGCGCCCGCCACGCGGACGCGCTGGTGATGCGGGCGGCACACGCGCTGTACGAGTCGGGAGCGACGTCACTCCCGGCCCCGACGGGGGCGTAGGTCCTGTGGCCGGGGGATCGCCGACCGGGCCCGCCCGGCGATTGAGGGCGAGCCGGGCCGGCGGGCGGGCCCGGCGCTCAGGCCCGGCGGAAGTTCAGGGTCTCCCCCACCGCGCCCGCGCGCCACAGGTCCTGGCACGCCTCCGCCATCTCGTCGAGCCCTTCGACGACCGAGCCCCAGACGATGCCGGGGATCCACCCCGTGTCGCCGTTGATCAGCAGGTTGTTGCGCTCGTAGAACAGCGCGAGGTCGACGACGGTGCGGCGGCCCCGGTGGGCGGCCTGCTCCTCGTACCCGTACGACGTGGTGCCCAGCACCGTGTCGGAGAAGGTGAAATAGCACAGATCGCCCGGAATGGGGGTGACCGTCGGGTTCTCCAACGGCGGCTCCTCCGCGGCGAACCCGGGCATCAGCGCGTAGATCTCGTTCCGCGCGTACTTGGCGTGATAGACGTCACCGCCCAGCGGCAGCGCGTCCCACACCGCGGCGCAGGTGATCGGGGCCAGGTCGTCGAGGAGTTTGGCGGTGCAGCGTACGCCGCGCTTGTCCAACGACACTTCGATGAAACGGTCGCTCATAGGTTCTTCGCGCCCTTCTCGTCGGTTCGGTTCAGCCTGTGTCCGGCCATGAATACCCGCCCCGGCCGTGCGAATGCCGGGCCGGACGGACCCGACTCCCCGCTGGTAACGATAGGCATATCGGTCCGAAAATGATCCGCATACCCTCGGGCGATCCGGGTAGCCGCGCGCCTATGGCTCCACTAAAGGGGAACAACTCAGGAAGCACGGGAAGCACGGGAAGCAGACTCCGGCGCCGTTCGCTGCTCGCGGGTGCCGCGGCGCTCGGTGTCGCGGGGGCGGTCGGGGCCACGAGCGGCTGCAGCCGCGTGGCCACCGCCGACACCGGGGACGGGGGGACCCTCCTGGACCAGTTGCGTGCCAAGGGGACCGTTCGCCTCGGGCTGGCCGGTGAGCAGCCGTACAGCTACATCGGCAAGGACGGTGAGATGACCGGCTCCGCGCCGGCCATCGCGTCGCGCATCTTCAAGGAGCTGGGGGTGGACAGCGTCCAGCCCTTCGCCACGGAGTTCGGTTCGCTGATCACCGGGCTGAACTCGCTCCAGTTCGATGTGGTCGCCGCCGGGATGTACATCAACCCGGAACGCTGCGAGCAGGTGATCTTCGCGGACCCCGAGTACCAGATGCTCGACGCGTTCATCGTGCCGAAGGGCAATCCGAAGAATCTGCACAGCTACCAGGACATCGCCGAGGCCGGCGCCAAGATGGCGACGGGTGTCGGTTACGCGGAGATCGGTTACGCGGAGGAGGCCGGGGTCAAGAGCATCACGACCCTGCCCGACCAGCTGGCCGGGCTGCTCGCCGTCGAGCAGGGCCGCGTCGATGTCTTCGCCGGCACGGCGGTCACCGTGTTCAACGTCATCAAGGAGGCGGAGAGCACCCGGGCCGAGGCGACCAAGGAGGTCACGCCGATCGTGGACGGCAAGCCCGTCATCGACGTCGGCGGCTTCGCCTTCCGGTCCCCGGAGACCAACCTCCGCGACTCCTTCAACCGCGAGCTGCACAAGCTCAAGAAGAGCGGCGAACTCCTGGAGATCATGCGGCCCTTCGGCTTCACGAAGGACCAGATGACGACCATCACGGCGAAGGAGAAGTGCGCGCCATGAGTGAGATCACCTGGGGCCTGTGGAAGCTTCTCCTCGAAGGTGTCTGGATCACCGTCCAGCTGACGATCTTCAGCGCGGCACTGGCCGCCGTGGTCGCGCTGGTCGTCGGACTCGCCCGCTCCCACCGGCTGTGGATCGTGCGCTTCATATCCGGGGCCTACTTCGAGATATTCCGCGGCACGTCCGCGCTGATCCTGATGTTCTGGATCTTCTTCGTACTCCCGCTGGGCTTCGGCTGGCAGCTCGTCCCGCTGTGGGCGGCGACCCTGGCGCTCGGGCTCACCTACGGGGCGTACGGCTCCGAGGTCGTCCGGGGCGCGGTGCAGGCCGTGGCTCCCGCCCAGCGTGAGGCGGGGATCGCGCTGAGCTTCACGCCCGCGCAGCAGCTACGGAAGATCATCCTGCCGCAGGCCTGGCCGGAGATGATCCCGCCGTTCAACAACCTGCTGATCGAGCTGCTCAAGGGCACGGCACTGGTCTCCATCATGGGCGTGGCCGACATCGCCTTCGGTGCGTCGCTGGTGCGTAACGCGACCGGTCAGAGCGCGCCCGTCTACACGGTCATCCTGCTGATGTACTTCGTGCTCGCCTTCGTGCTCACGCGCGGTATGCGCGTCCTGGAGCGGCAGGCGAAGGCCGGGATCGGTCAGCGCCCCGAGAAGACGTCATGGTGGGCCGGGCGCAAGGCCGAGATCCCCCAGCAGAAGCAGGACGCCGTTCCGGCGACCGCGGGAGGTGAGCGCTGATGCAGTGGAACTGGTCCGCGGTCGGCGACTTCATGCCGATGTTCTGGGACGGCCTGCTCGTCACGCTCCAGGCACTGGTCCTGGGCGCGCTGCTCGCCTTCGCGCTCGGTCTCGTCTGGGCGATGGCCCAGCGATCCGGCCCGGCGGTGGTGCGCTGGCCGGTGAACATCGTCACCGAGTTCGTCCGCAACACCCCGCTGCTGGTGCAGCTGTTCTTCCTCTACTACGTGCTCCCCGAGTGGGGTGTCACGCTCAGCGCCATGGTCACCGGTGTGGTCGGCCTGGGCCTGCACTACTCGACGTACACCGCCGAGGTCTACCGGGCCGGCATCGACGGCGTCCCGGCCGGCCAGTGGGAGGCGGCCAAGGCGCTCAACCTGCCGAGGTCCCGCACCTGGGGTGCGGTGATCCTCCCGCAGGCGATCCGCCGGGTCGTGCCCGCGCTGGGCAACTACGTCATCGCGATGCTGAAGGACACTCCGATGCTCTTCGTCATCGGAGTACTGGAAATGCTCGGCGAGGCACGGCAGTTCGCCTCCGAGACCTTCCTGACGGTCGAGGTCTTCACCGTCGTGGGTGTGGCCTTCATCGTCATCTCCTATCCGGCATCCCTTCTCATGCGAGCATTGGAGCGTCGCCTTGTCCGCTGACAGCACTCCCCTCAACACCTCGAAGGAAACGGCCGGCAAGGAAACAGCCGGCAGGGAAACGGCCAATCCCGCCGCCGACGGCAGCGAGCTGATCCGCTTCGACAAGGTCACCAAGCGCTTCGGGTCCAACACGGTCCTGGACTCACTGGACTTCACGGTCAACTCCGGCAAGCACGTGACGCTGATCGGCGCCTCCGGATCGGGCAAGACGACGATCCTCAGACTGCTGATGACGCTGATCAAGCCGGAGGAGGGCACCATCAAGGTGGCCGGCGACTACCTCACGCACGAGGAGAAGGACGGCAGGCTCGTCCCCGCCGGCGAGCGCCATGTCCGTGAGGTGCGCAAGAACATAGGCATGGTGTTCCAGCAGTTCAATCTCTTCCCGAACATGAAGGTGCTGCGGAACGTCACCGAGGCGCCGGTGCATGTGCTCGGTCTGTCCACGGACGAGGCCGACGAGCGGGCGCGCGGGCTGCTCGACCTGGTGGGACTCGGGGACCGCTGCGACGCGTATCCGAGCCAGCTGTCGGGCGGGCAGCAGCAGCGGGTGGCCATCGCGCGGGCGCTCGCGATGCGGCCGCAGGTCCTGCTTCTGGACGAGGTCACCTCCGCGCTCGACCCGGAGCTGGTCGCGGGCGTCCTCGACGTACTGCGGGACATCGCCCGCACGACGGACATCACGATGCTGTGCGTGACGCACGAGATGAACTTCGCGCGCGACATCTCCGACGACGTACTGATGTTCGACGCCGGTCGGGTCATCGAGTCGGGGCCGCCGGAGAAGATGTTCAGCGAGCCGGAGCACGAGCGCACCAGGGAGTTCCTGAGCGCCGTTCTGTAGCGGTGCGGATGCGTGCCGTAGCGGCGCCACAGGCGTACGCCCGGCGCATTCACGCAGGCGAGACCTCGCCGAATTCGGGGGAACCCGGTCCTCGTTCCGCGGACCGGGTTCCCCCGTTTCCACGGCCGGCCTCCGCCATGGTTGTGACTCTGGCATATGCCAAGGTGATACGCCCCAGATGGGGCCACCGGGAAGGGCGTCATTCTGGTCAACAGCCGCCCCGGAAAGGGCCCTTGACGGCTATCGTGATAGGGAAGCTTGCGGTCACAACCTGCTAGGGGGAAACCGTGGCGCTGAAGCCAGAGCCGACCGCGCCGTTCCACTCGGTGCAATATGTCCTGCGCGTCCTCGAAACGGTTTCCAAGCACGCCGGTGGCGTCATGGATCTCCAGATCGCCCGCGAGACGGGCCTGCCGACCGGGCATCTCGCCCCGCTGCTGGCGATGTTGCGGCGCGAGGGCTATGTGGAGCAGGTCACGGACGGCGCGTATGTCATAGGGGACTCGCTGGTCCTGCTCGGCTCCGGCACCACCCGCGAGGAGGCCCTGGAGGCCAAACTCCAGGACACGCTCGGCGAGTTGCGCGACTCGGTCGGGGCGGCGGTCTACATCAGCCGGTACATCGACGGCGAGGTCAAGATCACGCAGTTCGCCGACGGGCCGGACGCGCCCGCGGTCAACGAGTGGGTGGACTTCCGCTCGGCGGCGCACGCGAGCGCGGTCGGCAAGTGCCTGCTCACGCAGCTCGACCAGAACAGCCGCCGGGACCATCTCTCCCGGCACAAGATCGCGCGACTCACCTCACGGACCATCACCAACGAGCGTGTGCTGTTCTCCAAGCTGGACAGCCAGCCGGCGACGGTGCCGATCCTGGACCTCCAGGAGTACGCGGTGGGCACGGTCTGCGCGGCGGTGCCGCTGACGGCGGGTTCGGCGGTCGGCTGTCTGGCCCTGTCGATGCCGATCGAGCACGCGCACCGGCTGCGCTCGGCGGCGGACACCCTGAACCGGGGCGCGGCGCCGATGGTGCTCTCGCTGGCCATCTGAAGCAGAACCGGGCCGTGGTACGCGGGTTGCGGCACACACCCCACGTACGACGGCCCGGCCCGTCAGCGATGAAGCAGACCCTCGCCGGTCACATGCTGATGGAACTGCGTCGTGCGGAACTTCCCCGGGCGGGACTGCCCGGGTGGATCAGAACTTGACGTCCGAGCAGGCGTAGAACGCGTTGGTGGTGTCCGCGACGTTCCAGACAGCCAGGACGACGTGCTTCCCGGTCTTTCCGGCGGGCATCGTGCCCTGGTGGACGAGCGTGGCCGGCGGCTGCTGGTTGCCGTACGGCACGGTCATGAACGGCTGCGGGTCGAGAGCCGCGCGGGTGAGCGGCTTGGTCGGGTCCCATCCGTTCTTGGTGATGTAGTAGCGGAAGTCGGACGTGGAGTGCCGGGCGGTGAACTGCCAGCGGAAGCTGTAGCCCTGCCCGCCCGTGACGTTGGTGGCGGGCCAGTTGCCGCCACGCGGGTCGTCGAGCTGCGCGAACTGGCCGTTGCCGCCCGCGCAGATCTTTCCGTCGGCGGGACCCGCGGCCGGGAAGCCCTTGGGCCCCTCGACGCTCTGCGGTTCCCACTGGATGTTTCCGCAGCCGGTGACGGCGCCGCTCTGACACAGCTTCTGACGGCTGATCGGTGAATCGGTGTAGCCGTGGCTGGTCGCGCTTCCGGTGGCGAGCAGGGACACGCCTGCCACCGCGAGACCGAGTACGGCGGCGCTGATTCTCTTCTTTCGCATGCTCTCGCTCCAGGGACCGTGGGGAGTTCGGTGAGCCGTGCTGCACGCGTGCGGTGAATCGGTGGTGCGGTGGTGCGGTGGTGCGGATGCTGCTGGTGACGCGGTGGTGCGGTGACTCCTGACTGCGCAATCAGGTCTAGACCAAGGCACAGAGTATTGACCGAAGTTGACCGTGTCCATAACAACGACCAAGAAAGGTCCAGACCAATCAGCCGTCAGCGGAACGGTCAGTTCCCCTCGTTCAGACCGTGCCTGCCGGTGTAGAACGCCACGGTCAGATCCTTCACGAGGACCTTGCGCTCGTAGTCGTCCAGCTCCACGAGCCCCCGCGACGTCAGCCGGTGCACGGTGTCGTCCACCGCGTCGACCACCGACGTCAGCACGGTGTCCCGGTGCCTGGCGTCGATCGCCGCGATCCGGCTGCGCTGCATCGCGGCCGAGATCTCCGGCGCGTACTCGATCCGCGTCGGCTGCGCCGAGAAGACGTCCAGCCCGACGGGCCGGCACTCGGCCGACAGCATCCGGGTCAGCGCCTCGCCGACCACCTCGGCGTTACGCAGCGTCGGCGCGGCCTCGTTGAAGGCGTCGGCGGGCAGCTGCGAGAGCACGCGCGCCATCGCCGCCTCGACCTGCTCGCGCAGATACTCCTCGTGGTCGCGCACCCCGAGCGCCGCCCGGACGGTGTCCCTGACCCGCCAGACGACCAGGACCACGACGCGCAGCGCCGTACCGTTCGCGTCGACCGCGGGCATCGGCTCGCTGCGCCAGTGCCGGAGCCGTACGTCCACACGCCGGCGCAGCAGGAGCGGGCTGACCCAGAGAAGTCCCGTACGCCGCACGCTCCCCCGGTACTCACCGAACAGCGTCAGCACCCAGGCGTGACCGACCCGGCCGCGGCCGAGCCCGCCGAAGGCGAAGAGCGTGAGCGTCACGGCGACGGTGAGCAGCGCCCACATGCCGATGCCGATGCCGTAGTACGGATTCGAGACCAGCCCGAACATCTCCGTCAGCGCCTCGGGCACGGCCCCGACCCACCAGAGCACCACCGCGCAGCCGAACAGCCCGGCGACACCGACGAGCGCCGCCGTCCAGCCGGGCAGCGTGGGCCCCGGCCGCTCGACCAGCTTCGTGTCCACGGGCGTCGCGGGGCGCGAGGTCGCGGCGGGGGCCAGAACGGGCGGCAGGACGGGGGCGGAGACGACGGGCGCGCGGCGGGCGCGCGGGCGTCCGGCGGCCGGGACGGGCGACTCGTCGTCGCGGAAGAGGAGATGGACGGGGATCTCGTGGGTGGCCTCACCGACGATGAGCGGGCTCCAGCGGTGGCTGTCGAAGGTGACAGAGGCCCGGGTGGGAATGGCGGCCCCGGACCCGGCCCGCACGGAGACGTCCCACACGGGGGCGGGGATCCCGCTGAGCGCGGGCGACGCGGCGGCGCCTCCCAGGGCCGGCGGACCGTCGTCGGTCGCGAGCACCTGGGCGGGCGCGGCCACGCTCTCGTCGGCCGGGACGGCGTCCTGATCCGCATACGGCGCTGACGGACCGTCAGCGGCCGTGGGCGCGGCGACGTCCACGTCCTCGCCGGCCGTGTCCACGCCCGGAGGATCGTTCTTCGTGGGCAACGCCCAGGACTCGCCCCGCGAGTGCGGCACATCAGCCGCCTCCGGCTCCACGACCGCCTCGGTCGGTACCGACTCCTGGGCCTCGCCCGACTCCGGCGCGGGCCCGACCTCCGACTCCGCGTCGGCGGTGTACGGCGAGGCACCCGCCTCCACCGACGCGGGCTCCAACTCCGACTCCCGCTCCGGGCGGGCCTCCGGTCCGGCGAACGGGGTCGGTGCCGTCGCCCCTGCCGACCCGGACTCGGCACCGGCCCCGGCCCCGTACGCCGAAGCCTCCGCCTCCGCCGGCAGTTCCACCGGCACCAGGTCCGACTCCTGTTCCCGTTCCTTCTCGGCGGACACCCACTCCACGATCGCCGCGACCTCGGGCACCGTCCCGCCGTAACAAGCTTCCGGGTCGGGCTCCGCGGGAACCTCCGCCTCCGCAGGTCGTTTCGCGAACATCTCCGTGCGCTCCGCCGTCGCCACGGGTCCCGGCGGCTCCCCCTCGTGCGGTGGATCGGGCTCGGCCGGTGGCTCCGCCAGCAGGCGTACGTTCTGGTACCAGCCGGCCTCGTTCCAGCCGGTCGTGGCGACCGCCGGAGGCTCCGCAGGGACTTCGGTGTCGGTGGGCGGCTCGGCCGAATCCTCGGGGTCCACGGGCTCGATCAGCTCCACGGGCTCGACCGAATCCAGCGGCTCCGCCGGCCCTCGTGCCGTCAGGGCGTTGCGTGCCGCCGCCCGCAGCGCCGGTGCGCCCCGCAGCAGTTGCCCGTCGCCGTTCGGTTGCGATGTCTGTGTGGTCATCCTTGCCTCCGTCGTCATGCGAAGAGTCGTCGCCAAGTCTCGGGGCCGGGGTACCCGTCAGCGGCGCTGCCGCGCCAGCCCTGCGCCCGTTGGAAGTCCTCCACGTTGCGCCGGTCGGCCTCGCCCCACCGCGGGCCGGGGCCCGAGACGTAGTGGCTGCCGTAGCCGCGCTTCACCAGTTGGTGGCCGAGCTGGGTGACGTACGCGCCGGACCGGCCCGGCCGGAACTGACCCGCCCCCGGGTACTCCGGCCGTGCGCTCGTACCGCCGGGGCCGCCGGCCCCGGCCGTCGCCCCCGCCGCCGGGATGTCCTTGCCGAGCCCGTTCGCCAGATACCGCCAGGTGTCCGGTCCCGGCAGCCCGTCGGCCTCCGCGCCCCGCCAGCCCTGCGCCCGCTGGAACGCCTCGGTGGCACGCCGGTCGGCCTCGCCCCACCGGGGTCCGGGGCCCACGTCGTAGAAGCGTTCGCCGCCCCGGGCGACGAGCATCTCGCCGAGCCGGGTCACGTTCGCGTTGTCGGCGCCGGGCCCGAAGGACTTCGCACCGGGGAAGGCCACCGGCTTCGGCGTGTCCGCCGTGCTGCCGCTGTTGCCTCCGGTCACGCCTTTGTAGCGGTACGCGACGTAACTCGCCGAATTGTTCCAGTACGCCATCGGCGTCGACTGCGCCCGCGTGCTCGGCTTCGTCTGCTCGTACGCGAGGTAGTACGTGTGCGTGTAGTCCGTCCAGCCGCCGAAGAGCGTCACGTGCGACCCCTTGGTGGGGTCGGACGGGTTGTGGAACAGCAGCATGTCGCCGGGCTGCAGGTCCTCCCTGGCGATCCGGGTGCCGAAGTGGGACAGGCTCCCCGTCCACTCGTTGCCGTCCAGGTTCCAGGCCATCGAGACGTACCCGGAGCAGTCCTGGCGGTAGCCGTCGGACCAGTACTTCGTCATGGAGTAGGGGACCTTCGCGTCCACCCACAGCTTGGCGCGGTTGATGATGTCGGCGCGGCTGGTCTTACGCAGCGTCTCGACCGAGTGGTCCGGCGACGGTCCCGCCGACGGGGGCCCGTACAGCGGGCCGCTCACACCCTGCGGACTCGTCGGATCCGGTTCGGCCGTCGTCGCGGCCGTCGTCGCGGTCGCCTCGTCCGGCTGCGCGGTGCCGAGCGCGGGCCCCGCGGTGTCCGCGTCGGCCTCACCCGCGCCCACGCCCGTGGCGCCGAGGGCGACGCCGGCCGCGGTGACGAGGACCAGGGCGCGGCGCGCGCCGTGGGCGGCGGGGTGGCCGCCCGCGCGCAGGGACAGGCCCTGGGCCAGTCGGCGGCGTTGCTCGGCGCATCCGCCACAGGGGCAGTCGCAAGCGGGTTCGTACTCCTCGAAGACCGGTGCGGTCATGCGATCCCCTCCACACTCGACAAGATGCTGTGCGGTGTTGCACGCGCGTCAGTCACTAACGGTCCTGACTAATCACATTTTGACGGATCAAAGGTAAAAAACGACCATCCGACAGGCCACATCGCTCATCAAATGGTTGGGAGCACTCCGGAGCGTCGGGTAGAGTTCTCCAGGTCAGCAGGCGCCGCTAGCTCAGTTGGTTAGAGCAGCTGACTCTTAATCAGCGGGTCCGGGGTTCGAGTCCCTGGCGGCGCACGCACGGCTGAGGCCCTCTCGCATCACGCGAGGGGGCCTCGCTTGTTTCCCCCGGATCGCGTCGCGCGACAGGGCGGCCTTCGCGGCAACTTCACAGTCCGGCCACAGCTCCCACTTCGACCAGCACACCAATGCGGTCATATGGCACGCAAGTAGTATCTTTCACTCTTGCGATCTTGGCGGGGGTCGTAGAACCTATCCTGAAGCCGACGGGTCCAAAGAAGCACGCGTTTCTTGCAGTTGGGGCAGCTGAACAGTTTGCTCCGGTTTGCATACCGAGCGGGGTGGGGGTCCCGTTCATGGGCTGATGTCGTGAACGGCATCATGCAACCGGAAGGTCCCGATGCGTGTCTGTACTGACGGTGGCGCGCGACCTGCCGGACCGACCGACCAATCACGCACCAGCATGCGTGCGGGGGGATGACTGATGACGTCGACGCCGAACGGCGAGCGGCCGAACAACGACGCGTCCCGGACCACCCAGCTCCGGGTTCCCTCGCAGTTCCGGACCGGCGGATCCCGGCTTCGGCCCAGGGCCAAGAAGGAACTGCCCAAGTACGACTACGAGCACTACAGCCGGCTCGCCGGTCCGCTCACCCAGCCGGACCCCAACAAGCCGTACAAGGTGCAGTACCGCTCGCTGCTCTCGCAGGAGCCGCACCGGATCCGGGCCGCCCTGCTGCTCGGCGCCGCCCCGCTCCTCTCGCTCGGTCTCTTCGCCTGGCTGATGCAGCCGCAGCACTGGACCGAGCGCGACCCGAACCTGAAGAACGACACGCTGCTCATCCTCGACATCGTGATGCTCGTCTCGATCGGACTGATCGAGCTGTTCCGCACGATGAACGTGCTGTCCAACGCGCACGCGACGCTGGTGGCACGTGACCCCGTCCCCGTCGTACCGGCGAGCGGCACCCGCGTCGCCTTCCTCACCTCCTTCGTGCCGGGCAAGGAGCCCCTCGAAATGGTGACGAAGACGCTGGAGGCCGCGGTCAAGATCCGCCACCGCGGGCTGATGCACGTCTGGCTCCTCGACGAGGGCGACGACCCCGCCGTCAAGGAGGTCTGCGCGCGGCTCGGTGTGCACCACTTCTCGCGCAAGGGCGTGGCTAAGTGGAACCAGGCGAAGGGCGCGCACCGCGCCAAGACGAAGCACGGCAACTACAACGCCTGGCTCGACGCGCACGGCGACGACTACGACTTCTTCGCGTCCGTCGACACCGACCATGTCCCGATGGCCAACTACCTGGAGCGGATGCTCGGTTACTTCCGCGACCCGGACGTCGGCTTCGTCATCGGCCCGCAGGTGTACGGCAATTACGACACGTTCGTCACCAAGGCCGCCGAGTCGCAGCAGTTCCTCTTCCACGCCCTGATCCAGCGCGCGGGCAACCGCTACGGCTCGCCCATGTTCGTCGGCACGAGCAACGCCGTACGGATCTCGGCGCTCAAGCAGATCGGCGGGCTGTACGACTCGATCACCGAGGACATGGCCACGGGCTTCGAGATGCACCGCGCCAAGAACCCGCAGACCGGCAACAAGTGGCGCTCCGTGTACACCCCGGACGTGCTCGCCGTCGGTGAGGGCCCGACCGCCTGGACGGACTTCTTCACCCAGCAGCTGCGCTGGTCGCGGGGCACGTACGAGACGATCCTCAAGCAGTACTGGCGGGGCTTCACCACCCTGCCGCCCGGCAAGCTCTTCAACTACACGATGATGATCATCTTCTACCCGATGTCGGCGCTCAACTGGATCCTGGCGGCGCTGAGTTGCGCCCTGTTCCTGGGCATGGGCGCCTCGGGTGTGCAGATCGACCCGGCGATCTGGATGATGCTGTACGGCAACGCGTCGGCCCTCCAGATCGGCCTCTACATCTGGAACCGGCGGCACAACGTCTCGCCGCACGAGCCGGAGGGGTCCGGCGGTCTCGCGGGCATGGCGATGTCCGCGCTCTCCGCGCCGATCTACGCGCGCTCACTGCTCGACGCCGTACTGCGCCGCAAGAGCAGCTTCGTGGTGACGCCCAAGGGCGACTCGTCCAGCCCGGACACGCTGTTCGGGACGTTCCGGATCCATCTGTTCTTCATTCTCGTCTTCGCCGGATCGCTGGGCTCGTCCTTCTACTTCGGGCACGACCATCCGGCGATGATCACCTGGGCGTCGCTGGCGCTGCTGATCACGGCGTCGCCGATCATCGTCTGGCGTCTGGGGATCCGGGCGGAGAAGAAGAAGCGCGGGAAGAAGCACGGGGCGCACCGGGGCGGCGGGAGTACGCCTCCGCCGGCTCCACAGCAGACCCCGGCACCGCAGCAGGCCCCGGCCCCGCAGGTACCGCCGCAGACGCCTCCCGGGGCCCTCGACCAGACCGTACAGATTTCCCTTGGGGGACCTAAGCAATGAGTGCGCTTCCCGTCCGGCCGAACCACCGCAGGAATCGCGCCCGTCGCATCGCGATAGGCGCCGCGGTGGTGGTCGTGGTGGCCGGGATGAACGGGCCGGCGATGTGGCGGTTCGGTTCGGAGCAGTACCACGAGTACAAGATCAACCGGCCCGACTACAAAGCCGCGAACGGCCACTGGGACTTTCTCGACATCCCGGCGAAATTCAAGATCAATTCGATTCACGCGTCACTGCTGCACACCGGCAAGGTGCTGCTGATAGCCGGGTCGGGCAACAACCAGAAGAACTTCGACGCGAACAAGTTCGAGTCCGTCCTCTGGGATCCGGTGACGAACGACTTCAAGATGATCCCGACACCCAAGGACATGTTCTGCTCCGGGCACACCCAACTGCCCGACGGCAAGCTCCTGGTGGCGGGCGGCACGAAGCGGTACGAGAAGCTCAAGGGCGACACCACCAAGGCCGGCGGCCTGATGGTGGTCCACAACGAGGACCCCGACAAGCCGATGACACTGCCCGCGGGCACGATGTTCACCGGCAAGAAGAACGGCAAGACCTTCGAGTCCAAGGACCCGGTCCTGGTCGAGAAGGCGAAGAAGATATTCGACCCGGTGACCGGCGCCTTTCTGCGTACCGAGCCCGGACTGGGCCGTATCTACGTCGAGGCCCGGAAGTCCGGGAAGAAGTACGAGACCGGCACCGAGGACAATTACCGGGTGCAGGGCATGAAGGGCGCCGACGCCCGCAACGTCTACGGCATCGCGCAGAAGCTCGCGCTCGACAAGAAGGACTTCCAAGGCATCAAGGACGCCTTCGAGTTCGACCCGATCGCCGAGAAGTACATCAAAGTGGACCCGATGAACGAGGCCCGCTGGTATCCGACCCTCACCACGCTGAAGGACGGCAAGGTCCTCGCGCTGTCGGGCCTGGACGAGATCGGGCAGATCGTCCCCGGCAAGGACGAGGTGTACGACCCCGAGACCAAGGAGTGGGAGTACACCGGGATCATCCGGAAGTTCCCCACCTACCCGGCGATCTTCCTGATGGACAACGGCAAGCTGTTCTACAGCGGCTCCAACGCCGGTTACGGCCCCGCCGACGTCGGCCGCAAGCCCGGCATCTGGGACCTGGAGACGAACAAGTTCGAGAAGATCCCGGGCCTGAGCGACGCGGACACGATGGAGACGTCGGCGACCGTCATGCTGCCGCCCGCGCAGGACCAGAAGTTCATGGTCATCGGCGGCGGTGGCGTCGGCGAGTCCGAGAAGTCCAGCGAGAAGTCCCGGCTGGTCGATCTCAAGGAGGACGACCCGGAGTTCAAGGACGGCGCCGCACTCGACAAGGGCACCCGCTACCCCAGCGCGTCGCTGATGCCGGACGACTCGGTCCTGGTGACGGGCGGCGCCGAGGACTACCGGGGCCGGGGCGGCTCCAACATCCTCGAAGCGCGGATGTACGACCCGAAGGCGGGGAAATACACGCGCGTCGCCGACCCCGAGGTCGGCCGCAACTACCACTCGGGCTCGCTCCTGCTGCCCGACGGCCGCGTCATGATCTTCGGCTCCGACTCGCTCTACGCCGACAAGGCGAACACCAAGCCGGGCGTCTTCGAGCAGCGGGTCGAGATCTACACCCCGCCGTATCTCTTCCGGGACTCCAAGCCGACGTTGACCGACGGACCGAAGAAGATCAAGCACGGTGGCTCCGGGGTCTTCAAGACCAAGGACGCCGCGTCGCTGAAGTCCGCGAAGCTGCTGCGGCCGAGCGCCGTCACGCATGTCACCGATGTCGAACAGCGGTCGATCGCGCTGGACATGGAGAAGACGGCGGACGGGATCGAGGTGACGGTGCCGAAGAACCAGGCGCTGGTGCCGGCCGGCTGGTACATGCTCTTCGTGACGGACGACAAGGGCACGCCGTCCGAGGGCGTGTGGGTCGAAGTGCCGTAGCCCTCAAGTGGGTTGTGACGGTGGGCGGGCCCGTACGAGTACGGGCCCGCCCACGTCGTATTCCTACTTGCTACGTGCCACGTGCCACGTGCCACGTGCTACTTGGGTACGTGCTACTTGGCGTTGCGCGCCAGCTCCAGGGCGTACTCCGGATACCAGTCGCCCGCCTTCGGCCCGCCCTTGCAGTCGCCGTCCGACTCACCCGGGCGCTTGACCCACAGATACGCCTTCACCAGCGGGTCGCCGGTCTTCGTGGTCGGCGGCTCACCGAGCGCGCGGCCCGGCGGGTTGCACCAGTTCTCGCTCGGATCGCCGCCCGTGTAAGGGCCGTTGCCGTTGCGGCTGGTGTCGATCACGAAGGGCTTGTCGCCGACCTTCGCCGACAGCTTCTTGCCGAACTCCTGGCTCACGTCGGTCGGGAAGAAGTTGGAGACGTTGACCGAGAAGCCGTCCGCCGCGTCGACGCCCGCCCGCTGGAGCGGCTCGAACAGCGCGTCGGGCGACTGCCAGCCGGCGTTGCCCGCGTCCAGGTAGACCGTGGTGGCCGGCTGCTGCTTGAGCCGTTCGACGGCGCCCTTCAGCAGGTCGTACCGCTCCTCGTGGAACTCCTGCGGTGTGCACCCGTCCACCAGGTGCAGCAGCGCGTCCGGCTCCAGCACGACCGTGGCCCGCCGGTCGCCGATGCCCTTGGCGACCTTGTCGACCCACGCCCGGTACGCGTTGCCGTCGGCGGCGCCGCCCTTCGAGAACTGGCCGCAGTCGCGGTGCGGGACGTTGTAGAGGACCAGCAGGGCGTCCCGGTCGGCCTTGGCGGCGGCCTCGGTGTAACCGCGGGCCTCCTCCTCGGGGTTGTCCGGGCCGATCCACTCGCCGACGGGCTGCGAGGCGATCTTCTTGATGAGGCCGGCGTTCTTGTCGTCGCCGTCCTTCGTGTAATCGGCGACCTGCTTGGCCGCGTTGCCGTCGGGGTTCACCCAGTACGGGTCGGTCGCCTTCGGCTGCTGGCTCGACGCGGCGTTCTTCTCGCCCTTGTCCTCGCCGTCGGAGGAGCAGCCCGCGATCAGCAGCGCCGCTCCTGTGGCCGCCGCGCATGCCGTCACTCGCAGACTGCGACGCTCGCGACCGGAATTACTGCCGTACATCCACTCCCCCTCGGTGCCCGTTCGTCGGAGCCGCCCCCCAGGCGCCTCGTTCCTGCCCTGCCTGCCGCCTGCCTGCGCCTGCCCGGACAAGACCGGTCGAATCCATCCTGGCACACGGGCCGGGGCCGTAACGGCGACCGTTCGGCTTCGTGTGCGAGCTGTGACAGCGGGGCCGCGGGGAGGCCGGCTCAGCCATCGTGACGTGCCTCTTTCACATCGGTGAGGTACGCCGAGACGACCACGTTCGCCGTGTACGTACGGCTCTTGCGGTCGAAGGTCCCGCCGCAGGTGATCAGCCGCAGTTCGGCGCGGTCCGGCTCGTGGGGGCCGTACACCTTCCGCGCGTCGAACTTCTCCCGCGGGTAGACCCTCACGTCGTCGATGGTGAACTCGGCGACCGAGCCGTCGGTCCGGGTCACCCGGACCTTCTCGCCGGGACGGGCCGCGCTCAGACCGTAGAAGACGGCCGGTTCGGTCCGGGTGTCGACGTGCCCGACGAAGAGCGCGGTGCCCGCGGCGCCGGGCCGGGCGCCACTGCCGTACCAGCCGACGGTCCCCGGCCGTTCGTACGGCGGCGGCTCGACCGCCCCCGTGACGTCGAGGCCGCGGGAGACGACGGGCGCCTTTATGCCGACGGAGGGGACGTCGACGCGGCGCGGTTCGGCGGGCTCCGGCGAGTCTTGGGCCGCCGGGGGCCGCTGCTCCATCGGGCGGCCGACGGCGGCGACGTCGCCGGTCATGGGCGAGGAGGTGCCGACGAGTCCGTCGGCTCCCCAGCCCCAGAGGCCGAGCAGCAGCACGGCCCAGGCGACGCCGGTGAGCAGTCGGCCCGAACCGGTCGGGCGGTGGGTGGTCGGCATCTCGGCCATGTCGGTCTTCTCCGCCGTCTCAGTCGTCTCAGTCGTCTCGGTCGTTCAGTCGTTCAGTCGTCTCGGTCGTCTCAGTCGGAGTCCCGCGCGGCGGAACGCCTCCGACGCGCGCTACGGACGGCCACGGCCACGGCGGCGACGCCGGCGAGGACCAGACCGATCACGGTGTGCGGGGTGCTGGGGCCCGCCTTGTCGGCGGCCATGGCGGTGCTGGTCCGGCCGCCGCCACCGGCGCGGACGGGCGCGACGGGCGAGGCGGAGGAGGAGTGGGAGGGCTCGGCGGCCCGGGAGTGCGCGGGCTTCGGGTTCTTGGACGCCGGCGGGGAGGCGGGCTTGGCCTGGGGCCTGGCGGACGCCTCGTCGGAAGGCTTCGGCTTCGTGGAGGACTTCTTGGACGGCTTCGTGGACGCCTTCGTGGAGGGCTTCGTGGAGGGCTTCGGCTTGGGCTTCGGGTCATGGTCCACCTCGAAGACCGCCGCGCCCTGGTGATCGTGCCCGTCGCACCAGACGTCGACCTCGTACCTGCCGTCCTCGGTCGACGACTTGATCTTCGCCTCACCGCGCAGAGCGTCACGGCCCGCCAGCTCGGAGTCGGCGACGAAGACATCGGACCGCGCGGCCACCGAGCGGGGGTTCTCACAGCCCGTGACCTTGATCGTCACCTCACCACCGGGGCGGACGGGGGACGGCGTGACCGTCGCCTTCACGGAGTCGTGGGCGTCGGCGGCGGTGGTACCGAGGACGGGCACCGCCACCATCGCGGCCACCAGCCCGGCGGCACGGAGAGCGAGCAAGCCTGAACGCATCGTGAACCTCCTGATGAAGGAAGCCTCACGCGTCCGGCCGGATCCCGCATCCGCAGCGGGCCTCAGAAATCCCCGTACACGGCTGTGACCAGCGAGTATTCAGTCAGATCCGGTCAGATCAGATCCACCAGATCGGCGATCGAGTCGACGATCGTGGACGGCCGGAACGGATAGCGGTCGACATCGGCCGGCTTTGTCAGACCGGTCAGCACCAGGAAGGTCTCCATCCCGGCCTCCAGACCGGCGAGGACGTCGGTGTCCATCCGGTCGCCGATCATCGCGCTGGTCTCGGAGTGCGCACCGATGGCGTTCAGCCCGGTGCGCATCATCAGCGGATTCGGCTTGCCCGCGAAGTACGGGTCCTTGCCGGTCGCCTTGGTGATCAGCGCGGCGACCGAACCGGCGGCGGGCAGCGGCCCCTCGGCCGACGGGCCCGTCTCATCGGGGTTGGTGCAGATGAAGCGGGCGCCGTCGTTGATCAGCCGGATCGCCTTGGTGAGGGATTCGAAGCTGTAGGTGCGCGTCTCGCCGAGCACCACATAGTCCGGGTCGTGGTCGGTGAGGATGTAGCCGATGTCGTGCAGCGCGGTCGTGAGACCGGCCTCACCGATGACGTACGCCGTGCCGCCGGGGCGCTGGACGTCCAGGAACTTGGCGGTCGCGAGCGCGGAGGTCCAGATGTTGTCCACCGGCACGGCGAGACCCATCCGGGAGAGCCGGGCCTGGAGGTCGCGCGGGGTGTAGATGGAGTTGTTGGTGAGGACGAGGAAAGGCTTGCCCGAGTCCCGCAGCCGCTTGATGAAGGCTTCGGCGCCGGGGATGGGGGTGCCTTCGTGGACGAGGACACCGTCCATGTCGGTGAGCCACGATTCGATCGGCTTGCGCTCTGACATGTGACGGACTCCTGCCGTACGCAGTGTGCTGGTGGCGCCGCGGGCACTGCTCCGTGCCGCTCGGCGACCCCAGCCTAATCAGGTACCGATGATCTCGGCTCTCGGGAGGCGTAACCGAGGCTCGTACGGCACGGGGCCGGGATGGGGCCCGAACGCGTACGGCACGCGGCCGGGACGCGGCGGTTCGAGCGGGCCGCCGTCAGTTGCCGGTGGCCGTCTTCCAGGAGGCGACGTAACCGTCGAGCTTGGGCTCGATGCGCTCCCAGTTGGGCTCGAAGAGCGTGACGCCGTCGATCAGCCTGGCCAGCTCGATGGCGTTCTCGTCCATGGGTCTGACGTCCGTACGCGCGGGGAAGCCGCCGCCGATGCCGCTGACCTGCTTCTGGGCCTTCTCGGTGAGCATGTAGTTCAGCAGCTTCTTGCCGTTCGCGCTGTGCGGGGCGCCGTCCACGACGCCGGCTCCGTAGTACATGGCGAACGTGGTCGGCTTGCCGCCCTCCTTCGCCGGGAACCAGATCGCGATGTTCGACAGGGTCTTGGACTGGTCGAAGTTCGTCTGGACGTCACCGTTCGCGACGAGGATCTCGCCCTTGTCGACCTTCGCCGCGAGCTTGAAGGTGGAGGGGGTGGGGCCGACGTTGTTCTCTTCGAGCTTCCGCAGATAGTCCATGGCCGGCTTCTCGCCGCCGAAGTCCTGCATGGCCTTGATGAGGAGGCCCGTGCCGTCGCCGGCGACTCCGGGGGTCGAGTACTGGAGCTTGTCCTTGTACTGGGGGTCCAGCAGCTCCTCCCAGGTGGCCGGAGGGTCCGTCAGTTCCTTCTTGTTGTATATGAAGCCGAAGTAGTTGTTGACGACCGACGTCCACCGGTTGTCGGCGGACTTCCCCGAACCGTGCACCTTGTCCGAGCCCTTGGGGTCGTACGACGCCAACACCCCTTTTCGCTCGGCGTGTTGGATGTACGGCGGCAGGGCGACCAGGAGATCGGCGCGCGGGTCGTCCTTCTCGCGGACGACCCGGTCCACCATCTCGCCGGAACCGCCCTCCTCGTACTTCACCTTGATGCCGGTGTCCTTCTCGAAGTCGGCGAAGACCTTGTCGTACCAGCCGTCGTCCTCGACCCCCTTGAGCCCGTCGGCGCTGTAGACGGTGACGACGTTCCCCTCCGAGCCGCCCGAACCGCCGCCGCAGCCGGCGAGTGAGGCGGTGAGGACGAGGCTGCCGGCGACGGCGATGAGCGGGGTGCGACCGCTTCTGGAGGTGAGGGAGTTGCGGGAGTTGAGGGAATTGCGGGGCATGACGGCTCGTATCTCCTAGCGGGAGGTGGCTCGGGGCGGGGCCGGACTGTGTCCCGTACCGCTGTGCACAGACACGCCCGTTCACCACCCGTAGATCACATAGGGACCCGCGGAAATGTCGATGTCGAGGACCACGCACGCGACTTCGTGGGTCGCGGGGGTGGTCGGACTCCAGATTCGCTTCGTTCAGGCCCAGGACGAGCACGAGGGTACCGCTCACCGCGCGGCCTGGCAGCGCCCGCGCAAGGATCGAGACAGGGTCAGGGGCGGTTACGGGGACGGCGGAGGCCGACGACCAGGGCGACACCGGCGAGGACCAGCACGGCGGCGGCGACGGCGGGGCCGGCGAGGGAGCCTGAACCGGTGTCGGCGAGTGCGCCGATGCCGAGGGGAGGCGAAGACTCCTTGTGGCCTTGCGAGTTGGGGGTGGCGTCGCGGGCGGGGTCGCCGGTGGGGGCGGGAGTACGGCGCTGGTCACCGGTGCCGGTGCCGGCGCCTGCGCTGGGGGTGCCGGGGTCCGTGTCGCTGTCGGTGCCGGTGTCCGCGTCCGTGTCGCTGTCCGTGTCGGGGTCCGTTCGCGCATCCGTACCGCCTACGGAGAAGCGGTAGTCGTTCGACTCCCCCACCCAGTCGCCGTCACCGCCGCGCCGCTGCACCGTCGCCGCGTTCGCCACGATCTTGTTGGCGTCGGCCGCGGCTGTGAAGGCCAGCCTCGCCCGTACCGTGACGGTCTGCTGGGCCGGTACGGCGAAGCCCGGGAAGCCGCCTTCGAGAACGGCGATCGTCTCGTCCTCGTCCGACTTCTCCAGCGACATGGTCCGCCATTCGCCCTTGTCGTCGGTGAGTTGGAGCCGGACCTGGGCCGCGGTGAGGGACCGGTGCCGGTCGCTGAGAACGATGACCGGGTGGATGTTGTGGCAGGCCTCGTCGGTGCTGTTGCTGAGGTCGATGGACCAGGTACCCGGCCGGCCGCCGGGGCTGTACTCGGCGGGGCCGCCATGGATGCGGGTGTCGATGGGGAAGTCCGGGTCGGACGCCTTGCCGCAACTCGGCTGCCGGTCGGCCCCGGGGCCGGAGCCCGGCCCGCCGCTCGCGTCCGCGTCCGCGCCCGCATCCGCGTCCGACACAGCGGCGTTCGCGTGCACGTTCGCGTTCGCGCTCGTCGCGGGCAGCGCGGCGGGCACGATCGTGCCGACGGTGACACCGACAGCTCCGATGACTCCAAGGATTCCGGTGACGAGGGCGGGGCGCAGTCGCATGGATCGCATGGGGGACCTTTGCTGATCGCGAAGCGGTCGGGACAGTCGGGACGGTCGGGGCATGGGGGACGGCCCCGACGCTGCCACGGGCCGACCGCCGGACCGGGAAGCCACGTCCAGCTACGGTCCGAAGATCGTACGAATACGCCCCAACAGCCCCGCCCGCCTCAGCCGCGCACCGGCCCTCGCCCGAAGACCCGCGCGTGCCCGAACACCGGCGCGAGCACCAGTTGCGCGGCGCCCTCCGCGACCGGGTGGGCTCCGCCGTCGGCCATGGCCACCGGGACCACGGGGCCACGCGCACGCTCTTCGAGTACGGCTCCGACTCCCGTGACGAACCGTTCCTCGGCGGCGGCAACGGCCCGGCCACCGAGCAGCACCCGGTCGATGTCGAGCAGCCCGACCAGATTCGCGGCCCCGGCGCCCAGCACCCGCGCGGCCTCCGCCAGGTCGCCGCGTGCGACCGCCGCCATGCACAGCGCCTCGATGCAGCCGCGGTTCCCGCAGTCGCACTGTGGCCCGTCGAGCTGGATGACCTGGTGCCCGAACTCGCCCGCGCCGGTGCGGTCGCCCCGGTAGAGGGCGCCGCCGAGTACGAGGCCGGCGCCCAGGCCCGTACCGAGGTGGAGGTACGCGAACGAGTCGCCGGGCCCGCGCAGCGCGAGGCCGAGGGCGGCGGCGTTGGTGTCCTTGTCGAGGACGACGGGCAGGCCGAGGCGGGCGGCGAGCGCGTCGCGCAGCGGGAAGCCGTCCCACTGGGGGAAGCCGGTGACGCGCCCGAGCACTCCGGCGGTGTGGTCGAGCGGGCCGGGCAGGGCGACCCCGACGCCCAGCAGCCTGCCGGGGCCCGCCGGGTGCGCCGGGTCGGCCGGGTCGGCGGCCGGGTCCGCTGTGCCCGCCGTGCCTGACCCGCCAGCCGTGCCAGGAGCGTCCGCGTGCCGCTCCGCCTCCGCCCGTACCGACTCCACCTGCGCCGCCGCGGTCTCGACGACCTCGGCCGCCCCGGCGCCCAGGTCGAACGGTGCCGTACGGACCGCGACCGGCGTGCCCGCCAGGTCGACCACCACGGCCGTCAGCTCGTCGCGGTCCAGATGGAGGCCCACGGCGTGCGCGGCGGAGGGGACCAGGCAGAGCACGGTCCGGGGTTTGCCGCCCGTGGACGCCCGTTGGCCGGCGCCGGCCGCCAGACCCTCCGTACGGAGCCTGGCCGTGATCTTGCTGACCGCCTGCGGGGTGAGGCCGGTGGATTCGGCGAGTTCCAGGCGGCTGATGCCGCCCTCCCCCGCCGTACGGAGCAGGTCGAGCACCAGCGCGGAGTTGTGGCTGCGCAGCGACGGCAGATTCGCGCCGGTGTGCGGGCCCGGGTTCATGCCGGTTCGGATCCCCACCTCCACGCGCGCGCTCCTGCCCCTGCCCCTGTCGCCGTCACTGTCTCTGACTCTGCCGCTGTTTCCACTGTTGCCCACGGTGTCATTGTCACGCGCGCTTGCACTATGGCAACACCGTTGCTTAAGTGGAACGCATGACTGGCACCGGTACCCCTCTACGCGTCGCACTCGTGGGCTACGGCCTCGCGGGCTCCGTCTTCCACGCCCCGCTGATCTCCGCGACCGAGGACCTGGTCCTCGACACGGTCGTCACCTCGAACCCCGAGCGCCAGGCGCAGGCGCGCGGCGAGTTCCCCGACGTGCGTTTCGCCGTGTCGCCGGACGAGCTGTGGGAGCGGGCCGGTGAGCTGGACCTGGTCGTGATCGCGTCGCCGAACAAGACGCACGTCCCGATCGCGACGGCCGCGCTGAAGGCGGGCCTCCCGGTCGTCGTGGACAAGCCGATCGCCGGCACCGCCGCCGCGGCGCGCGACCTGGCCGCTCTCGCGGAGGAGCGGGGCCTGCTGCTCTCCGTCTTCCAGAACCGCCGCTGGGACAACGACTTCCTGACTCTGGCCCGCCTCGTCGCGGGCGGTGAGCTGGGCGACGTACAGCGCTTCGAATCGCGCTTCGAGCGGTGGCGGCCGCAGACCAAGGGCGGCTGGCGCGAGTCCGGGGTGCCGGAAGAGATCGGAGGGCTGCTGTACGACCTGGGCAGTCACGTCGTGGACCAGGCGCTGGTGCTGTTCGGTCCGGCGGCGCTGGTGTACGCGGAGTCCGACGTACGCAGGCCCGGTGCCGCGGCCGACGACGACACGTTCATCGCGATCACGCACACGAGCGGAGTCCGCTCGCATCTGTACGTCAGCGCCACGACGGCCCAACTCGGCCCGCGCTTCCGGGTGCTGGGCTCGAAGGCGGGCTATGTGAAGTACGGCCTGGATCCCCAGGAGGCCGACCTGCGCGACGGCAAGCGGCCCAACACCAAGGAAACGGCCGGAAATTGGGGTACGGAGCCCGAGTCCCTGTGGGGCCGGCTCGGGGCCGGCGAGTCCCCGGCGACGGGTGGCGGCCACCCGGTGGAGAGCACGCCCGGTGACTACCCGGCGTTCTACGCGGGCGTGGCGCGGGCACTGCGCGACGGTACGGCGCCGCCGGTGACCGCGCACGAGGCGGCCGCGGCGCTGGACGTCCTGGAGGCCGCGCGCCGCTCCGCCCGCGAGGGCGTCACGGTCGCGGTCGGGGCCTCGTCATGACGGCGGCCCAGGGCCGGTCCCTGCCGACGGTGGCCGAACTGGAGGCGCAGGAGGCCCGGTTGGTCCTGCCGCACTTCACGTACGACGACGCGTGGGCGCTCGGGAGCCTGCTGGTCGAGCTGTCGCGCGAACGCGAGGCGCCGGTCGCGATCGACATCCGGCGGGGCGGCCAGCAGTTGTTCCACTGCGCGCTGCCGGGCTCGTCGGTGGACAACGGCGCCTGGATCGACCGCAAGCGGCGGGTGGTCGAGCGGTACGGCGCGAGTTCGTTCCTGGTCGGTACCCGCTTCCGCGCCAAGGGCAGCACGTTCGAGGACTCCTCGCGGCTGGACCCGGACCGGTACGCGGCCCACGGCGGCTCGTTCCCGATCACGGTGCGGGGAGCGGGAGTTGTCGGCACGGTGACGGTCTCGGGTCTGCCGCAGGAGGAGGACCACGCGCTGGTGGTGGAGGCCCTGGAGCGGACGCTGGAGCGGATGTAGTCCAGCTGGGCCGTGCGTGAGAAGTCCCGTCCGAGTGCCCGGGTGATGCCGACTCGTACTCGTGCTCGACCCCGTACCCGTACCCGTACTCGTCAGGTCTTGATCTCGCGGAAGCCCGGGACGCTCGCGACGAGGAGCGTCCCGTCCCACAGTCGCAGCGCGTCGTCGGGCGCCGGTGTCTCGGTGACGACCGGGCCGAAGAACGCGTGCCGGGCCCCGGAGGGGTGGGTGACGGCGAGGATCGGCGTACCCACCTCCCCGACGACCAGGCTCATCGCTTCGGCGTGCGAGGCGCGCAGGGCCGTGTCGTGGTCGGTGGACAGGCCCGCCCCGGCCAGTGCCTCCGGCAGCTCCGCGGCGCTCAGGGCCTCGGCGATGTCGCCCATCCACTCGCGCGGTCCGCCGTCCTCGGCGGTCCACAGCGCGTCGTAGAACCTGCCGAGCGCCGTGTGCCCGTGCGCCGTCAGGATCGCGGCGCAGACGCGGGCGGGGATCCAGAGGTAGCCCTCCTCGTCGCCCTCGGGGTCGACGTCCTTGCCCTCGTTCAGGATCGACAGGCTCATCACGCGCCAGCGGATGTCGATCGGGCGCTGTTCGGCGACGCTCACGATCCACGACGCGGTGACGCGGCTGAGCGGGCAGGCGGGGTCGAACCAGAAGTCGACGGTGCTCCGCTCCGTACCCATCGGAGTGCTCCCTCTCGTCGACCTCGTCGATCTCGTCGATCCGACCCCGCCAAACCGCCTCGCGGCACGGCGAGTTACGCGTCCTTGAGCTCCTGACGCTGCCGCCCCAGTCCGTCGATCTCCAGCTCGACCACGTCCCCCGCCCGCAGGTACGGCTTCGGCTCCGGCCGGCCGAGCGCCACACCCGCCGGCGTACCGGTGTTGATGACATCACCGGGGTAGAGCGTCATGAACTGGCTGACGTAGCGCACCACTTCGGCCACCGGGAAGATCTGCTCGGCCGTCGTCCCGCTCTGCTTCTGCTCCCCGTTGACGGACAGCTTGAGCGACAGCGCCTGCGGGTCCGGCACCTCGTCGGCCGTCACGAGCCACGGGCCGAGCGGGTTGAACGTCTCGCAGTTCTTGCCCTTGTCCCACTGGCCGCCGCGCTCGATCTGGAACTCGCGCTCGGAGACGTCGTGGGAGACGGCGTAGCCCGCGACGTGCGCCAGGGCCTCCTCGTGGGACTCCAGGTAGCGGGCGGTGCGGCCGATGACGACGGCCAGCTCCACCTCCCAGTCGGTCTTGACGCTCTTGCGCGGTACGAGGACGGTGTCGTCCGGGCCGACCACGGTGTCCGGGGCCTTGAAGAAGATGATCGGCTCGGACGGGATGTCCGCGCCTGTCTCGCGCGCGTGGTCGTGGTAGTTCAGCCCGATGCACACGATCTTGCCGATCCGGCCGACGGGCGGCCCGGTGCGCAGTCCGGCCGGGTCGACGACGGGCAGCTCGCCGGACGCGGCGGCGGCCCGTACCCGGTCCAGCGCGGCCTCGTCGGCGAGCAGTTCGCCGTCGATGTCCTTGACCAGTGCGGACAGGTCCCGCAGGGTCCCGTCCTGGTCGAGCAGCGCCGGGCGCTCCGCACCCGCCGTACCGACACGCAGCAGCTTCATGGTCTGTATCTCCCTCTGGTCGAGCGGATCGACCTGGTCGAGCGGTGCACCCGCCGACGGGTTGCGGCCGTCGGGGGGATTGGCCGATCCTCCAAGACATCGGATCACTCCGCAAGACCCCGTTCACACCCTGGACCGCGGGGGGCCTGCGGGCACCGTTACGCGGCGGTGGCCAGCGCCCCCGCCGCCGGGACGTCCCGGTAGAGGAAGGCCCGTTCGACGGCGGTCCATGTGGTGCTTGTCACGACGTACAGCGCGGCGGCCAGCGGCACCACGCCCACCGTGATGATCGTCGCGAAGGACATCAGCGGCATCAGCTTGGTCATCGCGCCCATGCCGGGCATCTGCTGCCCGTCGGGACCGGCCGTCGGCGTCGGCATGGCGGCCATCTGCCGCTTCGTACGCCGGTAGTTGAAGGTGGCGACGGCCAGGACGACGACGAACAGCGCGACGTACACGAGGCCCGCTCCCCCGAAGATCCCGCCGTCGGCGAGTGCGTCCTTCCAGCGGTCGCCGAGGGGCGCGGCGCCGAGGGAGTGGCCGAGCAGTTCGTTCGGCTCGCCGCCGATCCGCCGGCTGGAGAAGAGGTGGTACATCAGGAAGAAGGCGGGCAGCTGGAGCAGGCTCGGCAGGCAGCCCGAGAGCGGCGAGACCTTCTCCTTCTTGTGCAGCTCCATGATCGCCTTCTGGAGGCGTTCGGGGTTCTTGGAGTGCTTCTTGCGCAGCACGGCGATCTGGGGCGAGAGCTTGGTGCGGGCCTTCTGGCCACGGGCCGCCGCCCGCGAGAGCGGGTGGACGGCGAGCCGTACGCAGGCGGTGAAGAGGATGATCGCCGCGGCGGTCGCGCCCCCTTGGAAGAGGGGGTGGAGCAGGTCGGCGATGTGCCCGACCAGGGAGGCGAAGCCGGACAGGAAGACGGACATGGGTGAGCCCTCCGAGGGTCTCGTCGTGCCGGATGGGATACGCGGCGCCGGTGATGGGCACGGCGCGGCTCGGCATGACGACCCGCGTGGGGGTCGATCGCTCAGGGTGTGGAAGTGGCGGCTGGCGAAGGCCCTACGCGGTCGTCAGGACGGGACGACCGGGGGCTCGGGGCCTGGTGCGGCCTCGTGCGTCGGGATCTCGCTGCGGCAGGAAGGCTGTGCGTTGCTCGCGGTCGCGGATCGCGGTACGGACCCGGGTGGGCGGTACGGCGGGGGCGCACCGGGCCGAGATGGCGGCGGAGGCGGCGAACGCGGTGGAGGCCGCGGCGGTGGCGGCGAGGGCGACGGCGGCGGAGAGGCTGCCGGCGTCGACGAGCAGGATCTGGACGAGTCCGAAGAGCAGGAAGAACAGCGGGGCGGCGGGGCGGGGCAGTCGGCTGGCGCGTTGTGTGGCGCGTCGGTTCATACCCTGTCCCCTCCCTACTGTCTCGTCCTCGGTCTGCGAACACCCTCCCAGCCGTTATACACGATCGGTTTCGATGGGCAGAAGCAGACGTCGGGGGGCGAGCAGCGCCCGGCTCACCGGATTGTCGGGCTCCGGATCGAGTCCGCGCCCCGGCAGCATCTGCACGTCGCGCGGCGGTACGGCCATGCCGCAGGCCGGGCACTCGCCGTAGGAGCCCAGTTCGGTCCCGCAGGCGGCGTGGGTGAACACGCGCATCGGGAGGACGCCTTCGATGTGTTCGCGGCCCCAGAGGCCGAGGGAGCGCAGGACGGGCCAGAGGGCGATGCCGCGCTCCGTCAGGACGTACTCGTCGCGCGGCGGCGACTCCTGATAGCGCCGCTTCTCCAGGATGCCGGCCTGCTCCAGCCTCTTGAGGCGGGTCGCGAGGACGGCGCGGGGGACGCCGAGGTGGGTGAGGAAGTCGTTGTAGCGGCGCACTCCGTAGAAGGCGTCGCGCACGACGAGCAGCGTCCAGCGCTCGCCGACGACCTCCAGGGCTCGGGCGATCGAGCACTGCTGGGCGGAGTAGTCCTTGCCGAGGGCCATGACCTCACCTTAACCAATTCAAGGTTCGATGAACGAACTCACCATGTTACGGTCGACCCGCTCCTGAGTTCATTCACCGAACCTTGAAAGGCGGCATCTCGCCATGTCCTCAACGCCCGTGGCCGCGAGCCCCGCCGCCTCCACCACCACCCGCGGTGCCGGGCCCGCCGCCGGTGCCACGCTCGCCGTCACCAGCGCGGCGACGACGGTCGCGCTCATGAACTACACCGTCCCGATGCTCACCCTCCCCGACCTGACCGCCGACTTCGGCACCGCGATATCCGCCCAGGCCTGGCTCCTGAACGGCGCCCCGCTCGGCCTCGCGGCCCTCCTGCTGGTCGCGGGCAGCCTCGCCGACGACTACGGCCGCCGCAGACTCTTCCTCGCGGGCACCCTCGGCCTCGCGCTCACGACCGGACTCGGCGCGCTGGCCGGCTCCACCCTCACCTTCACCCTCGCCCGCATCGCACAGGGCGCCTCCAGCGCCGCGATCATTGCCAGCAGCCTCGGGCTCCTCGTGCAGGCCTTCCCGGCCGGGCCGGGCCGGATCAGGGCCACCGGCGTCTGGGGAGCGTTCGTCAGCGCGGGAATCGCCACCGGGCCGCTGCTCGCCGGGGCGCTGGGTACGTACGGCTGGCAGCAGCCGTACGCCGTACTCGCCACGGCCTCCCTCGTCATCGCGGTCCTCGCCTTCCGCACGCTCACCGAATCCCGTGCTCCGCGCCGCGGCCGGCCCGACCTGGCGGGCGCGGTCGTGCTCGGCGCGGCCATGACCGCGCTGCTCAGCGCGCTCACGCTGGGCCGCGACGGATGGCTGCGTACGCCCGTCGTCCTGCTGCTGGTGGCCGCCGCCGTACTGACCGGCGTCTTCGCCGCCGTGGAGCGGCGCGGCGGCGCTCCCCTGATCGATCTGCGGCTCCTGGGCCGACGGCCCTTCCAGGCGGCCACATCGGGCGCGCTGTTCACGGGGCTGGCGGTGATCGGGCTGTTCAGCTACCTCCCCGCGCTGCTCATGCGGACGCTCGGCATCTCCCCGATGGGCGCGGCCGGGCTGTTCGTCCTCTGGTCGGGCACGGCCTTCCTGGTCGCCCTCCAGACCCGCCGCCTCGCGGGCCGCGTCGCCGCCCGCCACCAACTGGCGCTGGGCTTCGCCCTGCACGCGGCCGGCGCCCTGTCGATGCTGGGCGCGGTGGGCGCGGGATCGTGGGGACGGCTGGTGCCGGGCCTCCTCGTCGCGGGCGTCGGCAGCGGCCTGTTGAACGCCGCGCTGCCCCGTCTGTCGGTCGAGTCCGTCCCCCAGGAACGCGCGGCGATGGGCTCGGGCGCGAACAACACGGCCCGCTACATCGGCTCGGCGGCGGGAGTCGCCCTGATGATCGCGGTGGCGACATCGGCGGACACCCCGGAGCACGGCACGGACCTGGCGATCCTGGTGTCGTCGGGGGTGACGGTGCTGGGGGCGGCACTGGTGCTGGCGCTACGGGAGCGGCAGTAGCCCGCGTACGTACGAGTGCGGGCCACCGCTGCTCGTACGCAAAGAGAACCCCCTCCCCCTCTGCCTCCGCCCCTCCCCCCTTCGAACCCTCTACGCCCTCTCCCCGAAGGCCCTCCGCCCCGACCGGCGTACAGCAGTACGGTGTGGACCATGCGCCCCGACATCCCTGCCGACCACACGACTGAAGCCGAGCGCCTGCTGCGCACAGCGGCCCAGTACCCCGAGGACCGCGAGCCGCTGCTCCTCCAGGCCGCCGCCCACCTGGAACTGGCCGGCGCCCGCGACCGCGCCACCGGCCTCTACGACGACCTCCTCACCGGCGCCCCGGACCACCCCCACCTGGTGAAAGCCCTGAAGGCCGCGAACCTCTGGGAGTACGGCCACGAGGCCGAGGCCCGCGCGATCATCGAGGGCCTGCGCATCGCCGAACCGCTGGAACCGGCGCCGTGGGAGATCGTGGCGGAGACGCTGGAGGCCCACGACGAACTCGAAGCGGCCCACGACTCCTACACCACGGCCCTCAACCTGCTCCTGACCCCGGGCGAGGAAGTCCCGTACTCCGCGGGCTCCCTCCTCCTCGGCCGCCACCGCCTGCGCCGGCTGCTGGGCCTGGAGCACGACGACTGGGACGCCCTCGGCGACCAGGTGAACAAGACGTCCGTCCCCCTCGACGAACTCCACGACCCCAAACGCCTCTGGGCCCTCGGCTCCGACAACCCGGCCGAACTCCAGGCCGAGATCGCCCGCCTGCGCGCCGAACTGGGCTCGTACCGCTCGGCGCTCTCCCGCCCGTTCCCGGTCGCGGTCCTGCACTGGCCGGCCGCGGAACTGACGGAACTGCTCACGGCGTACCCCGAGCTCCGCACCGAGTACCCCTCCCGCGAGACCCACCTCGCCCAACTGGAGTCCTCCCTACGCGAACTCGCGGCCACGGGCACCCCGAACCTGGGCATCGTGACGGGCACGGTCCCCTCCTACGAGGCCTTCGCCGCCTCGGAAGCCGCCTCCCCCTCGGACCCCAACCTGCTCCCCCAGTACGCCACCACCCTGGCAGCCCGCGGCCGCGCCACCTCCTGGCCCCCGGCCCGCAACGCCACGTGCTGGTGCGGCTCGGGGAAGTCGTACAGGGAGTGCCACGGGGCGGGTTGACCGGAGGGAAGGTATCCACTCACTCGTCCTTTTATCGAAGTCGTGTCAGTGGTTGCTGCTACAAATCGAGCCGGAATTCACTCAGGGGGCACTGCATGACGGCAACGCGAGGCGACGGCTCTCCAGCCACAGGTCTGTACGAGCAGCTGATCACCTTGCGGCTCGAAGATCGCCTGAAGGAGCTGGAGGGCACGGGGTGGCGGGCAATCGATGCTGCCGTGAGTTCTGAGTCCACACCCCATGTTCTAGCTCGCCATATCGCGGAGACCGTCAAGCGTGTCCTGCAAGGTCTGCCTGCCGCCGAGCGCGTCTATGCCGCCAACCACATCCTTGAGTCGGTCAGCACATTGGCCGGCGCTCGTGAGTGGGTGGACATGGTCGCTGAGGGCCCGCGGCAGTTGCTGGCACTCGCGGAGCAGAAGGCGCCGGGGGTTTACGCCATCCGACCGGCCACCCCACTCTCCGACACTGCCTTGTTGACTAACTCACCAGAGGATCCCAATCTCGGTTTCGAGTTGCGTGCGGAGCTAGCTACCGCGGACCGAGTGGACCTGCTGTGCGCATTTGTGAAGTGGCATGGACTGCGAGTACTTGAGCATGCGCTTCAGACGGCCCGTGAACGCGGCGTTCCCATACGAGTCATCACCACGACCTACATTGGGGCCACCGAGCGACGAGCCCTGGACCGTCTTGTCCAGGAATTCGACGCCGAAGTGAAGGTGAATTACGAGCTTCGCTCCACTCGCCTCCATGCGAAAGCCTGGCTTTTTCGGCGAAGTTCGGGGTACGACACGGCGTATGTCGGGAGCTCGAACCTCTCCAGAGCCGCGCTTCTCGACGGTTTGGAGTGGAACGTACGCCTCTCGTCCGTGGCAACTCCCGACGTTCTCAAGAAGTTTGAGGCCACCTTTGACTCCTACTGGAGCGAAGCAGCATTCGAAATCTACGACCCAGAGACGCACGGGGAACGTCTAGACGAAGCTCTTCAACTGGCCAGTGGGAGCGGCAGCAGTGCAGCTGGCCGACGTATCACGTTGTCTGGGCTGGAAGTACGCCCGTACCCTCATCAGCAGGACATGCTTGAGCGGCTTCAGGTCGAGCGGGACGTTCACAACCGACACCGGAATCTTCTAGTCGCAGCCACAGGCACAGGCAAGACGGTAATGGCAGCACTGGACTACAAAAAGCTTCGGAGGCAACTTGGCCGGGATCTGCGACTATTGTTCGTCGCCCATCGCAAGGAGATCCTGGAGCAGTCGATCCGCACATATCAAGGCGTCCTCGATGACGGCAACTTCGGCGAACAGTTGGTCGGCGGTCAGATTCCTACTGCGTGGAAGCACGTATTCGCGAGCGTTCAATCACTCAACGCACGCGCGCTCGATGAGCTTGCCCGCGATCATTTCGACATAGTCGTGATCGATGAGTTTCACCATGGCACCGCCCCGACCTATCGGAAGATCATCGAGCATTTCAATCCAGTTGAGCTGCTTGGCCTCACCGCAACACCAGAGCGCATGGACGGACTGAACGTTCAAGACGAATTCTTCGACGGGCGAATCGCAGCCGAGATGCGTCTCTGGGAGGCTCTAGAGAATGACCTCCTCTCCCCCTTCCACTACTTCGGCATCAGCGACACCACAGACCTGACGTCTGTTCAGTGGACACGCGGCTCGTACGACGCTTCCCAACTAAGCAGTCTCTTCACGGATAATAAGGCCCGTGCCCGGCTAGTGGTAAAGGCCGTACAAGACAAGGTCACCGACCCTGCCACGATGCGGGCGCTCGGTTTCTGCGTGTCGGTTGCTCACGCGCACTTCATGGCAGAATTCTTTCAACTGGCTGGCCTCAACGCCGTCGCACTGTCCGGAGACACCCCGAGTGACCAGCGCAAGTCCGCACTCAACGCGCTGCGTTCGGGCGAGTTGCAGGTCATCTTCTCTGTCGACCTCTTCAACGAGGGGCTCGACATCCCTGACGTCGATACTCTCCTGCTACTCCGCCCGACTGCCAGCGCAACAGTCTTTTTGCAACAGCTCGGCCGTGGACTGCGACGCTGCGAGGGGAAGGCCGTGCTCACCGTACTGGACTTCATTGGGCAGCACCGCAAGGAATTCCGATTCGAGGAACAGTTCCGGGCACTGACAAACCTGACCCGCAATCGTCTCCTCACAGCAATTGAGCACGACTTTCCACAACTGCCAGGCGCTTGTCAAATCATCCTTGAGCCAAAAGCCAAGCAACTAATCATCGATAATATTCGCACCCAAATCGCAGTTAATGTGGCTCAACTTGCCATAGAAGTTCGCCAGATCGGCGCGAAAGATCTCTCCACCTATCTTGAGGAGAGCGGCCGTGAGATCCGAGAGCTCTATCGGGGCACAAGCCACTCATGGACCGCTCTGCTGCGCCGAGCAAACCTACTGAGTGGCCAAGCCCCCGAAGGCGAGGCCGCCCTCCTCAAGCGAGCCTCAGCCTTCCTCCATGTGGACGACCCAGATCGAGCCGCCGCCTACGGCCGACTCCTTGAGGACAGTGCGCCTTCATACGAAGAGCTAGACGAACAGAACCGCGCCTTCGCGCGCATGCTGTTCTTTACGCTCTGGCCGCTCGGCGGATTCGACACCTACGAGGCGGGGATCGCGTCACTACGCCAACAACCGCAATTCCGCAGCGAGGTACGCCAGATCCTCAATCACGTACTGAACCACGTGGATCACATCACGCCGCCCTTGGCCGGCACTCACGCCAACCTGCCCCTACGCATCCACGCCTCATATAGTCGCGAAGAAATCCTTACGGCCCTGGGCGAGGCGTCAATCGGCGGCTTTATGCCTGGCCACTTCCGTGAAGGTGTGCGCTGGTGTGAGGAGATCAAGACAGACGCTCTGCTGATTACTCTGGAGAAGGACGAGAAGGACTTCTCACCCCAGACACGCTACAAGGACTACGCCATGAGCGACACGCTGTTCCACTGGGAGTCGCAAAACCAGGCATCCGAATCATCGCCTACCGGCGTTCGCTACCAGACTCACCAGAATAACGGGACGCATGTGCTGCTCTTCGTGCGCCGCTTCAAGAAGACAGACATCGGCGGTGCTCAGCCGTGGATGCTCCTTGGCCCCGCCGACTATGTCTCGCACGAGGGAAGTAAGCCGATGGGAATCATCTGGAAGCTGCAGGCGCCGCTGCCTGCAGATGTCTTGACCTATTCCGCCATCGCGGCCGGATAAGAACAGAGGGAGAACCTGGTAAGGGGTTGGCGAGCCTAGCTACACTCACCGTTTACGAGGCCCCAGTACTTCCGATGGGCACGCACAAACTTCTCCCTAATCTTGTGACGCTCCACAGTCGTAAGCTTCGTAATCTTGGGCCTTGAACCATCAGCGTATCTATCTACAACATCCAGTTCATCTGTGAGATAGAGCGCGCCGCGGTCGAGTTTCACGTGACAGTTAGGGCAGAGACAAAGGACGTTCTCGTCAACATCAGGGCCGTTACCCTGCCTTCCCAATGCCTGAATATGAGCACCCTCCGCGTAGTTCTTGCCATCCGGCCCGACTGCAAGAGCTAGATTGCAGATTTGACAGGTGCCGCCATACATCTCCTTCACTCGCCGGATGACCTTAGTGTCTCGCACGATGCGTTCAACGGTCGCAGTCTTCCGTCGCAGAGCCCCATCGATTACATCGTCCAGTTGCTGCTCCAGCGGCGTCAGTTGTTGGTCTCTATCGTGGAGCCGCTGTAGTTTAAAACAGCAGATCTGGAATCCCGACTCTCCCTCCTCCATCCACTCACTAAGAACTCGATAGAGACCATCGTATCGATATCCACTAGCCGGCGAGTAGCTCTTCTCACCCCCACCGCCACGAATGACGCGCACCTCGTAACCGTTCTCCCGACTACGGCGCAAGCTGGCGTTAGCTGGATTCTCCCATGTCTGATCCTCCACTTGGCGGCCCGTGTTTCCATCTCGGCCGCCGGCGCCGGTATATATCACCTCGCTCCACGAATCGCGATCATCCTCATATCCGTTGCTGAGTACGATCGCGTCGGCCACCCGCTCGTTAGCAGAATCAAGGCCCCATGAAATGCCATCTTGATTCGCCTTATGGAGACCGGCAGCTTTCACATCGTTACGGGATCCGAAACAAGTTCCCGGTTCAACATCTATGTGCCCGAAGACAGCTCTGTACGCAGCCATGGAGGCATGCTGTCGAACCACTCGCAGAAATTCGAACAGGCTCTGCCTTATTGGCGCGCGCTGTCTTAAAATGATCGAAACATGGCTTATTTTGAGCCGTTGGTGCGGCCTGCCTCTTCTAGCTCCGCTTCATAGTGCATTTGAGCGCGATCAAGGGCTTCGTCGGGGTCGCAGCCTTGGGCGCGGAGCCAATGCAGGACGTCCGCGATGAGGTTGATCGCCGCTTTCTCTGCCACCGCTACCGACAGTGGGCTTCCCTCATCCGACGGAGGACGCTGGGCAGACCCGTGTTGGATGATGCTCATCTCGGCCTGCGCTACGCGCGGATTCCTCGGGTGCTCGTTCGACACCTCCAGTCCCGTGGCCAACTCGCACCACACCACCTTCGAGTCAGCGCGAGAGATGACACCCCAGCGATCGGCCACCGCATCGAGGATCATCAAGCCGCGCCCCGACTCCGCTTCGGACATGGGAGCAACGAGCGTAGGCAAGGCCCGGGGGTCTGGATCGCTCAGCTCGATACGGAGGTTGGCGCCGTCCGTCGAGACTGCGAGGGTGACCGGAGTTCCTGGGCCAACGTGGTTGATCACATTTGCCACCAGCTCCGATACGCAGATCTGAGCCAGATCCTCCAGGCCTGACAGACCCCACAACGAGAGATGCAGTCGCATCGCCCGGCGCACTCGGGCGACCACAGGCGGTTCCGCGGTGAACGGCACCTCCCACGGGCGCCGTTGCACGCAACCACTCGCGCCGTAGATGACCATGTCCCTCTCCTCTCGCTGGGCGACTCGCGCCGTCGCACCCCGACTGAGCCAGCTGTGACGTGCCGTGACCCGTTGTGACAGGATGGCAGCGCGCATCCCTTCATGCAATGTGCACGAGGGGATTAGCTCGAACGAGTGATTGGCGCGAGCGCTCGCTTCCGATGGGATAGAACCCCCCGTTACCGCAAGAGGAGTTGAAGTGGCCGGATCACCCACCGCACGACGCCGCCGCTTGGCGATCGAGCTCAGGAAGTTGCGCGACGAGAGCGCGTTGACCTGCAATCAGGTCGGCAAGGAGCTGGACTGGAGCGGTTCCAAGGTCAATCGCATGGAGACGGGTCAGGGAAGGGTGCAGCCTTCGGACGTGGATGCGTTGTGCCGCTTCTACAACACGTCGGACGAACTGCGTGAGTTGCTGAAGGGGCTGGCCAAGGAGTCGAAAACCAAGGGGTGGTGGCACGCGCACGGTGATGCTGTGCCCTCGTGGTTCTCGGTGTACGTGGGACTGGAGCAAGCCGCCACCAACCTGCGTACCTACCAGGGCGAGTTCATCCCCGGGCTGCTGCAGACGCCCGAGTACGCCACCGCGTTGAGTCGGGTCACACCCGACCAGGACCATGACGAGATTCCACGTCTTGTCGACGTGCGGATGCGCCGTCAGCAGTTGCTGACGGAGGGCAAAGCTCCCGACTTCTGGGCTGTGATTCACCAGAGCGCCCTCATGCACGTGATTGGCACCAGGCAGGTGATGGCAGGGCAGCTCGAACGTATGCTGGATATCGGGCAGCAGCGGAACGTGACCGTACAGGTCCTGCCGTACGACGCGGGCGCGTACCCGAGCACCGGCCCCTTCACCGTCCTTGGCTTTCCTGAGCAGGAAGATCCGGATGTGGTGTACCGAGAGGGTCTGACAGACTCCGTGTACCTCGAACTCCCTGCAGACGTACGGATCTACACGAAAGCCTTCGACCACCTCAGGGCCCTCGCCCTGAGCCCTCAGCGATCAGCCGCACTGATCCGTTCAGCTTTGGAGGAACACTCGCCATGACTTCGTCCCCCACCGATCCCCAGTGGCGAAAGAGCAGCTACAGCAATGGAGCCGGCGGCGAGTGCGTCGAGGTCGCGGCGTTCAGCGCGAACATAGGTGTGCGTGACTCAAAGACGCCCGAGGGCGCTCCCATCGCTGTGTCGCGCAACGCGTGGGCGGGATTCGTCACCGCCGTGCGGCACCAAGGGCTCGGCTGACTTCAACCGCCAACCCGAGGAAGCACGTTGTCAGCACGGCACGACATGGACGTGGAGCGTGAGTTGTGGAACGCCTACGCCGAGAGCAGCACCAACGGCGATGTGCTCGACGGTGAGCCCGTCTTTCGGTGGACTCAGTACGCCGGGCACGGGCCGGGTGTTGAGTTGTTGGGGGAGCCCGCGTCCGTGCTTGAGGTCGGGTGTGGGACCGGGCGGGCGGTGGCGTTTCTTGCGCAGCAGGGGGTGAAGGCGACCGGGGTTGATCTCTCTCCCGTCATGGTCGAGCGGGTCACGAAGCGTTGGGGATACACCGGCGCGCGGTTCGTCTGTGCCGGGGTGCTCGATCATCTGCGGGACAGTGCGGAGACGTACGACTCCATCTACTCGGTCTTCGGCGCTGTCTGGTTCACCGATCCCGTGCGGCTGCTTCCGCTGATCGCTCAGCGTCTGAACCCGGGAGGGGTTCTCGTCTTCTCGCATCCCCCGGCCATTCCCGGTGCGTACGGACCTCAGGGGATGTACAAGGGCGGCTTCGCGGGCAAGGCGATGTTCACGTATCGGTACAGCTATACGCCTCGTAAGTGGCTCGGGCTGCTCAGCGGGAGCGGTTTCGGGCAGGTCGAGACGGAGGTGCTGGACGCCCCGACGCCCGGGCATATCGGGACGCTCGTCGTGCGCGCCACCGTGAGCTGAGCCGGCGGGGCGTCAGGCGTAGTCGTCCGGGTGGTCCTGCATCCAAGTGTTGATCTTGTCGCGGGTGCCGATGAGCTCCGTACGGTGCTTTTCCAGGTTCGGCGTGGACGTGTCGTCGCCCAGGGTCTTCCAGAGTCCGGCCATCAGCTCAAGTGGCTCCTTGAAGTGGCCTGGTCCCTTCGGGTCCGCCTTCATCGCGGTGTCGAGGCCGGCCAGTTCGTCGTGGACGCGGCCGAGGAAGTAGTCGCAATCGCCCGGCGTGCAGTCGTCGTTCAAGGTGGCCTGGAGAGTGGCGAAGGCGTCGCGGACGGCCTCGACCGGTGGCGTCGTGTCGTCCGGCACCGGCTCGGCAGGGGTCGGGTCCGCCGGTGCGGTTCGGGGTGGGGAGGACGCTCTCGCGTCGTCCCGGGGCGGGTCTTCTGAGCTGGAACAGGACAGCAGCGACGCTGCCAGAAGGACAACCAGCGCGGCAGCGCCGCGGCCTTGGCGTATGGACATGTGGGCCCCCCTCGGGCTTGATCCGGATGAGCCTAGCCGTGACGGTGTCTCACGGGCGGAGTACGACCCGGGGCCGGGTGGGGCCCGTTGTGGCGAGGTGGAGTTTGGTGCGGACCGCTGCGATCAGTTCTTGGGGGTGGTCGCGGACCAGGGACGGGGTCACGCTCAGGACCGAGACGCCGTGGGATTCCAGGAGTAGGCGGCGGCGGAGTGTGGCGCGGTATTCCGTGATGCCCAGGTGGTACTCCGCCGAGTCGACCTCCAGGGCGACGCCCTCGTAGGGCCAGTAGGCGTCCGGGCGGGCCAGGAAGGTGGCCGTCGGGGTGAGGAGGGTGGGGTTCCAGAGGGGGTCGGGGATGCCGGCGTTGAGGAGGGTGTCGCGGGTTTCGCCCTCGGCGATGGAGCGGATGCCGACGCGGAGGTCGTCCAGCACCGCGCGGACCGCCGGGTTGCGCAGGGCGCGGGACGCGTGGAGTTCGGCGCGGAGGTCGTCCGGGTGGCAGCGGCCCTTCTGGACCGTGCTCACCAGGAGTGCGCGGACGCGGTCGGGTGAGGGCTCGTGTGCCGCGAAGTCGGAGGCCGCCCGGACCGCGCGGACGCAGGGGATGCCCTCGCCGCGGAGGGTCGGTGGCCAGCGGCGGGTGGGGTGGAAGTGGACGTACGAGCGGTCGCGGAGCTGGCGGCCCGCGTTGACCAGGACGTCGGCGCGGTCGGTGCGGGCGCCGCGTACGCCGTAGATGGCCAGGACCGCCTCGCCTGTCAGTACGGCTGTGCTGCCCGACATCACGGAGGTGTCCCGGGCCGCGAACAGGACGGCCGCCAGCAGCTGTTGCCAGACGTTCGGCTTGCCCGTCTGTATCAGGACGACCCCCGGCAGCAGCCGCTGCCAGCGGCCGCCCGGTGCGCAGCGGCGGGCCGCCGTGCTGGCGGCCAGGCCCGTGGCGCGCAGTTGTCCGGAGGTCGCCAGCCGCATCTGCGTGCGGGCGAGGCGGTCGATGGCCGTGGTGTCTGCTCGTGTGGGTGTCGGCATGGATGCGTTCTGCCCATCCGTGACTCTGTGTAGTGGAGATCGCGGAATGTTGTTGCTTTGTGTGGTGTGGGGAGCGTTCAACGCTCGTTCAGTACGGGAAGCGGGTGCTTCTCCGTCAATGACCCGATCAAGGCTGGTGGATGTGATCCGTGGCGCCCTAACGTTCCAGGATCATCGGCACGCTGATACGTACGTGGAACGGGGGATTTATGAGACGCAAGCGGAAGTTGGCAGCGGCACTGACAGCGGTGGCGGCAGCGGCGGTGATCGCGGGCGGGACGACAGGTGCGGAGTTCCGGCCGCCGACTGGTGCCGGGGCCGGGGAGGAGCTGGTGCCCGCGGCGGCAGCCGCCACGAGTCTGAAGGTCATGGACTGGAACATCCAGGGCGGCAACAGCTCGGACGGGGACGCGCACTGGGACAGCATCGTGAGCACGATCGCCGCCGAGGACCCTGACATCGTCACCCTTCAGGAAGTGCACAACGACGAGGGTCGTGTAGTCGACGGCAGACCCGGTATCAACCAGTACCAGACCCTGCTGGACACGTTCCCGGCGTACGAAGGGCATTTCGCCAGGAGTGACACCAACGCCTACGGGGGGTCGGCCGGGCAGCTGATCCTCTCCAAGTACCCCATCAACGAGAAGGTCAGCTACACACTGCCGAACGACGACAGTGGTGCCGTCGACCGCAGCATGGGCGGCGTCAATGTCGGCGTCGGCGGCACGGCTGTGCGCGTCTACACCACCCACCTCTCCGCCGGTGACGGCGCGGCGGCCGTCGCCCGCCGCGAGGCGCAGGCCAGGTACATCCTCGGCAAGCTCCCCGCCGACAAGATGACCACCCCGATGCTGTTCACCGGGGACCTCAATGTGCGGCCGGACGCCGGCATCCGGTCCTGGATCGCCGGTGCCGGGTGGGTCGACACCTGGACGCATGTCAATGCCAACACCGGTGCCGCCGTGGTCACCCACCCGGGCAGCGGCGACGACGCGCGTATCGACTACGTCTACGGCTCCGGCGCGATCGATGTGTCCGACGCCCGCACCCGCACCACGACGGCCTCCGACCACCGGCCGGTGGTGACCAACGTGACCATCCACAGCCCGGCCGTCACCAAGTCCGGAGCCGTGCTCGCGGGCGCGGACTCGCGGGCAGGCTCGGCCAACGTCTCGGTGTACGCGAACGCTGCCGCCAGGGTCCGGGTGTGTGACGACAAGGCGGACGGCTGGGGCGTACGGGCGTACGTCTACGGAAAGGCCGGCGGCCCTGTGGTCGTGACGGGCCAGGACGGGGCGTACGCGGATCGCTGCGGAACGTTCGACGCGGCCTCGGGCACGGCCGGTTCGCCCGTCGTGAAGGTGTGTCTCTACAAGGCGGGCGAGGAGAAGGACTGCCGGCAGAAGACGATCACCTAGGGGCGTCTGCGGGACGCCCGTTCAGGACGGGGAGCAGGTACGTCTCCTCGTACGTGAAGTGGTCGTCGAGGTCCTTCGCCAGCCGTTCCAGCTCCTGCCGCAGGGCGGGCGCTGTGGCCGGCGGGTCGTCCCGCAGCTTCGTCAGCGCCGCCGAGACCGCGCGGTGTTCCGTGCGCAGGCGCTCCAACACCGGTGCCAGCTCGGGGAATTGCCGGTCGAAGGCCGAGAACGCGCCGTCCTCGGCGGTGTGGTGCATGCTCAGCGACTCGCAGAAGCTCAGGCAGTGGAGCAGCAGCCCCTCATCGAGGGACACGGGGGATGCGGGGGTGGCGCGGAGGGCCGCCAGTTCGGCTCGCAGCTGGGCGTGGACTCGTACGAGCTCCTCGCCTATCGCCCGGTTCCGCGCCGGGTCCGTCAGGTTCAGGGGGTGCAGGGCGATCACCGGGATCGTGCGGTCGGTGCCCGCCTGGTACGCCGCGAAGCCCGGGTCCCGTGCGACCTGGAGGGCGTACTGGTGGTCGCGCTCCTCGTCCTGGAGCGGTTCGGCGCGCGCCGAGAACGTGTGGACGCCGCCCTCCTCGGTGCTGATCTCGGCGGTGCCGCCCTCCTCGGTGCCGATCTCGACGGTGACCCGGTTGTCGGCGAGCAGGTTGAAGTACCAGCCCGGATGCACCGGGGCGCCCGCGTTGGAGGCGAAGACCAGGAGCCGTTCGCCGTCGCGCGCGTAGGCGGCGGGGTTCGTGCGCCGCTTGCCGCTCCTCGCCCCCAGCGTCGTCAGCAGGACGAGCGGCGCGCCCTCGAACATGCCGCCCACCCGGCCGCCGTTCGCCCGGAACTCCTCGATGATCAGCCGGTTGAATTCCTGCATGCTCTGCAGCTGTTCGGGTTCGGTCATGGGGTGGCCCTCTCCGGATACGCTCGACCAGAAGATGCTTTTGCTTTGCAGGCAAAGATGCTTTGGATGCAAAGCTATTGAGGGGGCGGTACAGATGTCAACCGACAGCCGGCATGACGACGAGGCCGCCGGTCTCGGTGTCGAGGACGGAATCCGTACGTTGTTGCTGCTCATGCCCCGGATGGTCGGGCGCGCGAAGCGGATCAAAATCCCCGCGGAACTGGAGTCGTTCTCCCTCGCGCCCCGCCATCTGTCGCTCTTCGCGTTCCTGCTCTTCGACGGTCCGATGACCGTCAACGCGCTCGCGGCACGCCTGGAAGTCGCCCCGGCCACGGTGAGCCTGATGGTCGGCGAGCTGAGCCGGCAGGGGATCCTGCGGCGCGAGGCCGACGAGAACGACCGGCGTCGCACGATCGTCAGCATCAGCGACAAGCACCGGCCCGCCATCGACGGCTGGCTGGCGCGCGGCGCCGGGGCCTGGCGCAGGGCGCTGGAGCCGTTGACGCCCGAGCAGCGGAGGATGTTCGTCGACACCCTTGAGGCGTACGAGCAGGGGCTGGAGTAGACCCCCTGGGCCCGCCCGGACAGCGCCTAAGCGGGTGTCGGGGGCAGGAACTCCGCGATGAGCGCGTACAGTTCCGCCGGCCGGTCCAGATGTACGTCGTGGCCCGCCCCCGCCACGACCTCGACCCGCGTCCCCGCCGGGTGGCGTACGCGCATCTCCTCGGCCTCCGACGCCGGCATGGCACCCGCGTCACCCCGCACCACCAATGTGGGACAGCGCACCTGGTCCCATTCCGCCCAGAACGAGCGGGCGCCGCTCTCCGCCACGCAGGCCACCATCACGTCCCGGTCGACGCGCGAGTACAGCCCGTCGGGACGTACCTCCAGGCCCGCCGCCCAGGCCAGACCCCCCGGGCCGCCGCCGAAGAAGCGCACCGCCTCGTCGGCCGACTCGAACGGGACCGGCCACGAGTCCAGCCACTTCCCGATCTTGCCGGGCAGTTCGGGGGCCGGGCCCCTCGGTCCGGCCTCCACCAGGACCAGCGCGCGGACGAGATCCGGGTGGGCGGCGGCGGTGAGCAGGGCCGTAAGCCCGCCGAGGGACTGGCCGATCAGGACGGGGCGGTCCAGGGCCAGTTCCTCGATGACGGCCACGACGTCGCGTACGTGCGCCGCGCGCGAGACATCCTTGGGAAGGCGGTCGCTCGCGCCGTGGCCGCGCGCGTCGTAACCGACCAGGCGGTGGCCGGGGCCGAGCAGGCCCGCCAGCGCGTCCCACTCCGCCGTGTGGCCCGCGAGGCCGTGGAGCAGGAGAACGGGGACGGTGGCCCGCTCGGAGTCGGCGGACCAGCGCTCGGGAACGGGGGCCCGCTCGGACACGGCAGACCGCTCGGAGACGGCGGACCGCTCGGCAGGTCCGTACTCCGTGCAGGCCAGCCGTACGCCGTCGTCCGTCGTGACCGTGGTGACCGTCGTGATCGCGGTGATGGTTCGTCCCCCTTCGCTGAACGCCTCCGTACCCCCGTGCGTACTGGAGGGCACTCCCCCATGGTTGCCGGGTGGGTGAACCGGGCGGTCCGGCTCACCCACTCAGCGCGTGCGAGATCGTGTAGATCACCAGGCCCGCCAGCGCGCCCACCACCGTGCCGTTGATACGGATGAACTGGAGGTCGCGGCCGATGTGCGCCTCGATCTTCTTCGACGTGTGCTTGCCGTCCCAGCTCGCGACCGTGTCGGAGATCAGGGACGTGATCTCGCCCCGGTACGTCGTCACGACGTAGTCCGCCGCGTCCTCCACCCAGCCCTCCAGCTTCCGCTGCAGCCTGCCGTCCGTCGCCAGGCGGGCGCCGAGCGAGAGGAGGGAGGCACGGGCGCGCAGACGCAGTTCGCTGCGGTCGTCCTCGGCCGCGGCGATGATCATCGCGCGTACGGAGGACCACGCCGACGCGATGATGTCCTGCACCTCGGGGCGCGCCAGCAGGTCGGACTTGAGGCGCTCGACGCGCGCCCGCGTCTCCGTGTCCGACTGGAGGTCGGAGGCGAAGTCCTTGAGGAAGCGGTCGATCGCGCCGCGCGCCGGGTGCGTCGGCATGTCGCGCATCTCCGTGACGAAGCGCAGCAGTTCCTTGTAGACGCGGTCGCCGATCCTGCGGTCGACGAAGCGCGGCGTCCAGCCGGGCGCACCGCCCTGTACGGCGTCCATGACCGAATCGCCGTGCTCGACCAGCCAGTCGTGCGCGCGGGCGCAGATCAGGTCGACGGCGCGGTGGTGGGCACCGTCCTCGACCACGCGCTCCAGCGTCTTCCCTATGCCGGGGGCGATCTCGGCGGCGTCCGCGCGGCGGGTGATCGCCTCGCCCACGACCGCCTGGACGTCGCTGTCCCGCAGGACGGTCAGCGCGCCGCGCAGGGCCGTGGCCAGCTCGTCGGTGACGCGGTCGGCGTGGGCGGGCTCGGCGAGCCAGGCGCCGAGCCGGCCGCCGATGCCCAGTCCGCGCAGCCGGGTCCGTACGACGTCGGAGGAGAGGAAGTTCTCCCCCACGAACGAGCCGAGCGAGGCGCCGAGTTGGTCCTTCTTGTTCGGGATGATCGCGGTGTGCGGGATGGGGAGACCGAGGGGGTGGCGGAAGAGAGCCGTCACCGCGAACCAGTCGGCGAGCGCGCCCACCATGCCTGCCTCGGCAGCCGCCGCGACGTAGCCGGGCCAGCCGGTGATGCCCGAATTCTCGGCCCAGGTGGCGAGGATGTAGATGACGGCGACGAAGATCAGCAGACCGGTCGCGGTCGTCTTCATACGGCGGACGCCGCGCCGCTTCTCCTCGTCGGCGGCGGTGAATCCGAGCGGGGAGAACGGCGAGCGCTTGCCCGGGCCGGGGGCTTTGCCGCCGGGGCCCTCGGTGCCGGGACCTTGGGCGCCGGGGCTGGAGCCCGGCTCGGGGTCCGGACGGGCGGTGATGGCCGTCGCCGACCTGCCCGCGCGGCCGGTCACCGAAGAGGCCTCGGCCGGGCGTGCGGGAGCCGCCGGGCCGTCCGTACGAGGGGAGCCGTCCCCGGCCGGGCGTGCGTCGGCCCCGTCCGTGCCTCCGGCCTCCCCCGAACCCATCGCCTTGTCCGGATCAGCCGGATCGCGTCGTTCCATTCACTCCACCCATCTCACTCCACCCAGCCGCGTACGTGCCGCCATGCCCTACCGTCCCGTACCCAAAACCGGCCCGCCAACAGGACCCTCACCCACCTGTACACATTGTCCCTACCTCTGGTACTCCCGGCGCGCATCCCGAGTTCCCGCGCCATGCCGGATGATGTCCTTTGTACGTAGGTGAGGGAGACACGGGGGACATGAACAGACAACGGGGATTCGCCCTGCTCGCGGGCCTTATGACGGTCGTGGCGCTGGTCTGCGCCGCGATATTCGTCGGGGTCGGCGCACTGGGCGGCGGCGGGGGCCGCGACGAGGGCAGCAGCGATCAGGCCGCCGGGTCCGGAAATGGGGCGGGCGGGCGAGCCCGTACGCCGGTGGGGTCCGCGGCGCCCGCGTCCGCCGACGCGTGGGTCGGGACCTGGTCCGCCGCGCCGACCGGGATCGAACCCGGGGTACCCCACGGTCACGTGGGGCGTTCCATACGTAACGTCGTACACACCAGCATCGGCGGCACCGCCGCCCGCATCACTCTCTCCAACCTCTTCAGCCGCGAAGCCCTGCTCATCGGCCGCGCCTCGATCGCCGTCGCGGACGGCGACGGAAACGACGACGGAAACGGCGACGGAAACGGCGACGGAAACGGCGGCGACGACGACGCGGGCGCCGTCCCGGGCACCATGCGTTCCGTCACCTTCGGTAAGAAGACGTCCGTCGTCGTCCCGCCGGGCGGGCACGTCATCAGCGATCCCGTACGGCTCCAGGTTCCGTCCGACAAGGACTTGCTGGTGACGGTGCACACGCCCGCGCCCGGTGGCCCCGTCACGTACCACCCGCGCGCCCTGCGGACCTCGTACACGGCCATGGGCGACCGTACGCGGGACCTCAGCGGCGACGCGTACATCGAGCGGGCCTCGGTCTGGCGCTACCTCACCGCCGTCGACGTGCTCAACCGGCAGGCGCGCGGCTCGGTCGTCGTCATCGGGGACTCGATCACGGACGGCATCGGCTCCTCGTACGACGCCGACCACCGCTGGACCGACACGCTGGCGGACCGGGTACGCGGCAGTGGTCTGGGCGTGCTCAACGCGGGCATCAGCGGCAATCGCGTCCTGCGGCAGAGCCTCGCCATCGGCAAGGGGCCGAGCGGCGTCTCCCGCTTCGGGCGCGACGTCCTGGGGCAGTCGGGCGCCGAGGCCGTCTTCGTCGAGCTGGGCATCAACGACATCATCCGGCGGCCGAACGAGACCGACCCGGACCTGATCATCGCCGGTCTGAAGGACCTCACCCGGCAGGCGCACGCCCGGGGCCTGCGGGTCGTCGGCTCGACGCTCATGCCGTTCGGCGGCAACTCGCGCCACACCGACCGGCGCGAGGCCGTACGGGACCGGGTCAACGACGCCATCAGGTCGGGCGACGTGTTCGACAGGACCGTCGACTTCGACCGGCTGCTGCGCGATCCGTACGCCCCCGACCGGCTGCGGCCCGAATACGACTCCGGCGACGGTCTGCACCCGAGCGACACCGGCTACGCGGCCATGGGGCGCTTCGTGGATCTCGGTGACCTGGTGGGCACGGAGCCCGCGCGGCTCTGAGCGTCAGTCCGGCGGGGCGGGGCCGCGCGGCTCTGAGCAGTGCCCGGGGGCGGGGCCGGCCCTAGTCGAGTTCCTTGCGGAACCTCTTCTTCTCCAGCTCCGCCTTCCTGCGCTCCTCCTTGAGACGGCGCTTGTCCGCCGCCCTCATCTTGCGCGTCACACCCACACCGCCCATCATCGCGAACCCCGTGATGATCACCCGCGGCGATCCGGGACTCACGTCCGTCGGCTCGCCGTCCTCCCCGAAGCCACCCATCAGCCCGAAGCCGCGCACCGTGACATCCATGTCCGGCGGTACGACGACATGGATGCCGCCCATCAGCGCGAAGCAGCGGATGACCACGTCCCGCTGCTCGAACTGCGCCTCGCGCAGGTCGATCTCGCCGCCGGCCTGGAGGACGGCCCCGGTGAAGGACGGACCCGCTGTCCAGGTGCCCTTGCGGCTGAAGCCTCCCCAGAAGGCGAAGCCGAACTTCGAGGTCGCGGGGCCCCGGCCGATCCGGGAGGCCCAACGGCCCCCGACAGCGGTGGAGTCGGCGGAGGTCGACGGGGCGAGATCCGTCGTCGTACCGGGCGCGGGCAAGTCCCTGACCAGCGGTTCGAGTTCACCGTGCGTACGGGCTTTGAACGCCGCGTCGAGGCGGGTGTCGAACTCCTCCATGTCGATGCGCCCCTCCGCCACGGCTTCGCGCAGCAGTTCGGCAACGCGCTCGCGCTCGGAGTCCGAGGCGCGCATCTCAGGAAGTTCACTCGTCATACTGTCAGCCTAGTCAAAGGTGAGGCGGACGTCACAGCGCCGAGCCCGCGCGCTCACGTCGCCGTCCGCTCCGCACCCTCACAGCGCCGAACGCTCCGCCGGCTCCGGCACCGTCCTCCTGGACAGCATCTTCGCGATGACGGACTCGATGTCCGGCTCCCGCACCGACAGGTCCATCAACGGATACTCCGCCGCGATCCGCGCCACCAGCGGCGCCGCCGACGCCGCGGCCGGGAACGCCAGCCACTGCCGCGGCCCCTCCACCTTCACCACCCGCGCCCCCGGCAACTCGACCGGCGGCAGCTCGCGTTCGAGGTCGACGACCAGGGTCCGCTCGCTCTCGCCCACCTCGTGCAGCCCGGCGAGCGCCCCGTCGTACACGAGCCGGCCGTGGTCGATGACCATGACCCGCGGGCAGAGCTGCTCGATGTCCGTGAGGTCGTGCGTGGTCAGCAGCACCGTCGTACGGCGCTCCTTGTTCAGATCCCGCAGGAACTCGCGGACCCTGGCCTTGGAGATGACGTCCAGGCCGATCGTCGGCTCGTCCAGGTACAGCACCTCGGGGTCGTGGAGCAGCGCCGCCGCGATGTCGCCGCGCATCCGCTGGCCGAGCGAGAGCTGCCGTACGGGGACGTCCAACAGCTCGCCCAGTTCGAGCAGTTCGACGCAGCGGTCCAGATTCTCCCGGTACCGCTTGTCCGGGATGCGGTACATACGGTGCACCAGCCGGTACGAGTCGATCAGCGGCAGGTCCCACCACAGGGTGGTGCGCTGGCCGAAGACCACGCCGATACGGCGCGCCAGCCTCGTACGCTCGCGCTGCGGGTCGATTCCGGCGACCCGCAGCCGGCCCGCGCTCGGGGTCAGGATGCCGGTGAGCATCTTGATGGTGGTGGACTTCCCGGCGCCGTTGGGGCCGATGTAGCCGACCATCTCGCCGCGCGCGACGCGGAAGCTGATGCCGTCGACCGCGCGGACCTGGTGCTTCTCGCGGCGCAGCAGGCCCGCTCTGCGCCGTACGTCGAAGACCTTCTCGATGCCGTCCAGTTCGATGAAGCCGGAGCCGTCCGAGTCCATTGCGCGTTCCTCTCCAGTCGTCCGTTCCAGTCGTTCGGTTTCCAGCCGTCGGTTCCAGTCGTCAGTACCTCGGCCCGGCCCCGCCGTAGCCCGTGTCCGGACCTAACTGCCCGTGCTCCGGTACCCCCGCAGCCCCGCCCGCCACGCCAGCCCCGCCAGCACGCAGCACCCCACCGCCACCACCGGCGGCAGGAACGCCACCCAGTCCGGCAGCCCCAGCGGATCGTCCCGGTCCATCACGTACAGCGCGGGCATCCAGTTGACGAAGGCCAGCGGCACCACGAATGTCACCCCGCGCACCAGGTCCTTCGCGAAGACCGTGGGCGGGTACTGGAGCAGGGTCGTCCCGCCGTACGTGAAGGAGTTCTGCACCTCGGCGGCGTCCTGGGCCCAGAACTGGAACGCCGCGCCCGCCACGAACACCGCCGAGAAGATCACCGCGCCGCTGAGCACCATCATCGGGATCATCGCCACCTTCAGCGGCGTCCACGCGATGTCCACCGTCACCAGCGCGTATCCGAGCACCAGCAGGCCCTGGGTGATCCGGCCCAGCCGCCGCAGCGCGAAGCGGTCGGCGGCGACCTGGGCGAGCACCGGCACCGGGCGCACCAGCAGGGTGTCCAGGGTGCCGTCCCTGATCCGGCGGCCCAACCGGTCCGTGGAGCCCATGACCAGGTCGGCGAGGCCGAAGGACGCGCCCGCCGCGCCGTACAGGAAGGCGACCTCGGGCAGCGAGTAGCCGCCCAGCCGGTCGACGTGCGAGAACATCATCAGGATCGCGAGGAAGTCGAACGCGGTCACCGCGAAGTTCCCGAAGGCCGTCATGGCGAACGACGCGCGGTAGGTCATCGTGGACCGCATCCACATGGCCACGATCAGGCCGTACGCGCGCATCCCCTCCCAAAGAGGCGAGCGCGACCATTCCCCGTCGGCCTCGTCCGTACCGTCGGTCACTTCCCTGACGGAAGCGATATTCACCTCGTCAGCCACCCTGCACCACCACCCGTCGCGTCGCCACGCTCTGCACCAGCCGCCCGAGCGCCAGCAGCGCCACCGCCCAGCCGGCCTGGAAGGCGAACGCCCCCAGCAGCCCCCATCCGGTGTGCCGGCCGAGGAAGACGTCCGCCGGGACCTGGAGCAGCGACGACCACGGCAGCGCCCTCGCGACCTCGCCCAGGACGCCGGGGAAGAGCGTCAGCGGCAGCAGCATCCCGGAGAAGAACAGCCCTGCCAGGAAGGCGATCTGCCCCACGCCCGCGCCGTCCAGCAGCCAGAAGGCCGACAGGGCGACCAGGTAGCGCACGGCGAAGCTGACCACGATCCCCAGGAACACGGAGAAGAGGAACGCGAGCCAGACCAGCGGATCGGTGGGCATCGCCAGGTCGAAGGCGAGCGCGCCGAGCGCCATGGGGACGATCCCGCGGCCCAGCAGATGGAACGCGGCGCGCCCCAAGTCGCTGGCCAGCCACCACAGTTGGAGATCCGCCGGCCGGTAGAGATCGATCGCGATGTCGCCGGTGCGGATGCGCTCCATCAACTCGTCCTCGAAGCCGCCGCCCATCATGGCGCAGGCCATCAGCAGCGCCTGGCCGAGCCATACGTAGGTGACGGCCTGCGAGAGGTCGTAGCCACCGAGCTGGGGCCGCTGCTCCCAGAGCGCGATGTAGGTGTACGCCCCGATGAAGCCGAAGACGGTGTTGGTGAACACCCCGGCGGCGGTGGCCGTCCGGTACGTCGCGTAGCGGCGGAATCCACCCGCCGCGACGGCCGCGTACAGACGCACGTCAGCACTCCCCCTCGGTCCCGTTACGTGTGGTCTCCCCGCGCCGTTTCCGCTGTACGGCACCAAAGCGCACGACCCTAGCCCAAGGGGGTCAGCCACCGCGAGCGGTTATCCGGTCGGCGGCCTCGCGCCGGTTCGACCGTGTTTCATGGTGCCGCAGACGAATCATCCGTATAGCCCGTAAAGCCCGCAAAGTAAGTAATCCCCTAACCTCCGACATGACCCGGCCGAGGAGCCTCCGCACACATGAGTGACGCGCATCAGCAGGGCTGGGCCCCGCGCGACCCGACGGACCACGGCTCCGGCAAGGACGGACCCAAGGACGGGCACAAAGACGCGCCCAAGGACGGGACTCGCGAAGGAGGCACCGGCCGCAAGGGACGCCGCAAGCGCACCGGCTGGCGTCGGATCCTCCCCACCTGGCGGATGCTGCTCGGCGCGTTCCTGATCGTCGCGCTCCTCCTGATCGGCGGCTTCATCACCGGCTACACGCTCGTCAAGATCCCGCCCGCCAACGTCGCGGCCGTCGCCCAGTCGAACGTGTATCTGTACGAGGACGGCAGCCAGCTCGCGCGCGACGGCGAGGTCAACCGCGAGAACGTGCCGCTCTCCCAGATCCCGCAGCACGTCCGCCGCGCCGTACTGGCCGCCGAGGACCGGGACTTCTACAACGAACCCGCCATCGACCCCCAGGGCATGGTCCGCGCCGCCTGGAACACCCTCACCGGCAAGGGCACCCAGGGCGGCTCCACGATCACCCAGCAGTACGTCAAGAACTACTACCTCGCCCAGGAACAGACCGTCGTCCGCAAGGCGAAGGAGTTCTTCATCGCGATCAAGCTCAACCGCGAGGAGAGCAAGGCCCAGATCCTGGAGGGCTACCTCAACACCAGCTACTTCGGGCGCAACGCGTACGGCATCCAGGCCGCCGCACAGGCCTACTACGGCAAGGACATCCAGGACGTCGACACCGCGGAGGGCGCCTTCCTGGCCGCGCTGCTCAACGCCCCCAGCGCGTACGACGTCGCCGTCCACCCGGAGAACAGACCGCAGGCGGAGGGCCGTTGGGACTACGTCCTCGACGGCATGGTCAAGGAGGACTGGCTCTCCCCCACCGACCGGGCCGCCATGGTCTTCCCGGTGCCCGGCAAGGCCAAGCCGTCCACCGGCCTGTCGGGACAGCGCGGCTACATCGTCCAGGCGGTCGAGGACTACCTCACCAAGAACAAGATCCTCGACGACAGCACCCTCGCCAGCGGCGGCTACCGGATCACCACCACGCTCCAGCGGCCGAAACAGAACGCCCTCGTCGACGCGGTCGACGAACAGGTGATGTCGAAGGTCGACGACAAGCGCGCGGCCGACCGCAACGTACGCGTCGGCGGCGCCTCCATCGACCCCGCCACGGGCGAGGTCGTCGCCATGTACGGCGGCGTCGACTACACCCGGCAGTACGTCAACAACGCGACCCGCCGCGACTACCAGGTCGGCTCCACCTTCAAGCCGTTCGTGTTCACCGCCGCCGTCGAGAACGACTCGGTGACCCAGGACGGCGAACAGATCACCCCCAACACCGTCTACGACGGCACCAACAAGCGCATGGTGGAAGGCCCGAACGGGTCCACCGGCTACGACCCCGCCAACGAGGACGACGTCTCGTACGGCCCCGTCACCGTCAGCGAGGCCACCGACAAGTCCATCAACGCCGTCTACGCGCAGATGGCTCAGGACGTCGGCCCCACCCGGGTCCGGAACACCGCGATCCGCCTCGGCATCCCCAGCGACACCCCCGACCTCACCGCGTCGCCGTCCATCGCGCTCGGCCCGGCCACGGCGAGCGTGCTCGACATGACGGAGGCGTACGCGACACTCGCCAACCACGGCAGGCACGGCACATACACGATGGTCACCGAGATCACCAAGGACGGCGCGACCGTCCAACTGCCGCGCGGGCGACCGGCACAGGCCGTCAGCCGCCAGGCCGCCGACACCACCACGGCGATCCTCCAGAGCGTCGTGGAGGGCGGCACGGGCACGGCCGCCCAGTCCGCGAACCGCCCGGCGGCGGGCAAGACGGGCACGGCCGAGGACGACAAGGCCGCCTGGTTCGCGGGCTACACGCCCGACCTCGCGACCGTCGTCGCGATCATGGGCGCGGACCCGAAGACGGCCCAACAGAGGCCGCTGTACGGCGCGCTCGGCCTGGCCCGTGTCAACGGCGGCGGGCCGCCCGCGCAGATCTGGGGCCAGTTCACGGCGGCGGCACTGGAGGACACCGACGCCACGGACTTCGAACTGATCCTGGAGGACGGCGTGGACGAGATCTCCCCGCCGGGCGACGAGTCCGGCCGGCCCGAACAGTCCTCGTCGCCAGGGCAGTCGGAGAGCCCCGGCGCCTCGGGACAGCCCGACGCCCCCGGCCGGACCGCGGGACAGAACGCGGGCGCGGCACAGGGGCGGAGCGAAGGCGCCGACACCGGCGGGAGCCAGGGGCAGACCCAGGGCCAGACCCCGGGACAGACCAACGGCGGTACGGGCGGCGGCGGTACGGACGGGGGTCAGGGCGACGGCGGGACGCAGGGGGAGAGCCAGGGGCAGACGAACGGTCTCACCGACGGACTCATCGGAGGCGGCGGCGGAGGCGACAACGGGGGCGGCGCCGCGGCGGACGGAGGCACGGGCAACGGCGCGCCCCGCAGCCCCCGTCCGCGGTAACAGTCTCACCAGTGGTCAGTGGCCGGATGTCGCCTTCAGGCCCACCACGGCCACCAGCAGCAGACAGACGAAGAAGATCCGGGCGGCGGTCGCCGGCTCGCCGAGGGCCACCATGCCGACGACAGCCGCGCCGGCCGCGCCGATCCCGACCCACACGCCGTACGCCGTACCGATCGGCAGCGTCCGCGCGGCCTGCGAGAGCAGCAGCATGCTGACGACGATTCCGGCACCGGTGAAGAGACTCGGCCACAGCCGGGTGAATCCTTCGGTGTACTTCATCCCGATCGACCAGCCGACTTCGAGCAGACCGGCGACGATGAGCAGGACCCAGGCCATGGGAGCACCTCCGAGCGAAAACGCGGACAAGGGGTGCGTCGTCTTTCACTTGACCCGGTACGGCGCGTCTCGTCGGGGTGTCCCCCAAACGTAGCAAAGAGACGGCGGAAGGGCCCGGTGACGATCGTCACCGGGCCCTTCCGTGTCAATGGCGCCTGAGCAGCTCTAGAGGTAGAGCCCCGTGGAGTCCTCCGACCCCTCGAACCGGTCGGCCGCCACCGCGTGCAGGTCGCGTTCCCGCATCAGTACGTAGGCCACGCCCCGGACCTCGACCTCGGCCCGGTCCTCGGGGTCGTACAGCACCCGGTCCGCGGGCTCCACCGTCCGCACGCTCTGCCCGACGGCGACCACCTCGGCCCAGGCGAGACGCCGTCCGACGGCGGCGGTCGCCGGGATGACGATGCCGCCGGACGAACGCCGCTCGCCCTCCGGGATGTCGGTCCTGACCAGCACCCGGTCGTGCAGCATCCGGATGGGCAGCTTGTCATGGGAGGTGTCGAGGGAATTGTCGCTCACGCCCACGAACCTACCCGCCCGAACCCGCCCCGTACGCCGGAGGGGTGACCCCGCCCTCAGACCCGGCGCCGGCGCGCCGACATCGCGAGCAGACCGACCACACCGACGACGACCAGCGCCACCGGGACGAGCCGCTCCAGCCGCGGGGCGCCGTCGTCCGAGACGAACTTGTCCTTCACACCTGACACCGTGCGATTCACCGCGACAAACGCCTTGCCCGCGGTCTGGTCCACCCGGGAAACCATCCGGGCCTTCGCGTCGCCGACGATCGTCTGCGGATGCACCCGCACCCCGATCTCGTCGAGCGTCTCGGCAAGCTGGTCGCGCCTGCGGACGATGTCCGCCTCGATCTGCGCAGGGGTCCTGGCATCCGACACCGCGCTGCCTCCGTCGTCGTGTCCTGTTGGTTGATCCTTCGATCCTTCGCCTTCACCGACAGTCTGTCAGCTCGGCGGCCGTCGCACCCCGCGGCGCCCCTACTACGCTCGGCCCGATACAACCGGGCGACCTGCCCGCACCCGTACCGAGGAGAACCATGAGCGAGCGACTTCAGCCCGGCGACACCGCCCCCGCCTTCACCCTGCCCGACGCGGACGGCAACGACGTCTCGCTCGCCGACCACAAGGGACGCAAGGTCATCGTCTACTTCTACCCCGCTGCCCTTACCCCCGGATGCACCAAGCAGGCCTGCGACTTCACCGACAACCTCGACGTGCTGGCCGGCGCGGGCTACGACGTCATCGGTGTCTCGCCCGACAAGCCGGAGAAGCTCGCCAAGTTCCGCGACAAGGAGAACCTGAAGGTCACGCTGGTCGGCGACACCGACAAGGCCGTCCTCACCGCGTACGGCGCCTTCGGCGAGAAGAAGCTCTACGGCAAAACGGTGACGGGCGTCATCCGCTCGACGGTCGTCGTCGACGAGGAGGGCAAGGTCGAGCGCGCGCTCTACAACGTCCGGGCCACCGGCCATGTCGCCAAGATCATCAAGGACCTCGGCATCTGAGAGACGCGGACGCCGCGAGTAGAGAACACGAGCCGCGAACAGGAGCCGCGAACGCGAGCCGGAGCCCGCCGTGTCGTGGCTCCGGCTTGCGGCCGTCATGGCGCGGTGCGGAGGCTTTCCCTGAGGACTCACGTCCCCGAGGAGAGGAAACCGGCCCATGGCGGCACCCGCGCGTGACCAGGTTGCCGACTCCCCGGCGGTCCGCCGCCACCCGGCCCTCTTCCGCGCGCTCCGACGCCGCCAGAACCCCCGACTGCGCAGGTCGGACATCACCGTCACCGACGAGGCGGCGGTCAAGCGGGCGGTGAAGGCGGCGGCGCTGGGCAATGCCATGGAGTGGTTCGACTTCGGCATCTACAGCTATCTGGCCGTCACCATCGGCCATGTCTTCTTCCCCTCCGGCAACGACACCACCGAACTGCTCTCCTCCTTCGCGACCTTCGCGGTGGCCTTCCTCGTGCGGCCACTCGGCGGCATGTTCTTCGGTCCTTTGGGTGACCGCATCGGCCGCAAGAAGGTCCTGGCCATGACCATGATCATGATGGCGATCGGCACGGGCACGATCGGGCTGATCCCGTCGTACGCCGCGATCGGCTTCTGGTCCCCCGCTCTGCTGATCCTCTTCCGGCTGGTCCAGGGCTTCTCCACCGGCGGCGAGTACGGCGGCGCGTCCACCTTCATCGCCGAGTACGCCCCCGACAAACGGCGCGGCTTCTTCGGCAGCTTCCTCGAATTCGGCACCCTCGCGGGCTACGTCGGCGCGGCCGGGCTCGTCACCGCGCTCACCGCCTGGCTCGGCACCGACGGCATGGACGACTGGGGCTGGCGCGTACCGTTCCTCGTCGCCGCGCCGCTGGGCCTCATCGGTCTCTATCTGCGGCTGAGACTGGACGAGACGCCCGCGTTCGCGAAGATGGAGCAGGGCACGGTCCACGCGTCCGAGGCCGCCGACCTGGTCGAGACCAGCACGGTCTCCGACCTCGGCAGGATCTTCCGCGAGCACTGGCCGAGGCTGATCCTCTGCATCTGCCTCGTCGGCGCGTACAACGTCACCGACTACATGCTGCTGTCCTACATGCCGACGTACCTCTCCGACCAGCTCGACTACAGCGACACCCACGGGCTGCTCATCCTGCTCGGCGTGATGGTCGTCCTGATGGGGATCATCAACCAAGTGGGGCGTCTCAGCGACCACTTCGGGCGCAAGCCGCTCCTGATGACCGGCATGCTCGGCTTCCTGATCCTCTCCCTTCCGGCGTTCCTGCTGATCCAGCAGGGCGGCTACTTCGCGATCATCGCCGGGATGGCGATGCTCGGGCTCTCCCTGGTCTGTCTCCTCGGCACCATGTCGGCGGCCCTGCCCGCGCTCTTCCCCACGAGCGTCCGCTACGGCTCCCTGTCGGTCGGCTACAACCTCTCTGCGTCGCTCTTCGGCGGCACGACCCCGTTCGTGATCACGGGCCTCATCGGCCTCACCGGCGACAACCTGATGCCCGCGTACTACGCGATGCTCGCGGCCCTGATCGGCGTCGTCGCGGTGGCCTGCATGACGGAGACGGCGCGTCAGCCGCTGGAGGGATCGCCGCCGTCGGTGGAGACGAAGGAGGAGGCGGCGGCACTGGTGGTGGCGCTGGCGGCCGAGCGGAGGATCTGAGGTGGGTGGGCTGCTCTCGCTGGTCATGGGCCTGATGCTCGCCCGTTGCCGCGATCGGTGACGGGAGTTGTCCACATTCCTGTCGTGACCATCCGATTAACGGTTCGTTAGGCCGTACGGGGCCGCGAACGCGCGGCCGGATACGGAGCGAATCATGCCGCTGAGTCCCTACACACGGCAGCGCCTCGCCGAAGCGGCGGCCTCGTCGCGGACGTTGTCGGAGACGCTGGTCAAGTTGGGCGTGGATCCGAAGAGTTCGACACGGCGGTACATACAGGCGCGTATGAAGTCGATGGGTATCGCGACCTCCCACTTCCAGCGGGAGGGGACGCGGTGGACCAGGGACGTACTCGCGCCCGCCGTCGCAGCCTCGGCGACCATGTGCGAAGTGCTGCGACGTCTTGGACTCGATGTGGTCGGCGGCCACCACACCCACATCACCCGCCGCGTGAGAGCCCTTGGCATCGACACGTCGCACTTCGGCCGACCGTCCGGCACAGAAGGACCGAGGCGCCGACGGACACCGCGAGAACTGCTCGTGGAGCAGGAGGCCGCCGTCGCGCGTCGCGTGCCAGGCACACGACTGAAGGCGGCGATGGCCACGCTCGGCGTCCCCGAGTGCTGCGCGTTGTGCGGTACGGACCCCGTCTGGCAGGGCCGGCCGCTCCCGCTCGAAGTGGACCACATCGACGGAAACTGGCACGACAACCGGTTGGAGAATCTCCGCCTCCTGTGCCCCAACTGCCATTCGACGACCGACACTTACCGGCGGCGCGCGAAGGAACATCAGGGAGCGGCCGCCATTCCCGCACCGCGCGGGGCGGGGTGCCGATGAGCGGGAGTGGCCGCTACACACGCGAGCGGCTGGCCGAGGCGGCGGAGCGGTGCGCGGACATCGACGAGGTCATCGCCTTCTTCGGCACGCGCCCCTACGGCCATCTACGCCGATATCTGCTCAGGCGCTTCGCCCACTTCGGCATCGATGTCTCGCATTTCCGCCGCTGCGCGGGCAACAGGCGGGGGAACCCACGGCCGGACCCGGCCGAACTCGGCGAAGCCGTACGCCGGTCCCGTTCCGTTGCCGAGACGCTTCGACGGCTCGGAAGGCCGGACAACAGCCGTCAGCGAGCCCGGCTCCGCGGCTGGGTGGCCGATGACGGACTCAGCATGTCCCACTTCCTGGGGCAGGCGCACCAGCGCGGCAATCCGTCGCCGACCCCGACGAGAAAGCCCGAGGACATTCTCGTCAAGCACCAGCGGAAAACGCGCTCCAGAACTGTTCGTCTGCGCAAGGCGCTCCTCGACATCGGCGTTGAGATGCGGTGCGCGGGGTGTGGGACCGGGCCCGAGTGGAAGGGACAGCCGATGACACTTGAGATAGACCATGTCAACGGCGATCGGAGCGACGACCGTGCCGAAAACCTGCGGCTGCTCTGCCCGAACTGTCACGCGGTGACAGCCACGTGGTGCCGGGGTGGCGGAAGGCGCTCCGGCGACGGCGCGGCACAGGGGGCACAAGGCGCATAGAGCCTTATCGCGTATCGGAACGTTCGCAGGCCCGATAACATGGCTGGCGACCAGCGGCCGTTGCTGAATTGGTATAAGCGCGACACTTAGGATGTCGTGGGAGAAATCCCATGTGGGTTCGAGTCCCACCGGCCGCACACGACCGATGGCCCCCTCCCGGCAGGAAGGGGGCCATCGGTGCGACTCAGCCCAGCAACTCCCGCACCACCGGCACCAGCGCCCGGAACGCCTTGCCGCGGTGGCTGATCGCGTTCTTCTCCGCCGGGGTCAGTTCCGCGCACGTGCGGGTGTCGTTCTCCGGCTGGAGGATCGGGTCGTAGCCGAAGCCTCCCGTGCCCGACGGGGTGTGGCGCAGGGTGCCGCGGAGTTGGCCCTCGACCACGCGTTCCGTGCCGTCCGGGAGCGCCAGGGCCGCCGCGCACGCGAAGTGGGCGGTGCGGTGCGGGGGTGCGATGTCGGAGAGTTGGGCCAGCAGGAGGTCGAGGTTGGCGCGGTCGTCGCCGTGGGTGCCCGACCAGCGGGCCGAGAAGATGCCGGGGGCGCCGCCGAGGACGTCGACGCAGAGGCCGGAGTCGTCGGCGACGGCCGGGTGGCCGGTCGCGCGGGCCAGGGCGTGTGCCTTGAGCAGGGCGTTCTCGGCGAAGGTGACGCCGGTTTCCTTGACGTCCGGGATGTCGGGGTAGGCATCCGCGCCGACGAGGTCGTGGGTGAGACCGGCGTCGGCGAGGATGGCCTTGAGTTCGGTGAGCTTCCCGGCGTTGCGGGTGGCGAGGATCAGACGCGTCATGCGTCGATTATCCGCCGCCGGGCCGAAGGCCCGTTACGGGGTGCAGACCTTGCCGATCTCGGTGGCGGCGTCCGTCACGGGCGCGAGGTCGGGGGTGGCATCGCCGTTCTCGATGTCCTCGCGGACGGTGCCGACGCCGGTGCTGAGGTCGTCGACCGCCTTGCTGAGATCGGTGTTGTCGGTCTTGTCCTGGAGCTTGTCGAGCTCGGTGTCGATGTCGTTCAGGGCCTCTTCGGCCTGCGTCGGGTCGTTCGCCGCGGTGGAGATCGCCTCTTGGAGCTTGTCCACACTGGTGGCTATGGCGTCGGCGGTCTGGACGCAGTCGAGGGCCTTGTCGAGTGCGCCACAGCCGGCCGCCCCGGTGAACGTGAGCAGGACGGCGGCTATGGTCACCGCGGTGCGTCGGCGCGAGGCCATGGTCGGTTCCCTCCCTTGGTGCGGAGGGGCATACGGGTAGGTCCGTACGCCCCCGCTGGTCGCGACTGTAACGACGCCGCACCACCCGACTTGGTTGCTTCTTTACTTGGCGAGGGTCTCTTCCAGCACCGCGGTCTGGAGGGCGGCGAGGTCCGCGCAGCCGGCGGTGGCGAGGTCGAGGAGCGCACCGAGTTCCTTGCGGTCGAAGGGTTCGGCCTCGGCCGTGCCCTGAACCTCGACGAAGCGGCCGTCGCCGGTGCAGACGACGTTCATGTCCGTGTCGGCGCGCACGTCCTCCTCGTAACAGAGGTCGAGCAGGGGCGCGCCGTCGACGATGCCGACGCTGATCGCGGAGACGGTTCCGGTCAGGGGCTTGCGGCCGGCCCTGACGATCTTCTTGGCCCTGGCCCATTCGACGGCGTCGGCGAGGGCGACGTACGCGCCGGTGATGGCGGCGGTGCGGGTGCCGCCGTCGGCCTGGAGGACGTCGCAGTCGAGGACGATGGTGTTCTCGCCGAGGGCCTTGTAGTCGATGACGGCGCGGAGCGAGCGGCCGATGAGGCGGGAGATCTCGTGGGTGCGGCCGCCGATCTTGCCGCGTACGGCTTCGCGGTCGCCGCGGGTGTTGGTGGAGCGGGGCAGCATCGAGTACTCGGCGGTGACCCAGCCTTCGCCGCTGCCCTTGCGCCAGCGCGGGACGCCCTCTGTTACGGAGGCGGTGCAGAAGACCTTGGTGTCGCCGAAGGAGATGAGTACGGATCCTTCGGCGTGCTTGCTCCATCCGCGTTCGATGGTGACGGGGCGGAGCTGTTCGGGGGTGCGGCCGTCGATTCGAGACATGGGTGTGAGCCTAGCGGGACATGACTGAGGGGCTCGTTCCGGTTCTCCGCCCGGGGTACGGCGGTTGTCCGGATCGAGCCCCTGGGTGAGCGCCGCGCGGCAGTTACATCATGTCTTCGATGTCGGCGGCGATCGGGTCGGCGTCCGTACCGATGACGACCTGGATCGCGGTGCCCATCTTGACGACGCCATGGGCGCCGGCGGCCTTCAGCGCGACCTCGTCGACCTTGCTCGGGTCCACGACCTCGGTACGGAGGCGGGTGATGCAGCCTTCGACCTCTTCGATGTTCTCGATTCCGCCGAGCCCGGCGACGATCTTCTCAGCCTTGCTGGCCATGTCTTGCTCCCTGCTGTCCAAGGGGGTGGTGTCCCGGTTCACCGTGCGTGGACCGTGCGTCCGGATTTTCACGTTAACTCACGGTTGGCCCATCTTCACGGGCGGGTGACCGACCCGTACCGAAAGATAACGGTCACCAGTGGTACGCCGTCCGCGGCCCGGCCTCGGGAGCGTATCGCAACTGGTCTACACCACTGTGCCACGGGAGGACGCCGATGAGTTCGACGGGTGCCGACGCGTCAGCCGTTCCTCCGGCGCCCCGGCGACGGTGGCGGAACGGCCTGTTCCAGGGGCTCCAGAAGATCGGGCGCAGTCTGCAGTTGCCGGTGGCCGTGCTTCCCGCGGCGGGGCTGCTGGTCAGCCTGGGCAATCTGTTCGACGCATATCTGCACGGGGCCTTCTGGGACAAGACGACGAAGGTCTTCCTCCAGGGCGGCAACGCGATCCTGGACGGGAGCTTCGGTCTGCCGCTGCTCTTCTGCATCGGGGTCGCGATCGGCTTCGCCAAGAAGGCGGACGGCTCGACCGCGCTGGCCGCCGTCGTGGGCTTTCTCGTCTACCACAACGTGCTGGCGGCGTTCCCCGCCGACGACACGGTCACCGACGCGCTGCCCGAGGGCACTCCGCAGAACCCGGGGGTGCTCGGCGGCATTCTGATCGGTCTGCTGACGGCGGTGGTCTGGCAGCGTTTCCACCGTACGAGGCTGGTGGACTGGCTCGGCTTCTTCAACGGCCGTCGTCTGGTGCCGATCCTGATGGCGTTCCTGGGAGTGATCCTCGGGGTGCTGTTCGGGCTGCTGTGGCAGCCGGTGGGTGACGGGCTGACGTCGTTCGCCAAGTCACTGATCGATCTGGGCGCGTGGGGCGCGGGCATCTTCGGTGTCGCGAACCGGCTGTTGATCCCGATCGGTATGCATCAGTTCCTGAACACCTTCTTCTGGTTCCAGGCGGGCGAGTTCACGACGAAGGACGGGACCGTCGTCCAGGGCGACCTGACGCGGTTCTTCGCCGGGGACCCGACGGCGGGTCAGTTCATGTCGGGCTTCTTCCCGATCATGATGTTCGGCCTGCCGGCCGCCGCGCTCGCGATCGCGCACTGCGCGCGGCCGGAGCGGCGGAAGCAGGTGGCGGGCCTGATGGTCTCGGTCGGCCTGACGTCGTTCGTGACGGGTGTGACGGAACCGCTGGAGTTCTCGTTCATGTTCGCCGCACCGCTGCTGTACGGGCTGCACGCGCTGCTGACGGGTGCGTCGATGGCGATCACCTGGGCGCTGGGGGTGCACGCGGGCTTCAGCTTCTCGGCGGGCCTGATCGACTACGTCGTCAACTGGCATCTGGATACGAAGCCTTGGCTGATCATTCCGATCGGGCTCTGCTTCGCGGTCGTGTACTACGTGACTTTCCGGTTCGCGATCACGAAGTTCAACATCCCCACTCCGGGGCGGGAGCCGGAGGAGCTGGAGGAGGAAGTGGAGAAGGAGAACATGGGGAAGTGACAGTGACGTGACGTGGGCAGGGTGACCCACCCGCCGTCGGCGTAAGCACGCACGAGCCTCGCAAGCTTCCTCGGGAAAGCCCCCGGAAAAACCCTCGGACCTGCTGGTCCGGGGGTCTTTTCGTGCGCCCACCCCAAGCCCGCCGGGCGCCCGCCGCTTCGAGTCCGGATCGAGAGATTTCGAAGGTTCCTTATTCAACCCTCACCATGCTACAACTGGTCTACACCACTCAAAGGTGTAGACCACATGGCCGCGCGCCGTGTTCCCGGGTCGCCGCCACTCCCCATTCTCCCTGCTCCTGGCGGTGCCTTGTCCTCTGGAGGAAGTTGATGTCCACGGCCAGCGCCGCCCCCGCGGCAAAGAAAAAGGGCTCCGGCGTGATGTCCGTCATGCAGCGCATCGGCCGCAGCCTCATGCTGCCGGTCGCCGTGCTGCCCGCCGGCGCCCTGCTGGTGCGCCTCGGCAACCCCGACATGCTCGGGCGCGAGTCGTTCCCCACCTTCATCACCAAGATCGCCGGTTACATGGCCGCCGGCGGCGGCGCGATCCTCGACAACATGCCGCTGCTCTTCGCCGTCGGTATAGCCATCGGCTTCGCCAAGAAGTCGGACGGCTCGACGGCGCTCGCCGCGGTCACCGGCTATCTGGTCTTCCAGAAGGTCCTCGCCACCTTCACGGACGGAAACCTGCCGCAGGTCGCGAGCGTCGTCGACGGCAAGATAGTCATGTCGGACGCCCCGGTGAACGCGGGCGTCCTCGGCGGTGTCGTGATGGGCATCGTGGTCGCCCTGCTCTACCAGAAGTTCTACCGGACGAAGCTGCCCGACTGGGCGGGCTTCTTCGGCGGCCGTCGTCTCGTCCCGATCCTGTCGGCCTTCGCGGGTCTGCTCATCGGCATCGTCTTCGGTCTCATCTGGCCCGTCCTCGGCGCCGGTCTGCACAACTTCGGTGAGTGGCTCGTCGGCTCGGGCGCGGTCGGCGCCGGCATCTTCGGTGTCGCGAACCGCGCGCTGATCCCGATCGGCATGCACCACCTGCTGAACTCGTTCCCCTGGTTCCAGGCCGGTTCGTACGAGGGCAAGAGCGGCGACATCGCGCGCTTCCTCGCCGGTGACCCGTCGGCCGGACAGTTCATGACCGGCTTCTTCCCGATCATGATGTTCGCGCTGCCCGCCGCCTGTCTCGCGATCGTCCACTGCGCCCGCCCCGAGCGCCGCAAGGTCGTCGGCGGCATGATGTTCTCGCTCGCGGCCACCGCCTTCGTCACCGGTGTGACCGAGCCGATCGAGTTCACCTTCATGTTCATCGCGCCGGTGCTGTACGCGATCCACGCCGTGCTGACCGGTGTGTCCATGGCGCTGACGTGGGGGCTGGGGATGAAGGACGGCTTCGGCTTCTCGGCCGGCGCGGTCGACTTCTTCCTCAACCTGGGAATCGCGACCAACCCGTGGGGCCTGGCGCTGGTCGGGCTCTGTTTCGCGGCGGTCTACTACGCGGTCTTCCGCTTCGCCATCGTCAGGTTCAACCTGCCGACGCCAGGCCGGGAGACCGACGAGGAACTGGCCGAGCTGCAGAAGGCCGAGGCCAAGTAGGACCGCCTCGGACGTGCGTGACGTGACGGTGCCCCCGGCCTTCCCGGCCGGGGGCACCGTCACGTATCCGTTCCGCTCAGATCTCGTACACCGCGCCGGGGCGGGCCAGTTCGGCCGGTCCGCCGTACACCGCCCGCGCGTCGCTCAGGTTCCGCTCGGCGTCCGTCCACGGCGGGATGTGCGTGAGGACGAGCCTGCGCGCCCGCGCGTCGGCGGCGTGCTCGCCCGCCTCGCGGCCGTTGAGGTGGAGGCCGGGGATGTCCTCCTTGCCGTACGTGAACGCGGCTTCGCAGAGGAACAGATCCGTGTCGTCGGCCAGCTCCACCAGGGCCTCGCTGACTCCGGTGTCGCCAGAGTAGGTGAGCGATCTGCCGTCGTGCTCGACGCGGATGCCGAAGGTGTCGACGGGATGGGCGAGCTTCTCCGTACGGACCGAGAAGGGCCCGATCTCGAAGGAGCCCGGCTTGAGCGTGTGGAAGTCGAAGACCTCGCTCATGGACTTGTCCGTCGGGGTGTCGGCGTGCGCGGTGGTGAGGCGCTGTTCGGTGCCGTCGGGGCCGTAGACGGGGATGGTGTCGCAGCGTCCGCCGTCGTGGCGGTAGTAGCGGACGACGAAGTAGCCGCACATGTCGATGCAGTGGTCGGCGTGGAGATGGCTGAGGAAGATGGCGTCGAGGTCGTAGAGACCACAGTGACGCTGCAACTCGCCGAGGGCACCGTTGCCCATGTCGAGGAGCAGCCGGAAGCCGTCGGCCTCTACGAGGTAGCTGGAGCAGGCCGATCCCACGGAGGGGAAGGAGCCCGAGCAGCCGACGACGGTGAGCTTCATGGAGCGTGAACCTCCGTGGCGTGGAAGGGGGGCGACGGGGGTCGTTCGGTCTGTCGAGCGTAAGGCGCTAAACGGCTGGTCGCTCCTCCACACCGGCCTGTTGTGGGGGAACTCACCTGCTCTGTCACCGGTTCGGGCGGACCTTGTCGCCGGGCGGCGGGCCGGGGATCGCGCCGCGCGGACGCGAGGCGCGGCGGTACGGTCTGGGGCATGGACACGACCTGGTGGGTGGCTCTGATCGTCGTGGTGGTGCTGGCGATGGTCGCCACCCTCGTGGACGGGCGCGGCCGCAGTCCCCGGCCGCCGGGCGCGCGCTTCGGGCGCTCCCGGGAGCGGGGCCGGACGGACCGCAGGCCGCCGCGCGGGCCGGCCGGGACGAAGCCCGGGGGCAAGGCCGGCGGCCGGGGGCCGAAGCCGGGCGAGATCTGGTGGGCGATGGTGCCGTACGAGGACGGGGCCGGGGCGAAGGACCGGCCGTGTCTGGTGCTCTCGGTACGGGGCCGTACGGTGCTGGTCGCGAAGATCACCAGTAAGTTCCACGAGGAGCGTCCCGGCGTGATTCCGCTGCCGCCGGAGGCGGTGGGTGACACGGAAGGACGCCGGAGCTTCTTGGAGACGGACGAGTTGCGGCGGGTGGACACACGGGCGTTCCGGCGCCGGGTGGGACCTGCGGATCCGGGGCTGTGGCGGCAGGTCAGGCATCTGGCGCGCTGATCCACGAAGACCGGCCACCCTCTAGGGCAGCGGCGCCGTCGGGTACTGCGGTGTGACGTACGGGCGTGGATCGTGGCGGGTCAGGGCGATGGCCACCAGCATCGCCGCGCCCGCCGCGAAGGCACTGGTGATGCTCCAGCCGACGGTGGTGTCCTCGTAGTAGTACGAGAGCTGGTCGTACTGGATGCCCGCGAGGTCGCGGATCTGGAGGTACACCGCCATGCCGAGCAGCGCGAGCGCCGCGCCCCGGGCGGCCGGGGTGCCTGCCAGCAGCAGGACGCCGACGACGAGGAACGCCGCGATGAGCGCGCTGTGGTAGTAGGTGAATCCGGCCGAAGTGCCGTACCCGCCACGGGCGTTGATGTTCAGCGCTTCGTGCCACCACTCGCTGAAGGCGCCCCGGCCGCCGCCCGGCACGGCGGCCTCGCTGAACTCCCGCAGGCCGCGGGCGTACCAGAAGCCCTGCAGCGCGCCGATCAGGATGAGCAGGACGCCCGCGGCGCGCCGGCGGCCGGGCACGGGCTCGCGCGGAACGTCGCGCTCGCGGGCCACCAGCAGCAGGATGATCACAGTGACGGCGGCGAGGAACGCGAACACGTAGGTGAGCACGATCAGCGTGCCGTGCTGACTGGCGAACATGACGTCGCGGTACTCGGCCCTGGTCAGGCCGTTGAGCTGGCGGGCGCCGACGCCGAGCAGCACGAACGCGAGGAGCAGGGCGGCGCCGCGCGCGGTACGGCGCAGGGAGAGGGCCGCGATGCCGACGACGAGCAGGGCGACCGTGAGGGCCCATTCGTGGGCGGTGAAGACCAGCAGCGGACGGCGACCCTCGTTCTTGATGAGGCTGTTGATCAGTTCGTCCACGTCGGCCTGCGCGTTGATCGCCGTGTAGACGATCCAGGCGGCGAGGACGCAGGCGAAGACGATGAGCAGGATGCCGGAGGTGACGTACGCGCCGAGGTGGCGGCGGGACGCGCGCCCGTCGGGTTCCGGCGGTGCGAAGGGCTGGGGCGGGCCGAAGCCCGGCGGGCCGTAGCCGTAACCGGGGTCGTGACCAGGGGGGTTGGGGGAACCGGGTGCGTGTCCCGGAGCACCCGGAGCACCCGTGCCGCCCGGACCACCCATACCGCTCCAGCGCTCGTCCATCTCTGTCCCCCGTGGTCGGTGTGCGCGTCGCGTACGTCGATCGGCACCGATCGTCACTCTCGGGAGCGGTGGTGCAACAGTCCCGGGCGGGGACTGTTGCACCACTGTTGCGCCACGGTCAGTGCGAGTGCGGGGGTGAGGGGCTCAGGCCCAGAGCTGGCCCTGAAGGGTCTCGATGGCCTCTTCGTCCGTGGCCGCCGTGTAGACGCCCGTGGAGAGGTACTTCCAGCCGCCGTCGGCGACGACGAAGACGATGTCGGCGCTCTCGCCCGCCGTGACGGCCTTCTTGCCGAGGCCGATGGCGGCGTGCAGGGCGGCACCGGTGGAGACTCCCGCGAAAATGCCCTCCTGCTGGAGGAGTTGGCGGGTACGGGTGACGGCGTCGGCCGAGCCGACGGAGAAGCGGCTCGTGAGGACGGACTCGTCGTACAGCTCGGGTACGAAGCCCTCGTCGAGGTTCCGCAGGCCGTAGACCAGGTCGTCGTAGCGCGGCTCGGCCGCGACGATCTTGACGTCGGGCTTCTGCTCGCGCAGGTAGCGGCCGACGCCCATCAGCGTGCCGGTGGTACCGAGGCCGGCCACGAAGTGGGTGACGGACGGCAGGTCGGCGAGGATCTCCGGTCCGGTGGTGGCGTAGTGGGCGCCCGCGTTGTCCGGGTTGCCGTACTGGTAGAGCATCACCCAGCTCGGGTTCTCGGCGGCCAGCTCCTTGGCGACGCGTACGGCGGTGTTGGAGCCGCCCGCCGCCGGGGACGGGATGATCTCGGCGCCCCACATGGCGAGCAGCTCGCGGCGTTCCTGCGAGGTGTTCTCCGGCATCACGCAGATGATCTTGTAGCCCTTGAGCTTCGCGGCCATGGCGAGCGAGATACCGGTGTTGCCGCTGGTGGGCTCCAGGATGGTGCAGCCCGGGGTGAGCCGGCCGTCCTTCTCGGCCTGCTCGACCATGCGCAGCGCCGGGCGGTCCTTGATGGAGCCGGTCGGGTTGCGGTCCTCCAGCTTGGCCCAGAGCCGGACACCGTCCGACGGGGACAGCCGTGGCAGCCGTACGAGAGGGGTGTCGCCGACGACAGCGAGCGGGGAGTCGTACCGCATCAGAGCGTGGCGGACACGTCGGGCATGGGCGTGTGCCCCGCGCCACCGGCGACGGCCGGGAGGATGGTGACGCTGTCGCCGTCCGCGAGCTTGGTGGAGATGCCGTCCAGGAAGCGGACGTCCTCGTCGTTCAGGTAGACGTTCACGAAGCGGCGCAGCTGGTCGCCGTTGGCGCCGTCGACGATGCGCTCGCGGATGCCCGTGTGGCGGGTTTCGAGGTCGGTGAGCAGGGCCGCGATGGTGTCACCGCTGCCCTCGACGGCCTTGGCTCCGTCGGTGTAGGTGCGGAGGATGGTCGGAATGCGGACCTCGATGGCCATGGCGTGGGCTCCTGTCGGAAAAGAGGCGTGACGGGCGCGCGGCTCTGCCCCCGCGCGGGGGGTGGTGCTCGGGATGGGCGTCCTGCCGCGACTCAGGCGGCAGCGCCGGCCGTACACATGGCGCTGGCGAGTCGGCACAGATCGACGTGCAGGCGCGCCACCAGGAGATCGCCTGGGGTCTTGTCGCTCACGTCGTGGGAAACCATGGGGTCATCGTATCGATTCCCGGTCCGCATCCCGGTATGTGATCTCAACTGATGGACGTTCGGTGTTCGTCAGGTGGACTGGGCCGTCACCCGGGCAGTCGCTCGGGCCGGTGCTCGGGCAGATAGACGACGGTGGGGGCGCCGGTCCGGGGGTGCGGCGTGACCTCCGCCTCGACCTCGTAGACCGTGGCCAGAAGGGCGGGGGTCAGGACCTCCGCCGGGGTTCCCGAGGCGACAACCGTACCCGCTTTGAGTACGTAGAGGCGGTCGCAGTAGTACGCGGCGAGATTCAGGTCGTGCAGGGCCAGCAGATTGATCGTCCCCAACTCCCTTATGAGGGAGAGGACTTCGAGCTGGTGGCGGATGTCCAGATGGTTGGTCGGCTCGTCCAGGACGAACAGCGCGGGCCGTTGGACCAGTGCGCGGGCGACGAGGGCGCGCTGGCGTTCGCCGCCGGAGAGGGACGGGAAGGCGCGCTCCGCGAGCGGGGCGATGCCGACGCGCTCCAGCGCGGCGTCGGCCAGTGCGGTGTCCGCCGCCGTGTCCGCCTCCCAGAAGCGCCGGTGCGGGGAGCGGCCCATGGCGACGACCTCGCGGACGGTCAGTTCGAAGTCGGTCTGTCCGTCCTGCGGGACGGTCGCCACGCGCCGGGCGCGCGCCTTGGCCTTCATGGTGTGCAGGTCGTCGCCGTCCAGCAGCGCCCGGCCGTGGGTGGGGCGCAGCGTGCCGTACACGCAGCGCAGCAGGGTGGTCTTGCCGCTGCCGTTGGGGCCGACGAGGCCGACGGTCTCGCCGGGGGCTGCGGTCAGGTCGACGGCGTCGACGAGGTGCCGGCCGTCGCCGATCCCGTACGACAGCCCCTCGACGCGCAATGCCGCTTTACGAGGGCGCGTAGCGGCGCTCGTACCGGCACTCGTATCGGGGCTCATACCGGGGCTCCTTCGGGGCGGCGGCGCATCAGCCACAGGAAGAACGGGCCGCCGATGAGCGCGGTGAGGACGCCCACGGGGATGTCCTGCGGCGCGGCGACGGTACGGGCGGCGAGGTCCGCGACGACGAGCACGACCGCCCCGCCGAGCGCGGCGACCGGCAGCAGCGGCCGGTGCGACGCCCCGACCACCATCCGCGCGGCGTGCGGCACGAGCAGCCCGACGAAGCCGATGGCGCCGCTCGCGGCCACCATCACCCCGGTGACCAGCGAGGCGAGGACGAACACGGCGGCGCGGAAGCGCGCGGTGTCCAGCCCCAGTACGGTCGCGCCCTCCTCCCCCACCAGCAGCAGGTCCAGCGGCCGGGCGAGCGCCATCAGGACGGCGGTCCCGGCGACGAGGACGACGGCCGGGACGACGAGCGAGCCCCAACGGGCGCTGCCGAGGCCGCCGAGCGACCAGAACAGCGCCTCCTGGAAGTGCTCGGGCCGCGCGGAGACCACCAGGATCAGTGTGGTGAGCGCGGACAGGATGTACGAGACGGTCACCCCGGCCAGCACGAGCCGCCCGCCGGTCATCGTGCCGCCGCGCCGGGCGAGCGCGTAGACGACGGCCATCGCGAACAGCGAGCCGGCGAAGGCGGCGGCCGGCATGGCGACGGTGGTGGTGATCCCGCCGCCGATGCCACCGCCGATGCCGAAGACCAGGACGAGTACGGCGCCGGTGGACGCCCCCGAGGAGATCCCGAGCAGGAACGGGTCGGCCAGCCGGTTGCGTACGAGGGCCTGGAGGACCGTACCGACGACGGCCAGCCCGGCGCCGACGACCGCGCCGAGCAGCACGCGCGGCAGCCGTACGTCCAGGACGATCGTGCGGAAGGGGCTGGGCTCGGCGCCGCCGGTGAGGATCGTGACGACCTCGCCGGGCGGGATGCGGACCGAGCCGAGCGCGAGCCCGGCGACGACGGCGCAGGCGAGGGCCGCGATGAGGCCGCCGAGGACGAGCGCGTGCCTCAGCCGCCGCCGGGCGGGCGGGGTCTGACAGCTCATCGCGGCGCGCCTACTCGCCCGCCTCCGGGTGGAGTTGGTAGGCGAGCCGTTGGACGGCGGCCGGGGCGCGGACGCCGAGCACGGCGTCGGAGAGCGGCAGGACGGCGAAGCGCTTGTTCCTGATCGCCGGGACGTCCTTCAGTACGGGGTCCTCCAGCAGCCGCTTCTTCTTCTGCGCGACGGTGGTGGAGCCGTAGTCGTAGATGACGATCGCCTCGGGCCCGCGCGCCACGACCTGCTCCCAGGTGGCGTCGCCGAAGGACTTGTCGAGGTCGGCGAAGACGTTGCGACCGCCGGCCCGGTCGATCATCTCGTTGCCGATGCCCTTGCCGCCCGCGGTGAACGCGGTCTTGTCGCCGCTGTCGTAGACGAAGACCGAGACCGGCTTCACGTCTTGGAGACCGGCGGCCGTGGTGGCGAGGGTGGTGCGTGCCTCGGCGGTCCACTTCGCGGCGCGGTCGGCGACGCCGAAGGTGCGGCCGACCTCTTCGACCTCGCGGAAGACGTCGTCCATGGAGGTCCTGCCCTCGGTGCAGTTCTCCAGGTTGAGCCGGGTGTCGATGCCGGCGCCCTTGAGGTCGTCGCGGGTGCGGCCGTCCTTGGCGGCGAAGGCGCTGGCGTAACCGCCGTAGACGAAGTCGGGGTTGACGGCGAGGAGTTTCTCCTTGGAGGGGTACTCCTTGGCGACGACCGGGACGCTCTTGTACGCCTTCTCGTAGGCGGGCAGGACCTTGTCGTCCAGCCAGGCGGTGCCGACGAGGGACTTGGTGAGTCCGAGTTCGATCATGATCTCGGTGACGTGCTGGTTCATGGTGACCACGCGCTTCGGGGGTGCCTCGAAGGTGGTCTTCACACCGCAGTTGGTGACGGTGTACGGGAATCCGTCGGCCGGGGCTCCGGCCCTGCGGACGGGGTCCGCGCCGGCTGAGCAGGCGGCGAGCGGGAGCAGCAGCGGAAGCAGGACCGCCGGTATGAGGGCGTGGCGCCGCGAGGACATGACTGGGCCTCCTCCGGGGGATTTCCGCGTCCCCTGGCATGGTGGGAGAAGGGCGACAGGTCAGTTCCTGGCTTCCGGGGCCCCGCTCGCGCGAAGGCCCTGGTCACAGTGGCGGGACCGTGCCGGATTCACACCGGCTTCCTGGGTCCTGCCGCCCTGGATCGCGTCATCTTCTCAGACGACCTCGACCTCTTCCTCCGTGACCTCGCCGTCCACGATGCGGTACGAGCGGAACTGGAAGGGGCCCGCGTCGTCGGTGTCGGCGGTGGAGACCAGGACGTAGTGGGCGCCGGGCTCGTTGGCGTAGGTGATGTCCGTGCGGGAGGGGTAGGCCTCGGTCGCCGTGTGCGAGTGGTAGACGATCACCGGTTCCTCGTCCCGGTCGTCCAGGTCCCGGTAGAGCTTGAGCAGGTCCGCCGAGTCGAACTCGTAGAACGTGGGTGAGCGGGCCGCGTTGAGCATCGGGATGAAACGCTCGGGCCGCCCACTGCCCTCCGGGCCCGCGACCATGCCGCACGCCTCGTCCGGATGGTCCGCGCGTGCGTGGGTGACGATCTGGTCGTAGAGGGCCTGGGTGATGGTCAGCATGAGGTGAAGGATAAGCAGGTGGCCTCCGCGTCTGAGACACGGAGGCCACCTGGTGAGACAGTGCGTGAGACGGCATGTGGGACCGCCGCCGTAAGTGCCCGGCGTCGGCGTCGGCGTCAGTCGGAGACCTTCGCGTACTCCGGCTCGTGCGGGCCCTCCGGATCACGCGGCTCCCGCGCACCGGCCGCCGCGAGTTCCGGGTTACGGCGCTTGAGCAGCGCCCAGCCGCCGCCGAGGAACACCGCCCAGATCGCGCCGACGTACAGCGACACCCGGGCCTCGGAGTCGTACGCGATCAGACAGGTCACGAACGACAGGAACACCAGCGCCACCCAGCTCAGCGCCGAGCCGCCCGGGGCCGGGAACGAGGAGGCGGGCAGCCGCCCGGCGACCACGGCGGAGCGGTACTTGATATGGCTGACGAGGATCATCATCCAGGTCCAGATACCGGCGGCGGTGGCGACCGAGGTGACGTAGAGGAACGCCTTCTCGGGGACGATGTAGTTGAGGACGACGCCGATGCCCATCAGCGCGACGGACGCGGCGATGCCGAACGCCGGCGTCCGGCGGGAGTTGAGCTTGCCCAGGACCTTCGGCGCCTCGTTGTTGGCGGAGAGGTCGCGCAGCATCCGGCCGGTGGAGTACATGCCGGAGTTGCAGGACGACAGGGCCGCCGTCAGCACGACGAAGTTGACGATTCCGGCGCCGAGCGGGATGCCGATCTTGGCGAAGGCGTGTACGAACGGGCTCTCGCCCTCGCTGAATTCGGTCCACTTCACGACGGCGAGGATGACGGTGAGCGCGCCGACGTAGAAGACGATGATGCGCCAAGGCAGCGTGTTGATCGCCTTGGGGAGCGTCTTCTCCGGATTCTCGGACTCGCCCGCCGTGACGCCCACGAGTTCGACGGCGAGGTAGGCGAACATCACGCCCTGGAGGGTCATCAGGCTGGAGCCGATGCCGTTGGGGAAGATGCCGCCGTGCTGCCAGAGGTTGCCGGTGGTGGCGGTCTCGCCCGCGTCCGAGAAGCCGAGGGTCAGCACGCCGAGGCCGATGACGATCATGCCGATGATGGCGGTGACCTTGACCATCGAGAACCAGAACTCGACCTCGCCGAAGATCTTGACGGAGATCAGGTTGACGCCGAAGAGCACCACGAGGAAGACGAGGGCGCTGACCCACTGCGGGATCGAGGGGAACCAGAAGTGGATGTAGATCGCCGCCGCCGTGAGTTCGGCCATGCCGGTCACGATCCACATGAGCCAGTACGTCCAGCCGGTCACGTATCCGAAGAACGGGCCGAGGAACTCGCGGGCGTACTCCGCGAACGAGCCGGAGACCGGCCGGTAGAGGAGCAGTTCGCCGAGTGCCCGCATGATGAAGAAGATCACCACGCCGGCGAGGGCGTACATCAGGATGATGCTCGGCCCGGCCTTGGCGATGTTCGCGCCGGCGCCCATGAACAGGCCGACGCCGATGGCGCCGCCGATCGCGATCATCTGGACCTGGCGGCTGCCGAGTCCGCGTTCGTAGCCCTCCTCCGAGGTCTTTCCGGAGGGGCTTTCCGAGGTGTTGTCGACCTGTGGGGAGGTCATGGTGATGCGCCCTTTCTCCCTGCCTGTGCCGGTGGTCGTGAAGATTTACCACGGGCGGGGCGGCGATCCGCGCAGGCCGCTGTGGCGCGGCCCACAGGAAGAAGGGGACGAATCACACCCCGAATCGCAAAGCATGCGGAGGCGGAGATCCGATCGTTATGCGGAGTTGAGCCTCAATTGAGGAAACGGAAGGTGTCCGTCCGAAGATGATGTGAGGGCGCCGTGGAGGCCCTGTGACGGGCCTCCCCCACGTGGCCGGCGGACCGTCAGGGCATCATCGTCTCGACGAGCGACTCCTGGAGCGCCCCGAGCCACAGGTACGCCATCACCATCGGCTTGCGCGGGTCGGAGTCCGGCAGCCGGTACAGGCCCTCGCCGTCGTCCTCGTCGGAGACGTCCAGCCTGTTGCCGATCGTCAGCCGCAGGTCGTTGAGCGCGCCGAGCCAGTGCCTGCAGTCGTCGGGCGCCAGCTTCAGTACGGCTCCGCCCTCGCCGGCGGCGGAGAGCGCGTCCAGTGTGCGGACGAGCGCGATTCCGTCCTCGCGCTTGCGGGTCCGCAGGTCGTTCTCGGTGAAGCGTCTGAACTCGGAGGCGTACTCGCGCAGTTCGTCGTCGGTGTCGTCGCCGAAGCCGTACGCGTCCGGGAAGAGCCGGGCGAGCGCGGGGTCGGACGGCGGCTTGCTGGGGCCCTCCGCGAAGAGCGCGGCGAGGGGGTCCTCGCCCTTGGCCGGTTCCTCGCCGGGGCCGATCAGCTCCAGGAGTTGTACGGCCAGGGAGCGCAGGATGGAAATCTCGACCTCGTCGAGCGCGACGGCGGCGCCACCGCCGGGGATCGCCTCGAACTGCCCGGCCATCAGTTGCGGTCCTGGGAGAGCGTGGCCCACAGGCCGTATCCGTGCATCGCCTGCACGTCGCGTTCCATCTCCTCGCGGCTGCCGCTGGAGACGATGGCGCGGCCCTTGTGGTGGACGTCGAGCATCAGCTTGTGCGCCTTGTCCTTGGAGTAGCCGAAGTACGTCTGGAAGACGTACGACACATAACTCATGAGGTTGACCGGGTCGTTGTGGACGATCGTCATCCACGGCACGTCAGGATCCGGGACGGTGAACGTCTCCTCGGCCGACTCGGGAAGTTCGATCTCTGTCGGGGCAACACTCACGGTTCGGGACGACCTTCTTCTCCGCCGGGGGCCCCGGGGTGCGCCCCGGGATGCACAGCCTCACAGCCCCATGCTGCCACCAGGTGGGGCCTGTCGCACAAACGGCGGTCTGAGCGCTCGTTAGATCTCGTCAGTTTGACGAGATCTCCTGTAGCATCGTCGGCATGAACTCTGCGGACCTTGAGAAGGGCCTGGCGAAGGACGAGGGCGGCCGTAGGCTCGGCGTTCCGTCGACCGCGCTCTTCACCGACCAGTACGAGTTGACGATGCTCCGGGCGGCACTTCGGGCGGGGACGGCCGAGCGCCGCTCCGTCTTCGAGGTCTTCACCCGGCGCCTGCCCGAGGGACGGCGCTACGGAGTCGTCGCGGGCACCGGCCGGGTGCTCGACGCCGTCGAGAACTTCCACTTCGACGAGGACGTCATCGGCTTCCTGCGCGAGCGGGGGATCGTCGACGGGCCGACGCTCGACTGGCTGGCCGACTACCGCTTCGGCGGCGACATCTGGGGTTACCGCGAGGGCGAGATGTACTTCCCCGGGTCGCCGATCCTGCGCGTCGAGGGCTCCTTCGCCGAATGCGTGCTGCTGGAGACCGTGATCCTGTCGATCCTCAACCACGACTCGGCGATCGCCGCCGCCGCGTCCCGGATGTCGGCCGCGGCCGGCGGGCGACCGCTGATCGAGATGGGCGCGCGCCGCACCCACGAACTGGCCGCCGTCGCCGCCTCGCGCGCCGCGTACGTGGGCGGCTTCGACACCACGTCCGACCTGGCGGCCGGGTTCCGCTACGACATCCCGACGGTGGGCACCAGCGCGCACGCCTTCACGCTGCTGCACGACAACGAGCGGGACGCGTTCCAGGCACAGGTCGACGCGCTCGGCAGCGGTACGACGCTGCTCGTGGACACCTACGACGTGGCCGAGGCGGTCCGTACCGCCGTGGAGGTCGCCGGGCCCGAGCTGGGCGCGGTGCGTATCGACTCCGGCGACCTGCTGCTCGTCGCGCACCGGGTGCGGCAGCAGCTGGACGAGCTGGGCGCGGTGAACACCCGGATCGTGGTCACCTCCGACCTGGACGAGTACGCGATCGCCTCGCTGGCCGCGGCGCCCGTGGACGCGTACGGGGTCGGCACCCAGCTGGTCACCGGCAGCGGGCACCCCACCTGCTCGATGGTGTACAAACTCGTCGCCCGTGCCCACTCCGCCGATCCGAAGGCGCCGCTGCACGCGGTGGCGAAGAAGTCACTCGGCGGCAAGACGTCGATCGGCGGCCGCAAGTGGGCGGCGCGGCGGGTGGACGCCGAGGGGTACGCGGAGGCCGAGGTCGTCGGCACCGGTCCGGTCCCCGCCGACCTGCTGGACCGGCAGCTGCTGGTGGAGCTGGTCAAGGGCGGCGAGGTCGTCGCGCGCGAGCCGCTGGACGCGGTCCGCGACCGGCACGTGGCGGCGCGGGCGGGGCTGCCGATGTCGGCGATCCAGCTGTCGCGCGGCGAGCCGGTCATCCCGACGGTCTACATGTGACCGGCGGGGGTCCGCATGTGACCGGCGTGCCGGTGATTCACGGACGTGAGGTGTGGGAGGCATGAACGGACAGCGACCGGGAACGCCAGGCTGCGAGAGGCCAACCACAGCGGGACGCCCTAGGCTCGGTCGCCCCCGCACGCTCCCCACCGAAGGACACCCGCCATGCACCGCGCACTGATAGTCGTGGACGTTCAGAACGACTTCTGCGAGGGCGGCAGCCTCGCGGTGTCGGGCGGCGCCGACGTGGCCGCCGCCATCACCGATCTGATCGGGCAGTCGACGGCCGGTTACCGCCACGTGGTCGCGACGCGTGATCACCACATCGACCCGGGTGACCACTTCTCCGCGCGCCCCGACTTCGTGCGCTCGTGGCCGGTCCACTGCGTGGCGGGCACGGAGGGGGTGGGTTTCCACCCCAACTTCGCGCCGGCCGTCGCCTCGGGGTCGATCGACGCCGTCTTCGACAAGGGCGCGTACGCGGCGGCGTACAGCGGCTTCGAGGGCGCCGACGAGAACGGTGTGACGCTCACGGACTGGCTGCGGGCGCGCGAGGTGGCCGAGGTGGACGTCGTCGGCATCGCGACCGACCACTGCGTACGGGCGACGGCCCTGGACGCGGCGCGTGCGGGGTTCACCACCCACGTACTGCTGGACCTGACCGCGGGCGTCGCCGAGGAGACGACGGAGCGGGCCCTGGAGGAGATGCGCGCGGCGGGCGTACGGCTGACCGGCAAGCCGGTGGTGTAGGGCCTACCTGTAGGCCCTACCGGTAGAGCGTGCCGGTCCCCGCGAGGTGCCGGCTACGCGGCGCTCATGTCGCTCCCGCTGCCCGTCCGCCGCTCCGGTCGCGGCGCCGCGAACAGCCCCGGCAGGGTGGCCGCCGAGGGCGCCGCAGGGAGGCCTGTGAGGCCGTGGCGCGGCTCGGGTGGCCCGTACCGCCGCGCGGGGCGCAGCAGGGCCCGTATGGGCTGCCAGAGCTCTTGCGCGCACTCCGGTGTGGCCCGCCAGAGCAGGCCGTCCGGATGGTGCAGCACCGCCGTGATCTCGTCCGGTGTCGGCGGTTCCGCGTTGCCGCGGAGATAGACGGCGCGCAGTCCGAGATTCCGCAGCCTGGTCAGGGCGCGGGCCCGGTTCATCGCATGGACCAGAATCCGGACCGTACGGCCTTCGGCCGCCGGGCTGGGCACGGTCAGTGCCACCACCACGGTGCCGTTCGGGAGCCTGCTGAAGCCTCCACCTGCCATGTGTCCTCAATCCCCCCGTGAGACGTCGTGTCAATAAGAGTCGGTAGGACGCACCTAAACACGATCGGCCGCCGCCCCGCTAGGGGGCGACGGCCGATCATGGCTTGACCTGCGACGATGTCCGTTACTTGGTCGAGCGGTCGACCTTCACCGTCATCGTGGAGCCACTGAGCGGCTCGCTCACGATGGAGATCTTGGTGTTGGTGTCAGGAACGACGACACCACCGGTCGGGTTCTCCTCGTACCAGTACGTGCCCTTGCGGTCGTCGAAGACCGACTTGCCGGCCTGCGGCAGGATCCACTGCGCCTTGTCGGCGTTGTGGAGCCGGAAGAGGTCGGTCGGGAACTTGCTGAACGACGAGTCGAACGTCTGGATCTTGTTACGCATCACCGTGCCGTCGGCCCACTTCAGGGGCTTGGCGTGCGCGTCGACCGGCAGGATCAGACCCTTGCCGGGGTGGGCGCTGGTGTTGTTGTCCTTCTGCGAGGTGTCCCAGAGCCAGACCATGAGGCCGTTCTGGTACGCGTAGTGCTCGACCCAGCCGTCCTTCGGCGCCTTGAAGCCGAAGTTGTACGGGCCCGACTTGAGGGTCTTGTCGTAGCTGACGTACTGCCGGTTCTCCGCGATGTAGAACTGGTCGTAGTCCTGGGTGAACGACTCACCGATGCGCGAGAAGCCCTTCGCCGTCCAGCCGGCGTCGTCCGCCTCGGCGTTGTCGCTGAAGACCGGGGCGCCGTCGGCGACGACACTGATCGTGTCGGCCGCGAAGCCCTTGCCGCCCGCGCCGCCGTCCGTCTGGTAGCGGAAGCGGACGTCGACCTTCTTGCCCGCGTAGGCGTCCAGCGAGTAGACGAGCTTCTTGTGGCCGCCGGACGGACCGGTCAGGGCCGGCTTGTCGCCCGCGTCACGCGTGATGGCCTTGCCGTCGGCGGTGCCGTCGACCGGGGTCCAGTTGGCGCCGCCGTCCTCCGACACCTCGGCGTACAGGTAGTCGTAGTTGGCCTCGATGTCCCACCAGCCGTCCAGTTCCAGCGACGCCTTGGCCTTGCCGGTGAGGTCGACGGAGCGGGTGAGGGTGTTCTTGAGGTCGTCACCCATGTCGCTCCACCACTGCTTGGAGCCCTCGGCGGGCTTCACGACAGTCGTGGTGACCGGCTTCTTCGGCAGCTCGACGACGAGTGCCTGCGGGTTGTCCGTGTTGTACGCGGACACGCCCAGCTTGTGGGTCGACGCCGTCGCGGCCTTGGCCTCGTCGTAGTCGAGCCAGCCCAGCTGAAGCTTGTCCCAGGCGGTCATGTCGCCCGGCAGGTCGCCGATCTCGCCCTTGCCCCGGCCGAGCCAGGAACCGGCCGACATCAGGGTCCAGAAGCCGGTGGAGTTCTCGCCGCCGCCCGAGGTGTCGTACAGGTCGGGCAGGCCGAGGTCGTGGCCGTACTCGTGCGCGAAGACGCCGAGTCCGCCGTTCTCCGGCTGCATCGTGTAGTCGCCGACCCAGATGCCGGTGTCGCCGATCTGCGTGCCGCCGGACTTGTTCTCCGCGGGGCCCGTCTTGCCGGCGTCCGTGCCGTAGGCGTACCAGCGGTGCGCCCACAGGGCGTTCTCACCCTCGGCGCCGCCGCCGGCCGACTCGTCCTCGCCCGCGTGGACGATCTGGAAGTGGTCGATGTAGCCGTCGGGCTCGTTGAAGTTGCCGTCGGCGTCGAAGTCGTAGCGGTCCCACTCGTCGTACGACGCGAGGTCGGCCTTGATCTCCGCGTCCGTACGGCCCTTGGCCTTCTGGTCGGCGGCCCAGGCGGTGGTGCCGTCGCGTACCGCGTCCCAGACGTTGGCGCAGTTGGAGTCGCCGCAGTAGTTGGAGCCGTAACGGGCCTCGTTGTACTTGACCTTGACCCAGTCGGAGACCTCACCGTCGACCGAGTAGCGGCCGGACGAGGTCTTCTCGTAGTAGGTCTTCAGCGACTCCTTCGGCTGGCCCTTGGAGTCCTTGCCCTCACCGAAGTAGAGGTCCTGGAAGTGCTGCTGGTTGTAGTCGGCCTGCCAGGCGGTGGAGTTGTCCACCTTCTCGTCGGGCTCGGCTATCTCGTTGTGCTGCGGGCCGGGTTCGCCACCGTACTTCGTGATGGGGGCCTCGGGGCCGTCCGCGCCGTCCGGGTCGTACGTGGTGGTGTCGTCGACCTCGTCGCCGAACTCCACCAGGATCGTGAAGATCTTGTCGGTCTTCTCGCGGCCCAGCTCGACGTACTTCTTGTCGTCGAGCTTGACGACGTTGGAACCGCCGCGCTTCATGATCTTGGCGTCACCGGCGACGACCTGCTCCAGGGCGGCCTTGCGCTGCTGCTCCTGCTGCTTGCTGAACGGACCTTCGAGGTCGTGCTCGACATGGCCCTTCTGCGGCGCCGGATCGCGGCGCTCGATGCTCGCCGGACCTGCTGTGGTGTTGCCCTCGGCCTGCGCCGGGGCGAGCGTCGAGGCCGTCGCGGCCGCCGTGGCGAGGGCCACGAACACCGCGGACGCTCTGATCGCCCGTCGATTGATGGTCACTTGATGTTGTCCTCTCCCCGCACCCGGTGTCCGCGGACCGGATGTGTGGGGATCCGCGCGCGGGGTGCGCGTCACAAGTGACGACATTCGACCGGAGTTGAAGGAGAAAAGACAGCCCTTGACTTGCACAGGCCAAGTGCACTATGCACGAGTTCAGTTCCGGTATCCGGACGTCACGCTGATGTATCGGTGGGTGTCCCGCGGACCGGACGGTGGGCGCACCGATGTGTCATATAGCGGGGGCGTGTGACTCCGTGCGCCCCCCATGCTCCGGCGTCGTGGGTTAGGTCACGCTTACTGTCGGTTCCTGCCGGGCATTCACCGTCGTAGGGTCGTTTGACAGTGCGACTCAGCGCAGACACGCGAGACACCCCCAACACCCCCGAAATCACTCCCGATTGCCCCGAGGGACGGATACAGCCATGCCGCGTCCGACTGCCGCACAGCTTGCCTACGGTTCCGCCACCGTCGTCCTCGCCACACTCGCGATGCTGCTGCTCTCCGGCGTCACGTCGGTCGTCGGCATCGCGGTGATCGCGCTCGTCGCCCTCTGTTTCGGCCTTCTGGTGTCGGTCAAGGCCGTGCGGCCACGCCGTTCGCAGGTGGCACACCCGGTCGGTGCGAGCCGTACGGATCACGCCGGCGCCTCCTCTGTCTCGTCCGTCCCGGGCCCGGCCAGGTCGGCGTCCGCCGCGGAGGCCCGGATCCCGGCGTCACTGCGCCGCTGACACCACGACCGTCTTCGCCGCCTTGTCGTGCAGCCCCTGCCGGTAGGGGCGGTCGAGCAGGATCAGGATCAGCAGGAGCAGCGGCCAGAAGCAGGCGCAGCAGACCAGTGCGGGGACCCACAGCACGACGGCCCGCAGGAACGAGGCACGGGATTCGGGCACCCGCCCGTCGTTGAGCATCGCAACGCGGGTCTTGAACAGCTTTTTACCAAGGGTCTGGCCGCCCCACTGCGTCATCACCGTGTCGTAGCCGACATACGCCACGATCGTGATGATCCGGAACACCCACTGGCCGCCGCCGTTCATGCCGTTGACCGTGTCGTCCCAGCTGTTGGACTCGTCCGACCAGCGGCCGTAGACATTGAACGGGATGCTGATCAGGGCGAGCGGGATCGCGACGATGATCCAGTCGACGATGCGCGCGAGGATGCGCTTGCCCATGGACGCGAGCGGCGGCATCCCGCGGAGCGGATCGTTTCCGCCGTACGGGTCACCGGGGGGTGGTGGAGCCGATCCGCCGTACGGGTCACCGGGGGGTGGTGGAGCCGATCCGCCGTACGGGTCACCCGGGGGTGGCGGGTTGGCGCCGCCGTACGGGTCACCGTGACGAGGCGGCGTACCGCCACCCGGAAGCGGGCCACCGGGCGAGGGCGGCCCGTCGGGCGGCGGCTGCTTGCGGAACGGGTCGTCGTCGGGCGGCTGACCGGGCGTCGGCTGATCGTTACTCATGGGGGCAGTGCACCGCGCCGTACGGATGCCCGCAACGGATCAACGGCCGTTCGGAGGAGCCGCCGCCCACGCCCGCCGTCCCATGGGTGACCCGGTGTCAGCCCCTCGGCGCCTTCGCCGCTCCCGCTCAGCCCCGCCGGCTCAGTCCCTCCCGCTCAGCCCGCGACGAACGTGTGCGCCACCTTGTCGTGCCAGCACTGCCGCCACGGCCGGTCGAAGACGCACCACAGCACGTTCAGTACGCCGACGACGAGCACGCCGAGCACCCCGTACACGAGCCAGCGGCGCAGTGCCGAGCCGAAGGACGGGGCCTCGAACGACTCGATGTCCCGCACCTCCAGACCGCACAGCTTCTTGCCGAGCGTGCGGCCCCACTTGGCGGTGGGCAGCGCCTCGTACAGGACGCCGATGACCAGCAGAGCGGCGAGCACCCCGCCGAAGTAACCGGCCGTCGTGCCGTCGATCAGCCAGACGGTGACGGTCTCGCCGGTCTGCTTCGCGGCCTCGACCTTGTCGTCGATGTGCGCGAGCGCCTTGGACACCAGAGGTACGGAGACGGCCCCGACGATCCCCAGGAGGACGACGCTGTCGATCAGCCGGGCGGCGAACCGCTTGCCGAGCGCGGCGGGGCGGGCCGCCGCCTGGGCCTGGGCCGCCCGCAGGAACGGGTCCTCGACCGGCGGCTTCCACGGCACGACCGGCTGCCCGGCGGCGGGGTCGCCGGCGGACGGTCCGGACGGCGAGTGCGGTGCGGGCTGGGCGAGTTGGTGCACCTGCTGCGCCCAGGAGGGCGAGCCACCGCCGGGGCCGGGGGCGAGCGGGCCCGCGGCGGGGGGCTGCATCGAGCGGGACGGGAGGTTGTCGGGCTGCTGCGGGGCCTGAGGCGCGTGAGGTTGGGGTGCCTGGGGTGCCTGGGTCTGCGGCGGGACGGGTGCCGGGCCTGCGGCGCGGGGCCGCAGGGCGCGGATGGCCATGGTGCCCTCGGTCTGCCCCGTACGCCCGGTGGCCTGTCCGCCCTGCGGGGCGCCGCCGACCGGGCGGATGGTGACCGTGCCGTCGGTGGGCGGCTCGCCCTCGTCGTTACGGGGGGTCCGGCTCTCGTCCCGGTCCCCGCGTCCGGGCCGCGGGAGGCGGATCGCGACCGTGCCCTCCCTGGGAGGTGAGTCGTCGTCACCCCGGCCCGCCCCCGGGCCGGGTCCCAGGGACCGTACGCCGGGCAGCGCGCCGCCCGTGGGATCGGCCGACGGGTCCGACGCCTGGCCGGGCACCCGGGGGTCGCGCGTGTCACGGGCGTACCGGGGGTCCCTGGCGTCTTCCGGTTCCGGCGCGCCCGTGGGACCAGGTTCCTGCCGGCCCTCGCCCCAGGAGACCCGGGCGTCGCGCTCGCCGCCGAAGCCGGTCTGCCTGCGGGTGTCGGCCTGCCAGACGGAGGCCGGTTCCTGCCGGGGCTCCTCGGCGGGGTCCTCGTCGAAGAACATCGGCCCGGTCTCCTCGACCGCCGGGGTCGCCGGTTCCGGGGTCCGCCGGGCCGCCGGCGGAGGGGCCGCCGCGGGCACCCCGTGGGGCGCCTCCGGCATGGCCTCACCGGCCCCCGGCGCCGGCCGGCTGGTACCGGGTACCCAGGACCCGCCGTTCCAGTACCGGACGTATCCGGGGATGGACGGGTCCGGGTAGTAGCCGGGGGAAGGGCTGCCGTCTCCGGTTGCCGAGGTCGGGGCGCTCATCACCGTGGTCCCGTATCTCTTCGATGGGCTCAATTCAAGGGTCCACATCTATCAGACCACCGCATGGCCCAGGGTCCATCCGGCCGTTTGGACCTCGATTCGGTCACGAAAGAGTCACGGTAAGTCGCGGGAGCAAGTTCTTGCCCGAAGTCGCGTAATGGCGGCGGGAGTCGACGCTCTCCATCGGTACGGCCCACTCCCGGGCGTCGTACGAGGAAGGGAAGCACCTGATATGCACACCGTGGTGGAACGCGAGCTGGAGCTCAATCTGGTGCTCTCGCCCGAGCGCAGCATCCCCGTCCCTGCCCGGCTGACGTACCGCACGGAGGATCCGTACGCGGTGCACATCAGCTTCCACATCAGCTCGGACACCCCGGTCAACTGGACGTTCGCACGCGAACTGCTGGTCGAAGGGGTGTTCCGGCCGTGCGGTCACGGTGACGTACGGATCTGGCCCACGAAGGTCGACGGCCGCAGCGTCCTGTGCGTGGCGCTCTCCTCCCCCGACGGCGACGCGCTCCTGGAGGCCCCTTCGTCGGCGGTGTCGGCGTGGCTGGAGCGGACGTTGCGGCTGGTGCCACCGGGCACCGAGACGGACCGGCTGGGGATCGACGACGGGCTGGCGCGGCTGCTCGCCCCGATGCCGGCCGACGATCTGTGGCTGCGGGACCCGTGGCCGTCCGACGAGTCCGCGGACGGCGAGTCCTGACGCCCGCCGCCGGAGCCGCTTCTCGTGCTCTCAGTCGATGACGTAGGTGCGGGTGATGAATTCGATCGAGTGGCCGTCGGGGTCGTCCAGATAGACCCCGCGGCCGCCGAAGAGATGGTTGATCCGCTGCGGCTTCTCGTGCATCGGCCCGGCCCAGTAAGGGAGTTCGCGCTCCTTCACGCGCCCGAAGATCTCGTCGAACTCGTCCTCGGACACCAGGAAGGCCAGATGCTGGCTGACTATCTCCGAGGGCGCGTCGAGATAGTCGAGGGTGACCCCGCCGTCGAGCGGCAGGCTCGCGAACGGCCCGAAGGACTTGGGCTCGGGCTCGCCGATCAGCTCCGCGAGGAAGCGCGCGGAGGCGAACCGGTCGCGGCTGTGGACGATGGTGTGGTCAAGACGGGCGGGCACGGAAACCTCCCGGGTCGAAGTGCGGTCACCTGCGACCGACGTCGCTTTCACGGTAGGCCGCCGCGCCCGGCCGGGCCATCGGACTTTGGCCGTACGACGTGTGTCGCCCGACGTACTCCGCACGCCGTACGACCGGCCCGGCCGGAACTCGCCGGATCAGAACAGCTTTCCGGGGTTCAGGAGGTCCAGCGGGTCGAACGTCCTCTTGATGCCGCGCTGCAACTCCATGCCGACCGGCCCCAGTTCGCGGGAGAGCCACTCCTTCTTCAGGACACCGACACCGTGCTCGCCCGTGATGGTGCCGCCCAACTCCAGCCCCAGCGCCATGATTTCGTCGAACGACTCGCGGGCGCGCCGGGACTCGTCCGGGTCCGAGGCGTCGAAGCAGACCGTGGGGTGGGTGTTGCCGTCGCCCGCGTGGGCGCAGACGCCGATCGTGAGGTCGTACTTCTCGGCGATGCGGTCGATGCCGGCGAGGATCTCGGCGAGGCGCGAGCGCGGGACGCACACGTCGTCGATCATCGTGGTGCCCTTGACCGCCTCCAGCGCGACGAGCGCCAGCCGCCTTGCCTGGAGCAGCAGTTCGGACTCGGCGGCGTCGTCGGCGGGGACGACCTCGGTGGCGCCGGCCGCCGTACAGAGTTCGCCGACGGCGGCGAGGTCGGCCACCGGGTCCGCGGTGTCGAAGGCGCAGAGCAGCAGCGCCTCGGTGGTCTCGGGAAGGCCCATGTTCGCGAGGGAGTTGACGGCGCGGACGGTGGTGCGGTCCATCAGCTCCAGCAGGGACGGGGTGTGGCCGCGCTCCATGATCTGGCAGATGGCGTCGCAGGCGTCGGACGCGGAGGCGAACTCGGCCGCCAGGACGAGCTGCCCAGGCGGCGCGGGCTTCAGCGCGAGAACGGCCTTGACGACGATGCCGAGGCTGCCCTCCGAGCCGACGAACAGCCGGGTGAGGTCGTATCCGGCGACGCCCTTGGCCGTGCGGCGGCCGGTGGTCAGGAGACGGCCGTCGGCGAGGACGACGTCCAGGCCCAGCACGTACTCGGCGGTGACGCCGTACTTCACACAGCACAGCCCGCCGGACGCGGTGCCGATGTTGCCCCCGATGGTGCACGTCTCCCAGCTGGAGGGATCCGGCGGGTAGTAGAGCCCGTGTTCACCGACGGCGCGGGAGAGCACCGCGTTGATGACGCCGGGCTCGACGACCGCGATCCGGTCGACCGGGCTGATCTCCAGGATCCGGTCCATCTTGATCAGGGACAGCACGATGCAGCCGTCCGAGGCGTTAGCCGCGCCCGACAGTCCCGTACGGGCGCCCTGCGGCACCACGGGGACGCGCAGGGCCGTCGCGGTGCGCATCACGTGCTGGACCTGCTCGACGGTGCGCGGCAGTACGACCACCGCCGGGGAGCCCGCCTCGCAGAAGCTCGCCATGTCGTTCGCGTAGGAGGCCGTGATGTCGGGGTCGGTGATCAGGGCTTCGGCGGGCAGACCGGCTCGCAGCTCCGCGAGGAGGTCGCCGGTGGCGACGGGGGCCGGAGAGACGGGGGGCGCGTCCGCGACGAGATCATCCATGGTCCCAGCGTGGCACTCCGGGGCCATCGGTGTGAACCCGTCTGCGATCCACATCCACAAGGCCGGGTGTGGTCTTCGTATTGACGCACAGTAATCACATGAACGCCAAGAACACCATGAACACGCAGCACATGAGGCACATCAGAAGGGCCGCGCTGGCCACCGGTGTGGGGGCGGTCCTCGTCGCGGGCGTCCTTGTGTTCGTACCGGACAGGGATCAGGGGCCGGGCCCCGAGGCGCGGGCCCGTGCCGCCGTCGGCGCGGGCGCGCCCGCCTCGCTGCCGGACGTGGCGGCGCTGATCAGGGACCGGGAGGCGTGGCTGCGGGAGAACCCGAAGGACGCGGGGTCCTGGGCGGTGCTGGGCGCGGCGTACGTGGAGCGCGGCGGGCTGCGGGCGGACACGGCGTACTACCCGAAGGCCGAGCAGGCGCTGCGCCGCTCGCTCAAGGTCACACCGGGTGAGCGGCGCAACCCGGCGGCGACGACGGGCCTGGCCTCGCTGGCGAACGCGCGGCACGACTACGCGGCGGCCAGGAAATGGGGCGAGGCGGTACGGAAGGCGGACCCGGCCCGCTGGACGACGTACCCGGTCCTGATCGAGGCGTACAACGGGCTCGGCGACTACCCGGCGGCGGGCAAGGCCCTGGACAAGCTGCGGGCGCTGCGCCCCGGCACGCCCCGGGTGCTCTCCGTGTCCTCGGCGGTCTACCACGACCGGGGGTGGCGCGAGGACGCGGCGGCCAAGGCGGACGAGGCGCTGACGAAGGCCGGCACGCCCGCCGAGAAGGCGGGTGCGCTGCACGCTCTCGGCGGGCTCGCGTGGGAGCGGGGCGAGCCGAAGGAGGCGCTGCGGTACTACGACGCGGCGCTGAAGGTGGCGCGGGACCACCATCCGTCGCTGGCGGGCCGGGCGCGCGTCCTTGTCGCGCTGGACCGGGCGGACGAGGCCACCCAGGACTACCAGGCGGCCATCGCGGAGCGCCCGCTGCCCGAATACGCCCTGGAACTGGGCGAGTTGTACGACTCGCTGGGGCTGGACGGGGACGCGCGGAGCCAGTACACGCTGCTCCGGGACCGTACGACGCGGGCGCGGGCCGACGGGGTGAACGAGGAACTGCTGCTGGCCCGCTTCGAGTCCGATCACGGGAATCCCCGGGCGGCCGTGGAGCGGCTGGAGTCGGAGTGGCGGCGCGGCCACCGGAGCATGCGGGTGTCCGACGCGCTGGGGTGGGCGCTGTTCCGGGCGGGTGAGCCCGGAAAGGCGCTGCCGTACGCCAAGAGGGCGACGGAGCAGGGGATGCGGAGCGCGCTGTTCTCGTACCACCAGGGTGAGATCGAGCGAGCCCTGGGGCTGGACGGCCCGGCGCGACGCCATCTGGAGGAGGCGCTGCGGACGAACCCGCGCTTCTCGCCGCTGCTGGCGCCGAAGGCCCGTGAGGCGCTGGACGCGCTGGGCGAGTTGCCCGACGGCGGTCCGAAGGACGTGTACGGGAACGGCGAGTACACGCCGCTGTCGCCCGCCCCCAGCGCGCCGCCGAGAGGTACGGCGCCGTCGGCGGCGACACCGTCCGCGCCGCCCGCGCGGTCGGCGGCACCGTCGCAGCCGTCGGGCCCCTCCGTCCCGCCCGTCGCGTCGGTGCCGTCCGCGTCGTCGGCCCGTTCGGGGTCCGTATCCACGCCGACCGTGCCCGTATCGGCATCAACTGCCGCCCGAAACTGAATAATCGCCTCCGCTGGGCCCGCGACTGGGTCCTGAGGCCCTGCGTCTGGGCCCGGTCTCGTCCTTAGTCTCCATTTCGCTCGGGGAAATGGTTGACGGCTTGGGCGAGGAGTCCGGATGAACGGCACGGAGTGCGCACAGCGGTCACGACGCCGGCACGACAGAGGTCAGGGCGGTGTCGAGTACGTCGCCATGATCGGCGTCGTCGCCGCGATCATCGGGGCCATCCTGGCGCTGGCCGTCCCCGCCGACACGGCCGTGGGTCTTCAGGACGCGGTGTGCCGGATCGTCAACGCGGGTGACGGCGGTGAGGGCTGCGACTCCGGCGACGGGGGCGAGGACGACGGCGGAGGAGGCGGCGGAGGAGGCGGGGACATACCCGAGGCCCCGCCGGGCGACCCCTTCCAGCCCGCCAAGTGCCTGCTCGCCCAGGATCAGACCAAAACCACGGTCGTCGTCCAGATCGCCTTCATCAAGATCAGCGGCTCCGAGCAGGTCAAGCTCCAGCAGTGGTCCGACGGCACCGTCACCCTGGAGCGCGTCGGCGAAGGCGGCATCGGCGCGACGGCCAGCATCTCCGCCGGTATCCCCGGTCTGAAGGACTGGGGCGGCAGCGCCTCGCTGAGCGGCAGTTATATGAAGGGCAGCGGCAGCGGCGGCCAGTGGCTGTTCAACGGCAACAAGACCGGCGACTCGCAGAAGGACCTGGAGCTGAACCTGGAGGACGCGAAGAAGTTCGCCGCGTACCTCAAACAGAATGACGGTTGCCGCTACCAGAGCGGCTACAACCCCGGGGCGAATATGGGCGCCTGCCAGTCGGACGCGGCTTCCAAGAAGCCCGACCTGCCGCCGGAGCGGGCGCCGGACGTCGACATCACCAAGACGAGCACCGAGGTGTCGGGCGGGGTCAGCTTCGGCAAGTCCTTCACGAAGGGCAAGGGCGGCAAGGACAAGGACGGCAAGCCCACCGACCTCGGCAGCATCTCCGGCGAGTTCGGCACCGGCACCATGACCGAGGACGTCGTGGTCATGCGCGCCAACACCGGCCCCGACGCCGGCAAGATCACCTTCGTCTACACCTTCAGCGTCGACGCCAAGGGCGGCGAACTCGCCCAGGGCAAAGCCACCCGCATGCAGCAGGTCGCCGTCACCTACGACGCCAAGACCTTCGACCAGGAGGAGAAGGACGGCAAGGAGCACCGCCCGGAGAAGCTGGTGATCACCACCAGCGAGGAGAACGGCGCGGGCGGCGGCGTCCAGGTCGGGGCCGGTGCCAACGTTCCCGGTACGCCGGTGACCATCGACGTCGGCGGCGGTGGCGGCAACATCAAGTCCCAGATCCACACCGAGTCCGCCGAGGTCGTGCTGGACAACGACGGCGACAGCAAGATGGTCGAGGACTGGCTGCGCGGCCGAGGCGACTTCCCCGCCGGCGACGCCCTGCCGACCCCCTCGGACGCGGCGGAGGCGCTGGGCAGCGACGCGGGACCGCTGGAGCGCCTGCTCCACGACAAGGGCAAGCTCTCCCGGCTGGACTACAACGCCAACACCGACTGGTGGAACGCCTCACTCGGCATCGGCTTCGGTGTCGCGGCCGGACAGTTGACGCTCGGCTTCAAGCTCTTCGGCATCGACATCACGCACGAGGAGAAGAACCAGACCATCACGGGCGACCCCACGTACGCCACCGGGCCCAAGAACGGCGGCGCGCGGCCCTGGGTGGAGTGGACGAACTGCACGAAGACGAAGCCGATCACCTAGGGCGGAGCCGACCACCTGGGCCGGGTAGGTGAAACCCCACCCCGAAGACTCCGGTCAGGCCCATGGTGGGGGTGGGAGGCCCGTTCCTACGGTTGGTCCATGCCGATCACGAAGCGCCGCCGCCCCACCGCCCGCCGTACGGCCACTGCCCGCCGTACCGCCACCGCCGTCTCGCTCGCGCTCCTCGCCGGGAGCCTCGCCGCCGTCGCCCCCGCCCAGGCGAGGGCGACGGCCGGTCCCCGGCCCGCTCCCCCGCCCGCCTCCCTGCAGCGGGACGCCGACGCGCTGCGCGACGCCGGGGTCACCGGGGTGTCGGCCAGGCTGCGGACACCCGACGGGGCGACGCACGTCGTCCGCAGCGGTGTCGGCGATCTCCGCACCGGGCGGCCCGTACCGCGCGACGGGTACGTACGGATCGGCAGCACCACGAAGGCGTACGTCGCGACGGTGCTGCTCCAACTCGTCGGCGAGGGGCGGGTGTCGCTCGACGACACCGTGGACCGGTGGCTGCCGGGGGTGGTCGACGGCCGGGGGAACGACGGGCGGAAGATCTCGCTGCGCCAACTGCTCCAGCACACCAGCGGACTGCCGGACTACATCGCCGATGTCGTACCCGACCCGACCGCTCGCGGGTACTACGAGAACCGCTCCACGACCCATACCTCCGAGGAGCGCGTCGCCTTCGCGATGAGTCACCCGCCGTCCTTCGAGCCGGGCGCGCGCTGGGAGTACTCCAACGTCAACTACGTCCTCGCGGGCATGGTCGTCAAGGCCGTCACCGGCCGCCCCTGGGACCAGGAGGTACGGTCCCGGATCCTGCGGCCCCTGGGACTCACGCGCACGTCCACGCCGGGTGACCGGCCGTATCTGCCGAAGCCGCACGCCCGTAACTACCAGCAGTTCGAGGCGGGCGGGCCGCTCGCCGACACCACCCTCGCGTATCTGCCCTTCGACGGGGACGCCGACGGATCGATGATCAGTACGACGGCGGAGACGGACCGGTTCTTCACGGCGCTGCTGCGCGGGAAGCTGCTGCCCCCCGCCCAGCTGGCCGAGATGCGCGGGACCGTACCGGTGCCGGACGAGCAGGGCGCTCCCCCCGGCACGCGCTACGGACTCGGTATCCAGTGGACGCCGCTGTCCTGCGACGCGGGCGACACGAGCGGCGGAGGCGGTGCGGGCGGCACCGGCGGCTACTGGGGCCACGGCGGCACCGGATTCGGCTCCGTACTGTTCCCCGCCGTGACGGCCGACGGCCGCTCCGCCGTCACGGTCTCCGCGCACAGCCGGCCGGGGGACCAGAACACCTCGGAAAGCCAGATCCGGGGCATCACGGACCTCATCGACCACGCCCTGTGCGCCACGGACGGGCACCGAACGGACATCGGACGCGGTGCCGTCACGCTGCCGTGACGACCTGGTTAACCCGGCCCCTGGCGAGGAGACATCCGGCACCTCCGATGGCAAGATCGGCGCAACTCACACACCATGTGGCCTGTTGTCCGTCCCCCGCCCTGGAGGCGTCTTGTCCCCGCGCACCGTGTTGCCCGTCATAGCCACCACAGCCGCACTCGTCGTCATGACGGGTTGCACGAGCACCAAGTCCTCCGGGTCCGACGGCTCGACGGTGGAGCTGGTGAACTCCGGAAAGCTCACGACCTGCACCCATCTGCCGTACGAGCCCTTCCAGTCCCGCCAGGACAACAAGATCGTCGGCTTCGACGTGGACCTGGTGGATCTGGTCGCCAAGGAACTCAAGGTCACCCAGGAGATCGTCGACACGCCGTTCGAGGGCATCCAGACGGGTGAGGACCTCAACGCCCGTAAGTGTGACGTCGCCGCCGCCGGCATGACGATCACCGACGTACGGGAGGAGAACCTGGACTTCTCCGCCCCTTACTTCGAGGCCACGCAGGCGCTGGTCACCAAGAAGGGCTCCTCCTTCGACTCCCTGGCCGCCCTCAAGGGCAAGAAGCTGGGCGTCCAGCAGGGCACGACGGGCGAGGAGTACGCGAAGAAGAACGGGAAGGACATCGAGACCGTCCAGTTCGAGGATCTCGCACTGCTGCTCACGGCCGTGAAGACCGGCCAGGTCGACGCCGCCGTCAACGACAACGGTGTCCTCTTCGAGTACGTGCGGAAGAACCCGGACACCGCGGTCACGGCCGAGTTCGAGACGGGCGAGCAGTACGGCGTCGGGGTGCGTACCGGCAACGACGCCCTGCGCAAGGAGATCGACAAGGTGATCAAGGCGGCCCAGTCGGACGGCCGTTACGACGCCATATACAAGAAGTGGTTCCCCGCCGCTCCCAAGAGTTAAGGAACCACCACCGATGTCCATGTCCCGCCGACAACGGACCCGCGTCATCCGGGGCGTTCAGTACGCCGTCCTGGTCGTGGTGCTGGTCGTCATCGCCCTGGCCGCCGACTGGGGCGAGATCCAGAGAGCCTTCTTCGACGTCGAGGTCGCCAAGGCCCAGTTCCCCGACATCATCACGACGGCGCTGGTCAACACCGTCATCTACACCCTGCTCGGCTTCGGGTTCGGGCTTGCGCTGGGGCTGCTGCTCGCACTGATGCGGCTGTCGCAGGTGCCGCCGTACCGCTGGCTGGCCGTCGTCTACATCGAGTTCTTCCGTGGCATCCCGGCGCTGCTCGTCTTCATCGCGCTCGGGTTCGGTGTGCCGCTCGCCTTCCAGGTGGCGCTCAACCAGTACGTGACCGTGATGCTGGCACTGGGCCTGGTCGGCGCCGCCTACATGGCGGAGACGATACGGGCGGGCATCCTGGCCGTGCCCAAGGGGCAGACGGAGGCGGCGCGTTCGCTCGGTATGTCGCAGAGCCGGGCGATGATCTCGATCGTCATCCCGCAGGCTCTGCGGATCGTGCTGCCGCCGCTGACCAACGAGTTGATCCTGCTGACGAAGGACTCGTCGCTGGTCTATCTGCTGGGCCTGTCCCTGTCCCAGTACGAGCTGGCCAAGTTCGGCCGGGACGCCCTGAACCAGAACCGCAGCCTCACGCCGATCCTGATCGCCGGTCTCTGCTATCTGGTCATCACCCTGCCGCTCGGCCATCTGGTCCGGCGGCTCGAAGCGCGTACGGCAAGGGCGAGGTGAGCGCGGTGGAGGAACCGGAGAAGGGACCGGGGAAGAAAGCGCCCGCAGAAGCGCCCCCCGGGACAGAGGCACCCGCGGAAGCACCCGCGATCGAAGTACGCGGTCTGCACAAGTCGTTCGGCACGCTGGAGGTACTCGCCGGCATCGACTTCACGGTCGCGCGCGGCGAGGTGGTCTGCGTCATCGGCCCGTCGGGTTCGGGCAAGTCGACGCTGCTGCGCTGTGTGAACCGGCTGGAGGAGCCGACGTCGGGCACGGTCCTGGTGGACGGCGCCGAGGTCACCGACCCGGACGTGGACATCGACAAGGTGCGCCGCGGCATCGGGATGGTCTTCCAGTCGTTCAACCTCTTCCCGCACCTGACGGTCCTGCAGAATCTGACGCTCCCTCAGCGTCGGGTGCTGGGACGCGACAAGACGGAGGCGGCGCAAGTCGCCCGCGAGCGGCTGGCCCGCGTCGGTCTGACCGACAAGGAGTCGTCCTACCCCGCCCAGCTGTCCGGCGGACAGCAGCAACGGGTCGCCATCGCACGGGCGTTGGCGATGGACCCGCAGCTCATGCTCTTCGACGAGCCGACGTCCGCGCTCGACCCGGAACTGGTGGGCGACGTCCTCGCGGTGATGCGCTCGCTCGCCGACGAGGGGATGACGATGCTCGTCGTCACGCACGAGATGAGCTTCGCCAAGGAGGTGGCCGACCGGGTCGTCTTCATGGACGGCGGGGTCATCGTCGAGCAGGGCAGCCCGGAGCATGTGATCGGCGCGCCGAGCCATGCCCGTACGAAGTCGTTCCTGTCCCGCGTGCTGGATCCGGCGGCGGCGCACATCAGTTCGACCGACGACTGAGGACAGACGCGCGGCCCCACGGTGAACTCCCGTGGGGCCGCGCCTCGTTCCACGTACATCAACGCGTACAGCTACACGCACAGCAGCACGTACAGCCGGCTACGCGTCAGAGGTTGCCGCGCTTCTCCTGCTCCCGCTCGATCGCCTGGAACAGGGCCTTGAAGTTGCCCTTGCCGAAGCCCATCGAGCCGTGCCGCTCGATCATCTCGAAGAACACGGTCGGCCGGTCCTGGACCGGCTTGGTGAAGATCTGCAGCAGATAGCCGTCCTCGTCACGGTCCACGAGGATCTTCAGCTCGCGCAGGGTCTCGACCGGCACCCGGGTCTCGCCCGCCCACTCGCCGAGCGTGTCGTAGTACGAGTCGGGGGTGTCGAGGAACTGGACACCGGCGGCCCGCATCGTGCGTACGGAGCTGACGATGTCGTTCGTCGCGAGCGCGATGTGCTGGACGCCCGCGCCGCCGTAGAACTCCAGGTACTCGTCGATCTGCGACTTCTTCTTCGCGATCGCCGGCTCGTTGATCGGGAACTTCACCTTGAGGGTGCCGTCCGCCACGACCTTCGACATGAGGGCGGAGTACTCGGTGGCGATGTCGTCGCCCACGAACTCCTTCATGTTCGTGAAGCCCATGACCTTGTTGTAGAACGCCACCCACTCGTTCATCCTGCCGAGTTCGACGTTGCCCACGCAGTGGTCGATCGCCTGGAAGGTGCGCTTCTCCGGGGCCGCGACCAGCGGAGCGGCGGTGGCGTAGCCGGGCAGGTACGGGCCGTCGTAGCCGGTCCGCTCGACCAGGGTGTGGCGGGTCTTGCCGTACGTGGCGATGGCGGCGAGCACGACGGTGCCGCTCTCGTCCTTGAGCTCGTACGGCTCCTGGAGGCCGGTGGCGCCGTTCGCGGTGGCGTAGGCGTACGCGGCGCGGGCGTCCGGCACCTCGATGGCGAGGTCGACCACACCGTCGCCGTGCTCGGCGACGTGGTCGACGAGGAAGCGGCCCCACTCCGAGGACGCCTTGATGACGGACGTGAAGACGAAGCGGGCCGCGCCGTTCGTGAGCACGTAGCTCGCGGTCTCGCGGCTGCCGTTCTCCGGGCCCGAGTAGGCGACCAGCTTCATGCCGAACGCCGTCGAGTAGTAGTGGGCCGCCTGCTTGGCGTTGCCGACGGCGAAGACGACGGCGTCCATCCCCTTGACCGGGAAGGGGTCGGCGTCGCGCGCGGTGGACGGGGCGGAATCGAGGTTCACCGAGGTATCTGCCATGACGGCAGCGTCTCCCCGTTCCGCAAGGTGCGCAACAGTTCGCGCTTTCACTGGGCAGTCTGTACAGCGGGGGGCGAGGATGACCGGACTATCTGCACAGGATGACCACCGGAACGGCTGGCACCGGAACGGCCACCGGAACGGCCACCACCGACCGCCTCAGGAGGCGCCATGGGAATCGACGGGCTCGACGGCAGGCTCATCGTCCTGCTGGCACGGGAGCCGCGCATCGGGGTGCTGGAGGCGTCACGCCGGCTGGGGGTGGCGCGCGGGACCGTACAGGCGCGGCTGGACCGGCTGCAGACGAACGGTGTCATCCGGGGATTCGGCCCGAACGTCGATCCGGCCGCTCTCGGCTACCCCGTAACGGCGTTCGCAACCCTGGAGATCAAGCAGGGACAAGGATCGGATGTTCGAGCGCATTTGAGCAGCGTTCCAGAGGTCCTCGAACTGCATACCACCACCGGAACCGGGGATATGCTCTGCCGACTCGTCGCTCGTTCGAACGCCGATCTCCAACGGGTGATCGACCGGGTTGTCGGTTTCGCCGGGATCCAGCGGGCCTCCACGGCGATCGTCATGGAGAACCCCGTTCCGCTGCGGATCATCCCGCTGGTGGAGCAGGCCGCACAGGACACCGACGGCGACCGACCGGACCGGCCCGACCGGTCCGACCGACCGGAGCGACCCGACTGACCCGATCCATCAGAGAGGAGCGCCGTGGACTTCTGGGACTACCTGGCCAACCGCCACCAGCAGTTGCTCACCGACTCGTTCCAGCACGCCAGCGCCGTCTTCCAGTGCATGGTGATCGCCACCGTCCTTGGTGTCGCCATCGGCGTACTGACCTACCGCAGCCCCTGGGGCGGCAACCTGGCGATCCTGTCCACCGCCTCCATCCTGACCATCCCCTCGCTGGCCGCCATCGGCCTGCTCATCCCGCTGGTCGGTCTCGGCGTCGCGCCCACGGTGATCGTCCTGACGCTGTACGGGCTGCTGCCCATCGTCCGTAACGCCGTGGTCGGACTGCGCGGCGTGGATCCGGACCTGGTGGACGCCGCCAAGGGCATCGGCATGTCACGTACCGCCCGGCTGCTCAAGGTCGAGCTGCCGCTCGCCTGGCCGCCGATCCTCACCGGGATCCGGGTCTCCACCCAGATGCTGATGGGGATCGCCGCCATCGCCGCGTACGCGTCGGGCCCCGGCCTCGGCAACGAGATCTTCCGTGGGATCGCCTCGCTGGGCAGCGCCAACGCGATCAACCAGGTGCTCGCCGGGACGATCGGCATCGTCATCCTCGCCCTGCTCTTCGACGCCGCGTATGTCCTGCTCGGCCGACTCACCATCCCAAGGGGGATCCGTGTCTGAGACCTCTGACCCGAAGACGGCCGAGGCGACCAGTGAGGCCGCCGGCCAGGCCACGAGCGGTGTCGCGAGCGCTGTCACGAGCGGTGTCACGAGCGCTGTGACAAACGCCTCCACCGGCTCCAACGGCTCCACGAGCGGCGCCACCATCCAGCTCGACGGCCTCACCAAGCGGTATCCGGGCAGTCCGAACCCGGCCGTGGACAACGTCTCCATGGAGATCAAGGCGGGCGAGACCGTCATCCTCGTCGGCCCGTCCGGCTGCGGTAAGTCGACCACCCTCAAGATGATCAACCGGCTGATCGAGCCCTCGTCCGGGCGGATCAGGATCAACGACGAGGACGTCACCGACATGGACCCGGTGAAGCTGCGCCGCCAGATCGGCTACGCGATCCAGTCGTCCGGCCTCTTCCCGCACATGACGGTCGCCGAGAACATCGCGCTCGTACCGAAGATGGTCGGCTGGTCCAAGTCGAAGGTGAAGGACCGCGTCGAGGAGATGCTCGATCTGGTCGGGCTCGACCCGCGCGAGTTCCACGGCCGCTATCCGCGCCAGCTCTCCGGCGGCCAGCAGCAGCGCGTGGGCGTGGCGCGGGCGCTCGCCGCAGACCCGCCGGTGCTGCTGATGGACGAGCCGTTCGGCGCCGTCGACCCGATCACGCGTGACCATCTCCAGGACGAACTGATCCGTCTCCAGCACGAGTTGCACAAGACGATCGTGTTCGTGACGCACGACTTCGACGAGGCGATCAAGCTCGGCGACCGGATCGCGATCCTGCGGGAGCGCTCGCACATCGCGCAGTTCGACACCCCCGAGGCGATCCTCACCAACCCCGCCGACGACTTCGTGTCGGGCTTCGTGGGCGCGGGCGCGGCGCTGAAGCGGCTGAACCTCACGCGCGTACGGGAGGTGGAGATCGCCGAGTTCCCGACCGTGACGGTCGAGGACCCGCTCCAGTCGATCTTCAACAAGCTGAGCAGCGGCCCGCACAACGAGCTGCTGATGCTGGACCGGAAGAACCGCCCGTACAAGTGGCTGCGCCGCGGCGACCTGTCGCGCGCCAAGGGCTCGCTCGCCAACGCGGGCCAGCTGGTGCACGACACGGTGACCAGGGACGCCACCCTCCACGACGCGCTGGAGGCGGTCCTGACCGACAGCGGCGGGCGGGTCGCGGTGACCGGCAGGCGCGGCGAGTACATCGGCGTCGTCGACATGCAGACGCTGATGACGTCCGTCCAGGAGATGCTGGAGGCGGACCGGCTCACCGCCTTCGAGCACCAGCACGAGCTGGCGGAACAGCGTCGGGAGCGCTCCGGCCAGAGCCAGGGGCAGGGCCAGGGGCAGGAGCCGGCGCCGGAGAACGGTGCGGGCGCATGACATCTCCCGCGCAGAAACAGCGCCCACCGGGCGAGTACGACGTCAAGGGACACGCCTTCCGGGACGAGGAGTCGGAGCCGGCCGTGCCGCCCGCCGCCCCGAAGCGCCGGATCACCTGGGCCAAGCTGGTGACGGTGCCCGCCGTGATCGCGGTCGTCCTGCTGCTGACGTTCGTGTGGATCACGAATGTCTCGCTCGACTCGATCGCCAGGAACTCGCTCGCCGGCGGCAATGTGCAGCTGCGCCTGTGGCAGCACGTCGAACTGACCGCGATCTCCACCTTCTGGGTGCTGATCATCGCGATCCCGCTCGGCATCGCGCTGACCCGGCGCGGCCTGTCGAAGGCGGCGCCGGCGGTGACCGCCCTGGCCAACATCGGCCAGGCGACCCCGGCCATCGGGCTGCTGGCGCTGCTGGTGATCTGGCTGGGCATCGGCCCGTCGACGGCGATCGTCGGCATGGTCATCTACGCGGTGCTGCCGGTGCTCGCCAACACCGTGGCGGGTCTGAAGGCCATCGACCCGCAGCTGGTGGAGGCGTCGCGCGGCATAGGGATGTCGGCGCTCGGGACCCTGAGCAGGGTCGAACTCCCGCTGGCCGTACCGCTGATCCTGGCGGGCGTACGGACGGCGCTGGTACTCAACGTGGGTACGGCGACCCTGGCCACCTTCGGCGGCGGCGGCGGGCTCGGTGACCTGATCACCTCGGGCATCCAGACGCAGCGCATGCCGGTCCTGATCCTCGGCTCGGTGCTCACGGTGACGCTGGCCCTGCTGATCGACTGGCTGGCCTCGCTGGTCGAAGTGGTCCTCACCCCGCGCGGACTGGAGGAGCGCTGATGCGCACCATGCGACACCGGAAACTCGTGACGGGCGGGGTGGCTCTGCTGCTGAGCGCCGCCACTCTCAGCGGCTGCGGCCTCAAGAGCGGCTCCCCGATGGTGGACGACGTCGTCCCCGGCTCGGTGGGCCGGGGCGAACCCCTCAAGGGCGCCTCGCTGACGGTCACGTCGAAGAACTTCAGCGAGAACATCATCCTCGGCCAGATGATCGGCCTGATCTTCAAGGCGGCGGGCGCGGAGGTCCTGGACCGGACGAACCTGCCGGGCTCGATCAGCGCGCGCGAGGCGATCGTCAAGGGTGACGCGGACGCGATGTACGAGTACACGGGCACGGCCTGGATCACGTACCTCGGCAACGCGAAGCCGATCGTCGACTCGCAGAAGCAGTGGACGGCGGTACGGGACGCGGACCGCTCGCACGACGTGAGCTGGCTCCTGCCGTCCACGCTCAACAACACGTACTCGCTGGGCATCAGCAAGAAGAACAACGCGAAGTACAAGCTCAAGACGATGTCGGACGTCGCCGCGCTGTCGAAGAAGGAGCCGGGCGCGGTCACGATCTGTGTGGAGAACGAGTTCGCGTCGCGGGACGACGGGCTGCCGGGGATGGTGAAGGCGTACGGGATGAACATCCCGGCGTCGAGCGTGAAGAAGATGGACGCCGGCATCATCTACACGCAGGTGTCGAAGTCCAACTCCTGCCTGGTGGGAGAGGTGTTCACGACGGACGGCCGGATCAAGTCGCTGGATCTGGACACGGTCTCCGACGACAAGCGCTTCTTCCCGAACTACAACGCGGCGCCGGTGATCCACAGCTCGACGTACAAGAAGTACCCGGAGATCGCGGGTCTGCTCGACCCGCTGAGCAAGCGGCTGAACACCGGGATCGCGCAGGAGCTGAACGCGAAGGTGGACGTGGACGGCCAGGATCCGCACGAGGTGGCGAAGGACTGGCTGATCAAGGAGGGCTTCATCAAGGAGGGCTGAGCCCTTCGGCGACGCCCCGCCAGACTTACAAAGAAGTAGTTGCAAAGAAACCCTTGCAACTACTTCTTTGCATGTCTACGCTCAACCCATGCCCGAGAACCCCGAGGTACCCGACGCAGCCGAGCCGGACGTCCGCACCCTGGACCCGCGCTCGCTGCGCGGCCTCGCCCATCCCCTGCGGATGCGACTGCTGGTCACCCTGCGGCACCACGGCCCGGCCACCGCGTCCCAACTCGCCGAGCGGCTGGGCGAGTCGAGCGGTGCCACCAGCTATCACCTGAGGCAGCTCGCGACCCACGGGTTCGTCGCGGACGACCCCGAGCGGGGCAAGGGCCGGGAGCGCTGGTGGAAGGCCGCGGACAAGGGCGTCATGCTCGGCAACGCCCTGCACAACGACCCGAATCCCGAGGTACGCGGGGCGGTGAACACCTTCATCCACGAGGTCGCCTCCATCCACGACCAGGAGCTGAGCACCTGGCTGGGCACCATGCACGACTGGCCGGATACCTGGGCGGCAAAGTCCGACTTCAGCGACTTCACGCTACGGCTCACCCCCGAACTGCTGGCCGAACTGGACGGCCGGGTGCACGACTTGATCAACAGCTATCGGAACCTCGCGGTGCCCGAGGACGACGAGTCCGCGGCGCAGGTGCGGATCCATCTGCACGCCTTCCCGCTGAAGAAGCCCCACACCCCGGACGCCTGAGCACCACCACTTCCTGACCACCACTCCCGCACCCTGACACACGGTGCGCGAAGGGACGATTTGTCATGTCATTTTCCGATGTGCACCTCCAGCTCCACTCCATACGCGCGACCGAACTGCACGCCGAAGCAACCGCCTACCGCCGCCCCCTGCGACCACAGCTGCGACTCCGACTGGGCTGGCTCCTGGTCGAGTTGGGCCTGCGGCTCGTCGAACAGCCCCGACCGGCCCGTATCCGCCCCGTATGAATGCCGCACCGGTACGGCGGTGGCCACTCACCGCCGTACTGACCGCCAACGCGATCTCCGCCACGGGCCGGACGCTGAGCATGATCGGCATCCCCTGGTTCGTGCTCCAGACCACCGGCAGCGCCGGCCGCGCGGGAGTGGTGGCCTTCTGCGCCACCCTCCCGGTGGTGGTCTCCGCGCTGATCGGCGGCCCGGTCATCGACCGGATCGGCCGGCGCCGCGTCTCGATCGCGTCGGACGTGCTGTGCGCGCTGTCCGTCGGGGCGATCCCCCTGCTGCACCGCGCCGACGCGCTCCCGTTCTGGACGCTCTGCGCACTGGTGGCGCTGCACGGCCTCGCCCACACCCCGGGCGACACGGCCCGCTACGTCCTCGTCCCCGACCTCGCCGAACACGCGGGCACCTCACTCGCCCGCGCCGCGAGCCTCTTCGACGCGGTCGAGCGCGGCGCCCGCATGCTCGGCGCGGCACTCGCGGGCCTGGTGATCGCACTGCTCGGCGCCGAAGTCGCCCTGCTGCTGGACGCGTTGACGTTCGTGCTGTCGGCGCTGCTGATCGGCGCCGGGCTGCGTGGCGTACGGGGAGCGGAGCCGGTCAAGGACATGGCACCGGTGTCGCTCCGCGCGTACGTCTCCGAACTGCGCGAGGGTTACGCCTACTTGGCCCACACCCGGCTGCTGGCGGCGGTCGTCCTCATGGTGATGTTCATGAACGGCATCGACCAGGGCTGGAACGCGGTCCTGCTCCCGGTCCACGCCGAACAGAACCTCGGCGGCGCCGCCGAACTGGGCCTGATCACGGCGGTGTTCGGGGCGGGCGGCCTACTGGGAGCCCTGCTGTACGGCGCCGTCGGCCATCGCTTCCGACGCCGCACGGTCCTCACCGTCGCCGTCCTCCTCGTCGGCGCGCCACGCTTCGCGGTGGCGGGCCTCACCGACTCCACGGTGGCACTCGCCGTGGTCATGGGCGCGGCGGGAGTGGCGGGCGGCACGATCAACCCGATCCTGACGACGGTGACGTACGAACGCGTCCCGGACGAACTCCGCAGCCGGGTGGCGGGCGCGATGACCGCGGGCTGCGAACTGACCATGCCCCTGGGCGGCCTGACGGCGGGTCTGCTGGTGGAGGGCACCGGCCTGCCCCCCGCGCTGCTGCTGATGGGCGGCGTCTACCTACTGGCGACACTGAGCCCGCTCCTGCTCCCGGTCTGGCACGGCCTGGACACCGCCGCGGGCCCGGCCGACAGTGACGACGTCAGCAGCCCGGCACCTTGCCCCCCTGTTCCAGCGCCTTCAGTGACGACACCGCGTCCTTCAGGGCCCTGACCGGGATCAGCCGCATGCCGTCGGGGAGTTCGGACTGGGCGTCGGCGCATTCCGCCTCCGGGACCAGGAAGACCGTCGCGCCGTCGCGGGCCGCCGCCTGGGTCTTGAGGGAGACGCCGCCGACCGCGCCCACCGTGCCGTCCGTCTCGATCGTGCCGGTGCCCGCGATGTCCCGGCCGCCGGTGAGGTCGCCGCCCGAGCCGTCGCCGTCGAGCATGTCGACGATGCCGAGGGCGAAGAGGAGGCCCGCGCTGGGGCCGCCGACGTCGGCGAGGTGGAGGGTGACGTCGACGGAGTCCGGCTTCCGGCCGAGTTGGCCGAGGGCCGCGTCGACGGCGGAGTTCTGCGACTTCACCATCGCGTCGGTGTTGTGCTTCTGGATCTCCTTGTCGGACTGGCCCGCCGGGTAGACGGAGTCGCGCGGCAGTACGGCGCGGTCGGTCCGGATCCAGCCGTCGAGGACGTCGGCGAAGTCGACGTCGGTGGACGGTCCCGTCGCCAGGATCGTCGTCATCCGCAGCTGCCCCTCCGTCTCGCGGGTCGGCGCGCCCTTGATCGAGATGACGGGGGTGTCCTTGTAGTCGCCGAGAACGTTCGCGGTCAGGCCGGGCTGGGCCACCGCGTACGGCAACGGGGCCACTCCGACGACGACGAGCAGCGCGACGATCGGGACCGCCGAGAGGGCGAGGGTGCGGGGGCGCGAGAGGCCGGCGAGACGAGAGAGCACGGTGTCAATCTATCGGCCGGTGCTCGGGCCGGTTCCACGCCCCGGTTCAGCGCAGGGCGTCGGCCACCTCGCGTGCGGCGTCGACCACGCGCGGACCCACCCGTTCCGGCACCGAGTCGGCGAGCATCACGACGCCCACGCTGCCTTCGAGCCCGGTCACCCCGACGAGCGCGGCGGCGGCGCCGCTGGCGCCCGCCTCCAGTTCGCCGTGGGTCAGCGTGCACCGCGCCTCGGTGTACGAGCCCTGCCGGGCGGCCAGGATGGCCTTGCCGGCGGCGCCCCGGTCCAGCGGGTGCCGGAAGCCGGCGCGGTACGCGACGTGGTAGTCCGTCCAGGTCGGCTCCACGACGGCCACGGCCAGCGCCTCGGCGCCGTCCACGAGCGTGAGATGGGCGGTGGCCCCTATGTCCTCGGCGAGCGAGCGCAGGGCGGGCAGCGCCGCTTCCCGTACGAGTGGGTGCACCTGGCGGCCCAGGCGCAGCACCCCGAGGCCCACTCGGGCGCGTCCGCCCAGGTCTCGGCGGACCAGCGCGTGCTGTTCCAGGGTGGCGAGGAGTCGGTAGACGACGGTGCGGTTGACGCCGAGTTTGTTGGACAACTCGGTGACGGTCAGCCCGTGGTCGGTGTCGGCGAGCAGCTTGAGGACGCGCAGTCCTCTGTCGAGCGTCTGGGAGGTCTCTGCGGTCACGACGCCCTCTCCTTCGGAGTTTCGGAGTGAGTGACGACGGTCCTCTCACAGAAGCTGCGACACCGGTCCCATCGGCGACGCACGGAGAGGCCGCCGGCAGGCAGGCCATGGCGCACCGGCTGCGCTCCGAGGCGGCGCTGCCACGGCGCGTATGTATTGCCGGGACATTAGCGATCCGTACCGCTCAGCGGAAGACCTCGTCCAGAATCCGGTCATGGGTGGTCAGTTGCTCCCCGTTCGCGTCACAACAAGCGTGGAAAAGGGACTCACGCTGACTATTCGTATGATTTCCCATGAATGGACGCGCGTAGAAACGCCCCGGAGGCGCCGCAGGGGCGTCTCCGGGGCGGAGAAGAAGGGCGGAAAAGAGAGGCGGGAAAAAGACGTTCGTGCTCAGCGCATCCGGGTCGCCCACTCCTGGACCTGTCTGATCCGCTCGCGAAGCTGACCCCCGGTGGCCTCCGCGCTGGGGGGCCCGCCGCACACGCGGCGCAGCTCCGTGTGGATCACTCCGTGCGGTTTGCCGCTCTGGTGGACGTACGCGCCGACCATCGTGTTGAGCTGCTTGCGCAGTTCGAGCAGCTCCCTGTGGGAGACCACGGGCCGCCGGTCGGCCGGCAGCTCCAGCAGATCCGCCTCGGAGTCGGGCTTCTTGCGGCTGTGCGCGATCTGCCGGGCCTGCCGCTTCTGGAGGAGCATCTGGACCTGGTCGGGCTCCAGGAGGCCGGGGATGCCGAGGTAGTCCTGCTCCTCCTCGCTGCCGGGGTGCGCCTGCATGCCGAACTCGGCGCCGTCGTACAGCACCCGGTCGAAGACCGCGTCGGACTCCAGCGCCTCGAAGGGCAGCGCGTCCTGCTCGCCGGTGTCCTCGTCGAGTTCGCGCTCGGCCTCCGCCATCTCCTTCTCGGACTCGGCGTACGGGTCCTCCTCGCCCTCCTTCTTGGGCTTGTCGAGGACGTGGTCGCGCTCGACCTCCATCTCGTTGGCGAAGCCGAGGAGGTTGGGGATGGTCGGCAGGAAGACGGACGCGGTCTCGCCGCGGCGCCTGGACCGGACGAAACGGCCGACGGCCTGGGCGAAGAACAGGGGCGTCGAGATGGTGGTGGCGTACACGCCGACGGCGAGGCGCGGCACGTCGACGCCCTCCGACACCATGCGGACGGCGACCATCCAGCGCTCCTCGCTCGCGCTGAAGTCGTCGATGCGCTTGGAGGCGGCGGCCTCGTCGGAGAGCACGACGGTCGCCTTCGTCCCGGTGATCTCGCGGATGAGCTTGGCGTACGCGCGGGCCGAGTCCTGGTCGCTGGCGATGACCAGACCCCCGGCGTCGGGAATGCCCTTGCGAACCTCGGTCAGCCGCTGGTCGGCGGCGCGCAGCACGTTGGGCATCCAGTCGCCGCGCGGGTCGAGCGCGGTGCGCCAGGCCTGCGAGGTGGCGTCCTTGGTCATGGGCTCGCCGAGCTTGGCGGCGATCTCGTCACCGGCCTTGGTGCGCCAGCGCATGTTGCCGCTGTAGCTGAGGAAGATGACGGGGCGCACGACGCCGTCGCCGAGCGCGTTGCCGTAGCCGTACGTGTAGTCGGCGGAGGAGCGGCGGATGCCGTCGTTGCCCTCCTCGTACGCCACGAAGGGGATCGGGTTGGTGTCCGACCTGAAGGGCGTACCGGTCAGCGCGAGGCGCCTGGCGGCCGGCTCGAAGGCCTCAAGACACGCCTCACCCCAGGACTTGGAGTCACCGGCGTGATGGATCTCGTCGAGGATCACCAGGGTCTTGCGCTGCTCGCAGCGGTTGCGGTGGAGCATGGGGCGTACGCCGACGCCCGCGTACGTCACGGCGACCCCGTGGTACTCCTTGCTCAGCGCCCCCGCGCTGTAGTCCGGGTCGAGCTTGATCCCTATCCGCGCGGCGGCGTCCGCCCACTGCTTCTTCAGATGCTCGGTCGGCGCGACGACGGTGATCTGCTGCACGACGTGGTGGTGCAGCAGCCAGGACGCCAGGGTCAGCGCGAAGGTGGTCTTCCCGGCGCCGGGTGTCGCGACGGCGAGAAAGTCACGCGGCTGCTCCTGGAGATAGCGCTCCAGCGCCTTCTCCTGCCAGGCGCGCAGCTTGTTGGCGGTGCCCCAGGGGGCGCGGCCGGGGAAGGCGGGTGAGAGGTGGTGGGAGGCGGTAGTAGTCACGGTCTCCGGTTCACAGGCGCTCGGGGATGCACGGGCTGGACGTCTGGGCGCGGGCTCAGATACGACAACCGGGCCACCCTACCGGCGCCCCGGCCCGATCCTCGTACGAACAAGCCGGGGTCGGCCAGGTGCGACCCGGGTCACATCGGGGAGCGTCAGCACCTACCGCGCCCGCACCCGCGTCGCCACCCAGACCCCCGCCAGGGCCACCGCCGCCATCGGGAGGAACACCGCCGTGAAGGCCGCCGGGTGGGAGGCGGCGGGTGAGGTGAGGTCGTGGGCGCCCACCGCGCCGCCGCCCAGGGCCGCGAACGCCGCGCCGCCCGCCGCCAGCAGCAGGACGTTCGACAGGCCGTCGGATATCTGGAGCGCGGCGGAGTTCGTGCCCGCCTCCTCAGGAGGTGAGAGTTTCAGCAGCAGCACGCTCGTGGACGCGATCACCGTGCCCATGCCGAGGCAGCCGACCGCCCAGGCGACGCCCAGGGTCCAGACCGGGACCGAGTCGATCAGGACGCTCGGGGCGGCGGCGATGGCGGCGGCGACCAGGACCATGCCGCCCATCAGGAGCCGTTCGCGGTGCGGCTCCATGCGGGGGCGGGACTGGATGTACGAGCCGAGCGCCCAGGTCGCGCCGCCGACGGCCAGTGAGAGGCCCGCCATCGTCGGGGACAGGCCGCGCTGGGTGACGAGCATCAGCGGTACGAAGCTCTCCGCCGCGATGAAGGAGCCCGCCGCGACGCCGCGCAGCAGGACGACCGACGGCATGCCGCGGGCGGCGCGGTAGGTGCCGCGCGGCAGCAGGCCGAGGACGGCGGGCACGATCAGCGCGGCGCCGGCCACGCCGGGGAGCAAGGACCACCAGTTCAGGTCCTGGCCCGCGTACTGGAGCAGACCCGCGCCGAGCGAGATCGCCAGCGCCAGCCGGATCCGGCGCCGGTCGAAGGCCGGTACGGGCACAGCGGCGCCTGGGGGCTGGGCGGGCCCGGCCGCCATCTGCCGGATCGCGGGCAGCGCGGTCGCCAGCGGCAGCACCACCAGTACCGGGATGCCGATGAAGACCCAGCGCCAGCCGAGGTGTTCGGTGACCGTGCCGGAGGCGAGCGGACCGACGACCGAGGGGATCACCCAGCTCGCGGCGAACGCGGCCATGATCGCGGGCCGCAGCCGCTCCGAGTAGGCGCGGCTGACCACGACGTACAGCGCGACGATCACCAGCCCACCGCCGAGCCCCTGGACCGCCCGGCCCGCGATGAACAGCCACATCGCGCCCGCCGTGCCGGAGAGCAGCAGGCCGACCGCGAAGGCGCTGATCCCGGTGACGAGCGGCCGGAGCGGGCCGCTGCGGTCGGCCCACTGCCCGGAGAGCACCATCGCGAAGAGGCTGGTCGTGAAGTACGCGGAGAAGGCGAACGCGTACAGCGAGACGCCCCGCAACTCGCGCGCGGCGACCGGCATCGCCGTACCGACCGCCGTGGCCTCGAAGGCGATCAGCAGGACGACACAGATGATGCCGATGCTGAGCGCACGGTGGGTCTTGCCGAGGATGCCGTCCTGGCCGCCAGGGTCGACGGCATGGTGCGAGGTGACATCGGCGGCTTCGACGGCGACGGCGGCGTCGCTCGGTTCCAGGGCGGTCATGGGCTCAGCGTAAGGGGCGTAGACCCGGTTGAACCCTGTCGCTGGTCGGTGCGGGCCTCGTCCCTTGGTCGTACGACCATGAACGGCGTATGGCAGTCACGTTGCGGGGTGCCCGGCGCCCTTGAGGGCCGTACGCCGCCCCGCTTACGGTCGAGTCATCAGCACGCACGGCCGTGTGCCCGAGTGGTTCAGGGGCTCGACTGCAAATCGAGTTACGTGGGTTCGATTCCCGCCACGGCCTCTTCAGGAAGCCCTTGAGAAGTCCCGGAAAAGCCCCGGAGAAGTCCCTTTCGAAGCCCTCACCGAAGTTCCTTCGGGGAGGGCTTCGCTCATCCCGCCGTCACCACAGCCGACTGCGGCCTGATCGGCAGCCGGTTGACCGGGCGGCCCGTCGCCGCGCGGACCGCCGCCGCGACCGCCGCCGGGGACGTCACGACCGGCGCCGCGCTCACCGGCTTCGCGCCGAACGGGGCCACCACGTCGCGCTCCTCGACCAGTTTCACGATCCGGATGTCCGCCGCGTCCAGGGACGTCGGCAGCGCGTAGCCGGTGAGGTCGGGGCGGCGTACCAGACCGCGGGTCGTACGGAGGTTCTCCGTCAGGGCCGTACCGATCCCCTGGGTGACGCCCGCCTCGATACGGGTCGCGAGCTGCGCCGGGTTGAGGACCCGGCCGACGTCCTGCGCGACGGCCATCTCCACCACGCGGATCGAGCCGAGTTCGATGTCGACGTCCACGACCGCGCGGATGGCGCAGAAGGCGAGTCCGACGAACGCGTCGCCCTGGCCGGATTCGTCCAGCGGTTCGGTGGGGTGCGGGCGGCACTGGGCCGTGGCCCACAGTTCCTTGCCGTCCATCGCCTCGGTGACGGTGGTCGACAGCACACCGTCGTAGGAGGTGATCTTGCCGTCGGTGATCTGGAGCAGTTCCGTCGACATGCCGAACTTGTGCGCCAGCGGCTGGAGGAGCTGCGTACGGACCATCTTCGCCGCCCGTTCGACCGCGCCGCCGGAGACCCAGGTGTGGCGGCCGTGCGTGGCGGGGCCCGCCGGGGGCTGGTCGGTGTCGACCGACGCGACGTGGACCTCTTCGATGCCGAGCGTCTCCTGGACGATCTGGCGGGCGAGGGTGGAGAAGCCCTGGCCGGTCTCGACGGCCGCGCAGATGACCGTGGCGACGCCGTCGTGGACCTTGACCGTGGCCGTGGAGACCTCGTCGGCGCCCTCGGCGCCGAGCATGTGGACCATGCCGAGCGCGTAGCCCACGCCGCGGCGTACGGCGCCGGGCTCGCCCGCGCCCTCGGGGCCGCCCGGCAGCAGCCAGGACGACTCGGGGACGTCCTTGGGGAGCGCGGGGAGCGGGAAGTCCCGTACGGCGCGCAGCAGTTCCGCGACGGGCGCCGGGCAGGTCACCGTCTGGCCGGTGGGCAGGATGTCGCCGGTCGCCAGCGCGTTGCGCAGGCGCAGTTCGGCGGGGTCGATGCCGAGCTTGGCCGCCAGCTTGTCCATCTGGCCCTCGTACGCGGCGCAGACCTGCATCGCGCCCTCGCCCCTGACGTGGCCGGACGGCGGGTTGTTGGTGCGTACGGCCCAGCCTTCGATGAAGGCGTGCGGGACGATGTACGGGCCGCAGGCGAACGCCACGGCCGCCGCGAGGGATTCGGACGAGGCGTCCGCGTACGCGCCCGCGTCGAGCAGGATCTGCGCCTCGACCTTGACGAGGCGGCCCTCGCTGTCGGCGTGGTGGCGGTAGCGCAGCAGGGTCGGGTGCCGGTGGGCGTGTCCGAGGAAGGACTCCTCGCGGGTCGCGGCCAGCTTCACCGGGCAGCCGGTGTGCAGCGCGAGCAGCCCGAGCGGGATCTGGAAGCCGGGGTCCTCGCGGTCGCCGGTGGCGCCGGGGACGCCGGTGACGACGACCTTGACCTGGTCCGGGTCGAGGCCGAAGCAGGCGGCGGCCAGATCGCGGTCGGTGTGCGGGTCGGTGGAGCCGGTGTAGATCTCCACGCCGCCGTCGGGGCGCGGTACGGCGAGTCCGGCCTCGGCGCCGATGGGGGCCGGGTCCTGGCGGCCGATGCGGTACAGGCCCTCGACGACCACGTCGCCCATGAGGTCGGGGTCGCCGTAGCGCAGCGGGATGTGGCGGATCAGATTGCCGTCGGGGTGCAGCGGTTCGGCCTCGAAGGCCTTCTCCGGGTCGGTGACGGGATCGAGGATCTCGTACTCGACGGCGATGGCGGCGGCGGCCATACGGGCGGTGTCGGGGTGGTCGGCGGCGACGGCGGCGATGGCCTCGCCGTGGTGGCGTACGACCTCGGAGGCGAAGACGGGGCGGTCGGCGACGAGCCGTCCGTAGGAGGGGTCGCCGAGGACGTCGAGATGGGTCACCACGGCCCGTACACCGGGCATTTCGGCGGCGGCGGCCGTGTCGATCGACAGGATGCGGGCGTGCGGGTGCGGTGAGCGCAGGAGGGCCGCCCACAGCAGCCCTTCGGCCCAGAGGTCGGCGGCGTACGGGAACGTGCCCTCGGTCTTGGCGCGGGCGTCGGCCGGTGGGAGTGAGGCGCCGAGACCCAGCGCGGGCGGCTCCTGCCGGGGGCCGTCGAGTGCCTGGGTCTCGGTGGCCGCGTCGTTGCTCACGCCATGCCTCCGTCGTGCGGGTCGAGAGGTGCGGGGTGGGCGCCGCCGGCGCCCGGTGGTGCCTGGTGCGGGATACGGGCCTCGTCGACGGCCTCGGCGCTCGCCGCGCGCTCGGCGACGACCTCGCCGACGGCGTCGAGCACGCCCCGGTATCCGGAGCAGCGGCAGAGGTTGCCGCACAGCGCCTGGCGGGTCTCCAGCTCGCTGGGGTCGTGGTTGCCTTCGAGCAGGTCGTGGACGGTCATGGCCATGCCGGGGATGCAGAAACCGCACTGCACGGCGCCGCAGTTGGCCAGGGCGCGCTGGACGTCGGACGGTTCGCCGTCGGCGGCCAGGCCCTCGACCGTACGGACCTCGGAACCGGCCGCCGTGGCCGCCGGGACGAGGCAGGAGGCGACGAGCCGGCCGTCGACCTGGACGTTGCAGGCGCCGCACTCGCCCTGCGAGCAGCCGTCCTTGGCGCCGGCGAGGCCGAGGCGCTCGCGCAGCACGTAGAGCAGCGACTCGCCGATCCAGGCGTCGGTGACGGGGCGGTCGCCGCCGTTGACGCGCAGGACGTAGGAGTTGGCGGGGTGTTCGGCGCTGTCGTTGCTGGTGGTGAGGGGGGCGGGTGCGGGTGCGGGTTCCGGTTCGGGCTCGGGTGCCGCTTCCGCTTCCGGGGTGGCGGCGGGCTCGGGCGCGAGTTCCGCCTCCGCCTCCGTCGCGGCGTCCGCCACGGGCCCGGTCTCGGGCGTCGCGTCCAAGTCCGTGACCGCGACCGGCTCCGCGACCGGCTCGACCAGTTCGACGGCCTCGGGCGCGAACTCGGGCGTCGGTTCCGGTACGGGCTCCGCCAGGGGCTCCGGAACCGGTTCCGGTTCGGTCGCCCACGGCGCGCGCGCACCACCCGGAAGTGTGGCGGGCGGCGCACCGCCCGACCACTGCGAGGTGGTGGGCATGGACGTCGTGAACTCGCCCGATTCGTCGGGAAGCTCGTCCCCGATGACCGGGATCACCCACTGCCCGGTGAGCTGCGACGGGGCCGGGGGGCCCGGCTCCGTACGGGAGTCGGCACCACCGACACCACCGGCCGCGCCGGCGGGCTCGGCGGCGAAGGACCACTGCCCGGTCGCCTGCGGATCGTGCGGCACGTCCGGACCGGCGGCCCCCTGCGGGGCGTACCCGTACGGATCGGGCTGCGCCTGCGGCGTGTGCGCCGCCCACTGGCCGCCGCCCGCCGGACCCATGCCGCCGTCCGCCTGCGCCTGTCGCTGGTCGATCGTCGGTGGTACGTACCCGTGTCCGCGCGCCGCGAGCGGGGCGGCGGCCCTGTCCTCGGGCGGCAGTTGGACGAACGCGGTCGCCTCGGCGTCGTACTCGCCGCCCTGCGGGATCGGCTGCCACGCGCCGCGCCCTTGCGGGTGCCCCTGCGCGGGGTCCTGTCGACGCCCCTCCGGAGTCCCGGAGTTCTCGTTCTCGTCGGTGGTCACGGCAGCGCCCTCCCCAGTGCTCGTCGAGCCAGGGTGGCGACGGTACGCCTCAGGTGAAGCACGGCGGGCGGCAGGGCGGGCGGCTCGCTCCCGTCCGCCGCCGGAGCCGGGTCGGGGATGCAGGCCGCGGCGACGTACTCCCCGAAGGCCGCCAGCGCCTCGGGCGCCAGCCCGCGGTCGGCGTCCCAGTCGATCAGCGAGGCGATCCAGCGCTCGGCCTCCAGCGGGCGCAGCGGCATCGGCGCGATGGCGCCGACCGCGCAGCGCACGCCGCGGCGCGCCGGGTCGAGCACGACGGCGACGGACGCGGTGGCCCGGCCGGGGCCGGTGCGTCCGGTGGCCTTGAGGTAGACCTGCGGGGCGTGCAGCAGGGGAACCCGTACGAAGCCGATGAGTTCGGCGGGCGCGAGCATCTCGCGGCCCGCCAGCAGATGTGAGACGGGGATCTCACGGCGCGCGCCGCCGGGGCCCGCGACGACGAGGTCCGCCTCCAGGGCCGCCAGGACGGGCAGTGAGTCGCCGGTGGGGGCCGCGCTGGCGATGTTCCCGCCGAGGGTGCCCGCGTTACGGATCTGAGGCGGTCCCGCGGCGCGTGAGGACGCGGCCAGCGCGGGGATGAGGGCGGCGAAGTCGGGCCGCCCCATGCGCGCGTGGGTGAGTCCGGCGCCCAGCAGGGCGTGTCCGTCCTGGTAGTGCCAGCCGCGCAGTTCGCTGATCCGGCCGAGGCCGACCAGGCCGGCCGGTCTGAGGAGGCCCTTGTTGACGGCGGCCATCAGATCGGTACCACCCGCGACGGGCACGGCGGCAGGCATGGCGCTCAGCGCCGCCACGGCCTCGTCGAGCGAGGCCGGCAGCGTCACGGACTGCGCCGTCTGCGGTGCGTGCGTGGTCAACCCAGCTGCCCCTTCCCGGTGTCCCGGCTGTCCGCCTGTGTTGGCCGTACCGTACGTGCTCACAGGCCGGACGAGGCAACTCTGGCACATCTTCCGGGCCTACCGGTCCGAGGGTCCATGAAGCACGCATCCGCCCCTGAACGAGGGGAAGGTCCGTTTTCACGCCTCTTCACCGACACATACGAAATGCCATTGTTCGGCACTCCTTGTACGCCTTATTCGTACGGACAGCCCCGGTCGGGGGGTCACACGTTCGGGGGTGCTCCCTCGATCGGACGTCCGAGAACGGCCGAATCCCCGTTCGGTCCCGGGCGCTTCTGCCAGGGCAACGGACCGCCGGGCGGCCGGTAATCGACCCCCAGGGCGTCAAGGCGCTTGTAGTGCGCGGTCATTCGCCGTTCGAAATCGGCGAAGTCGCGGTCCGGGGACTCGGGCAGTGCGGACCAGGCCACCTCGGCGAAGGCGGCGAGTCTCGGGAAGACCTGGTAGTCGACGCGGGAACGGTCCTGCATCACCTCGGTCCACACATTGGCCTGGGTGCCCAGGACATGGGCGGCGTCGGCGCCGGTCAACTCCGGTGGTACGGGCTCGAAGCGGTAGACGTCCTCCAGCGTGCGGACGTATCCGATGGGCATCGGCTCGTCGGCGCCCGCCGCCTGACGGTGGTCCAGATACACCTGCTGCTCGGGGCACATGACGACGTCGTGGCCGGCCTTGGCGGCCGCGATCCCGCCGGCGTATCCGCGCCAGGAGGAGACGGCGGCGCCGGGCGCGAGCCCGCCCTCCAGGATCTCGTCCCAGCCGATGAGGCGCCGGCCGCGCGCGGAGAGCCAGCCGTCGAAGTGCCGGATGAACCAGGACTGCAGCTCGTCCTCGTCGGCCAGGCCGAGTTCGGCGATCCGCTCCTGGGCGGCGGGTGAGCGCTTCCACTGGTCCTTGGGGCACTCGTCGCCGCCGATGTGGATGAACGGCGATGTGGCGGCCGGGAAGAGGTCGAGCAGCTCCTCGAAGACGCCCTCGAAGAAGCGCAGGGTGTTGTCGGTGGGGGCGAGCACGTTCGGGTTGACGCCCCAGGTGTCCCAGACGTCCAGCGCGGAGGTGTCGACGACGTCGGTGTTGCCCAGCTCCGGATACGCGGCGATGGCGGCCTGCGAGTGGCCGGGAATGTCGATCTCGGGGACGACGGAGATGTGCCGCTCGGCGGCGTACGCGACGATCTCGCGGATGTCGTCCTGGGTGTAGAAACCGCCGTGCGGCTTCTCGTCCCAGAGGTCCGAGAACCGGTGGCCGTACTTGGTCCGGGACCGCCACGCGCCGATCTCGGTCAGCTTCGGGTGGCGCTTGATCTGGACGCGCCAGCCCTGGTCGTCGGTGAGGTGGAAGTGGAAGACGTTCAGCTTGTGCGCGGCCATCAGGTCCAGGAAGCGCAGCACGCCGTCCTTGGGCATGAAGTGCCGTGACACGTCGAGCATGACGCCGCGCCAGCCGAAGCGCGGGTGGTCCTCGATGACCTGACGGGGGATCTCCTGCCGTACGCCGGGGGACACGGGCGAGCGGCGGAAGGCCTTGGGGCCGAGGAGCTGACGGAGCGTCTGGGCGCCCCAGAAGACGCCGGCCGCGCTGCCGCCGTGGATCTCGGCGCCCCACTCGGCGGTGATGTCCAGCCGGTACGCCTCGGGGGCCATGGACTCGTCGATGCGCAGCGACACGGCGTTGCTGCCGCCGGCCGGGCCGGGGGCGAGCGGCAGCCCCAGCGCGGCCCCGAGGGTGGCGCGCAGCCAGCGCTCGGTGCTCTCGGTCCCGGGGGCCGCCCAGAGCGTGGTGGCCGAATCGGGGACGAAGCCACCGCTCTGCGGGCCTTCGACACTGACGGGCGCCGGGATCAGGTCCATCACGTGAATCCTCAGTCCTCGTTCGGCTGGCATATGCCGGAGTCAATGGGTCTTTGAGCGTCCCGCTGGACACTAGGCCCGGCCCGGACGAACGGACAAGTGGTCTCAACCAATCGGTGATCAGGCACACGTGTACGCCCCATCAGCCCGCGCACCCCCGTCTACCCGCTCACGCCCCGCGTACGCGAACGGCTCCGGAGCGCGCTCGACGCGCGCCCCGGAGCCGTTCACAGCCCGTCCGGTCGTTCTTCCCGAAGACACGAGGACGAACGACAGGACCTAACTCTTGCCCTTGCCGCTCTTGTCCTTGCCGCCCTTGTCCTTGTCCCCGCCGGGACCCATGGACTCGTAGATCTCCTTGCACATCGGACAGACCGGATACTTCTTGGGGTCACGCCCCGGTACCCAGACCTTCCCGCACAGTGCCACCACCGGAGTGCCGTCGAGGGCACTCGCCATAATCTTGTCCTTCTGGACGTAATGGGCGAAGCGCTCGTGGTCGCCGTCGCCGTGCGACACCTTGGGTGTCGGCTCCACGAGGGTGCCCGTACCTGCCCCGCGCTCGGGCTCAAGAGTGCTCATAACCGCCAAGGGTACCCACGCTCGGGCCATCCCGAGGGCCCCGGGACCCAGCACTCCGCAGCCGGCCGCTCACGCGTCGCGCCGACGCAGCGTCACGAGCCCTCCGCAGAGCGCCGCGGCCGTCCAGACCAGCAGCACACCGAGCCCGCCCCAGGCGCCCACGTCGATCCGGTCGTCGGGCACGACCCGCAGGATCTGGGCCCCGGCGACATTGGGCAGGTACTGGGCGACGGAGCCGACGCCGGGCAGATTCGCGAGGATGTCGGAGACGATGAAGAACAGCGGGACGAGGATGCCGAGGGCCAGGACGGTACTGCGCAGCATCATCGTGACACCGGCGGAAATCAGACACAGCAGCGTCAGATAGACGGCGAGCCCGACGATGGCGCGCACCGCGCCCGGGTCGTCGAGCGCCGCGTTCTGCCGCTCCCCCATCGCCGTCTGGGCGGCGGCGAAGGTGAGGAAGGCGGTGGGCAGGGTCACCGCGAAGGCCGTCACGGCGACGGCGGTGAACTTCGCGGCGCCGAACACGCCCCGGCGCGGTACGGCGGTGAGCGAGGCGCCGACGGTCCCCGCCGAGTACTCGGCGCCCACCGCGAGCACCCCGAAGCAGACGAGCGCGAGCTGGGCGACGGACGTGCCGGCGAAGCCGTAGCCGACCGGGTCCCAGTCGGGAGTGGCGCCGAAGTCGTCGTAGTTGCCCTTGATCACCGAGCCGTAGAGGGTCCCGATGCCGATCGAGAGGGCCACGACGGCGGCCAGGTTCCACCAAGTGGAACGGAGCGTACGGAGCTTGAGCCCCTCGGCCGACAGCGCGGCGACGAAGATCCGCCGGACAGGACCTGGCCCGCCGCGTACCGCGCTCATCGCGCACCGCCCGACGTCAGCCGCATGAACGCCTCTTCCAGCGAGCCGGCGGGCCCCGCGTACGTACGGACGATCTCGGCCACGCCTCCCTCGGCGAGGAGCCTGCCGTGCCCGATCACCACCACGTGGTCGACGGTCAGCGCCGCCTCGCTCATCAGGTGCGAGGAGACCAGCACGGTCCGCCCCTCGGCGGCCAGCTCACGCATCAGGGTGCGGATCCAGACAATGCCCTGCGGGTCGAGCCCGTTCACCGGCTCGTCCAGCAGCAGCACGCCCGGATCGCCGAGCAGCGCGGCGGCGATCCCGAGCCGCTGCACCATGCCCAGCGAGAACGTCCGTACGCGGCGGTCGGCGACGCCGTCGAGGCCCGCCATGCCGATCACCTCGTCCACGCGGCTGTCCGGAATGCGATGGGTCCTGGCGAGACAGCGCAGCTGGGCGCGGGCCGTCCGTCCGCCGTGCACGGACGAGGCTTCGAGCAGCGCCCCCACGGTGCGCAGCGGATCGCGCATCCGTACGTAGGGCCGCCCGTCGATCAGGGCGTGGCCGCGGGTGGGGCGGTCGAGGCCCAGCATCATGCGCAGCGTGGTGGACTTGCCGGCGCCGTTGGGGCCGAGGAAGCCGGTCACCCGGCCCGGTTCGACCGTGAAGGACAGCGCGTCGACGGCGGTCGTGGAGCCGTGGCGTTTGGTCAGGTCAGACACTTCGATCATGCGCCGTACGGTGCCGCCCGCGCCGCCGTCGGCGCGTCGGGCCGGGGACGGAACGCGCCGTCTCCCTCTCGGGAGGGAGGCGGCGGCCGGCCCGCCACCTCTACGGTCGGAGCATGACCGCCGACAGCCGCGTCGGGCGCGACGCGCTCGTCGTTCTCGTGTACGCCCTGCTGCTCGCCTCCACCGGCAGTCCCGCCCCCGCCACGCCGGGCGCGGAGGCGGCCGGCGGCCCGGAGGTGCCGCTCTGGCTCCGGCTGTCGCTGGTGGCCGCCGCGACCCTCCCGGTGGCGCTGCGCGGGCTCGCGCCCCTGCCCGTCTTCTGCTGGGTGACCGGGGTGTCCGCCGTCGCCGTGGTCTGCGACGCCCTCTGGGACCCGCTCCTGCCGGCCGCGTTCGCGCTCTACACGGTCACCGTGACGCGCGAGGGCCGCCGTTGGTGGGAGCGGTGGCTGCCCGGCCTGGCGATCCTCCCCCTGGCCGTGGCCGGACTCCTCGCGCCGGCGGGCCGCGCGGACGCCTACTGGTGGTCGGCGGGCCCCGGCCAGCTGCTGCTCGGCTTCGCCGCGCTGCTGGCCGCCGGAGAGCTGGGCCGTGCCGTACGGGAGCGGCGCGCCCTGGTCCTTCGGACAGGGCAGCAGATGGCGCAGCGCGCCGTCACGGAGGAGCGGCTGCGGATCGCCCGGGAGCTGCACGACGTGGTGACGCACTCGATGGGTCTGATCGTCGTCAAGGCGGGCGTGGCCAACCATGTCGTACGGACCCGGCCCGAGGAGGCACACGACGCGCTGCGGATCATCGAGGCCACCGGCCGGGGGGCGCTCACCGAGATGCGGCACATGCTCGGGGTGCTGCGCTCCGACACCACCGGCGAGCGCCTGCCCGCCGCGCTCGGCCCGGTCCCGGGACCCGGCGCCCTGCCCGAACTGGCGCGCGGGGCGGGCGCGGAGCTGACCGCCGAGGGGCTCGACGGGCTGCCGGAGGGGGCGGGGCTGGCCGTCCACCGGATCGTGCGGGAGGCGCTGACGAACGTGCTGCGGCACGCGGGCCCCGAGGCGCCCTGCCGGGTGCGGGTCACGGCCGCCGACGGCGTGATCCGTATCGAGGTCGTCGACGACGGACCGCCCGCCGAGACCGTCGGGCGTCCCCGGCACGAGATCCGGCAGGGCGAGGGCCACGGCCTGGTGGGCATGCGCGAGCGCGTCGCGCTGTACGGCGGCACGTTCACCGCCGCGCCCCGGGACACCGGCGGCTTCGCGGTGCGCGCGACCCTGCCGTACGCCGCGACGCCCGCCGACGCGCGCGTGGAGACCGCCCGATGATCCGGGTGCTGGTCGCCGACGACCAGGCTCTGCTGCGCGGCAGTCTGCGGCTGCTCGTGGACGCCGAGCCCGGTCTGGTCGCCGTCGGCGAGGCGGCGGACGGCGCTGAGGCGGTCCGGCTGACCGCCTCGACGTGCCCCGACGTGGTGCTGATGGACGTACGGATGCCGGGCCTGGACGGCATCGAGGCGACCCGGCTGATCTGCGCGCCACCACAAGCCCCGCCACCACAACTCCCGCCGGACGACGGACCGCGACCGCGCGTACTGATCCTGACCATGTTCGACCTGGACGAGTACGTGTACGGCGCGCTGCGCGCGGGCGCCAGCGGCTTCCTCCTCAAGGACACCCCGCCCGCCGAACTGCTCGCCGCGATCCGCGTGGTGGCGGCCGGCGAGGCGCTGATCGCCCCGGCGGTCACGCGCCGGCTGATCGCCGAGTTCGCCCGCAGACCCGGCCCGGCGCGGCGCGACAGCGCGGGGCTCGCCGGGGTGACGGATCGCGAGCGCGACGTGCTGGAGCTGGTCGCGCGCGGTCTGACGAACACGGAGATCGCCCGGCGCCTGTTCGTCGGCCTGTCGACGGTGAAGACCCATGTGAGCCATCTGCTCACGAAGTTCGGGGCGCGGGACCGGGCGCAGCTGGTGATCGTCGCGTACGAGACGGGCCTGGTCACCGCCGGAATCGCGGACCCCGGCCCGCCGTCCGCCGGGGTGGCGCGTCAGTTGAGCGAGGGGTCGTCCGGATAGGTGGCCACCATGGCGAGTTCGCTGCGCTGGCGGCGCAGCACCGCGCGCCACAGGCTCTCCGGGCGCGGCGACGACACGTCTCCGGGCTCCGACTCGACCACGTACCAGGCGCCTTCGGTCAGTTCGTCCTCCAGCTGGCCGGGGCCCCAGCCCGCGTACCCGGCGAAGATCCGCAGCGAGCCGAGCGCCCGCGCGAGCAGCTCGGGCGGTGTCTCCAGATCGACGAGGCCGATCGCGCCGTGCACCCGTCGCCAGCCGAGCGGCCCCTCGTCGCCGGGGATGACGGCGAGGCCGAGCGCCGAGTCCAGGGAGACCGGCCCGCCCTGGAAGACGACGCCGGGGTCGCCGGCCAGCCCGCCCCAGGACTCCAGGATGTCCCCGACGTCCACGGGGGTGGGCCTGTTGAGGACCACGCCGAGCGACCCCTCCTCGTCATGGTCGAGCAGGAGCACCACCGCGCGGTCGAAATTCGGATCCGCCAGGGCCGGAGTCGCGACGAGCAGCCGCCCTGTGAGCGAGGACACCTCGGTCATGCGAGACATGATCCCGCACATTCGCCTTCCTTGGGGCCCGCGCGGCAGAGTGTGCGTGATCGCAGCTCAGGCGCACGGCGGCACGGGGAGCGCAAGGACGCGCCGTAAGTGGCACCGAAGTGCGCACAAACGGAAAGGTGACTCAACGCAAGGGGTGGCGAACAGAAAGTGTTCTGTCACCTTCCCTACGGCTCCAAGGTGCCCGATGCCTTACGGGACAGGGGCGTAAGCCCCTTACCCTTTTGCTTTGGCCCCCTGTCCGACGACTCCCGGAACGCGAGATTCATGACCGGCACAGACGATGTAATGCTTGTCCACGGCGGAACCCCGCTGGAGGGCGAGATCCGCGTCCGCGGCGCGAAGAACCTGGTGCCGAAGGCCATGGTCGCCGCCCTTCTCGGCAGCGGGCCCAGCAGACTGCGCAACGTGCCCGACATCCGTGACGTACGGGTCGTCAGAGGGCTGCTCCAACTGCACGGTGTGACCGTGCGCCCCGGTGAGGAACCCGGCGAGCTGATCCTCGACCCGTCGCACGTCGAGAGCGCCAACGTCGCCGACATCGACGCCCACGCGGGCTCGTCGCGCATCCCGATCCTGTTCTGCGGCCCGCTGCTGCACCGGCTGGGCCACGCCTTCATCCCGGGCCTCGGCGGCTGCGACATCGGCGGCCGGCCCATCGACTTCCACTTCGAGGTGCTGCGCCAGTTCGGCGCGACGATCGAGAAGCGCGCCGACGGGCAGTACCTGGAGGCCCCGCAGCGGCTGCGCGGCACGAAGATCCGGCTGCCGTACCCCTCGGTCGGCTCGACCGAGCAGGTGCTGCTGACGGCCGTTCTGGCCGAGGGCGTCACCGAGTTGTCGAACGCCGCGGTGGAGCCGGAGATCGAGGATCTGATCTGCGTGCTCCAGAAGATGGGCGCGATCATCTCGATGGACACCGACCGGACGATCCGGATCACCGGTGTCGACAAGCTCGGCGGCTACAACCACCGCGCCATTCCGGACCGGCTGGAGGCCGCCTCCTGGGCTTCGGCCGCGCTGGCGACCGAAGGCAACATCTACGTACGCGGCGCCCAGCAGCGGTCCATGATGACGTTCCTGAACACCTTCCGCCGCGTCGGCGGGGCGTTCGAGATCGACGACAAGGGCATCCGCTTCTGGCACCCGGGCGGCCCGCTCAACGCGATCGCCCTGGAGACCGACGTACACCCCGGTTTCCAGACCGACTGGCAGCAGCCGCTGGTGGTGGCGCTGACGCAGGCGGCCGGCCTGTCCATCGTCCACGAGACGGTGTACGAGTCGCGCCTGGGCTTCACGTCGGCGCTCAACCAGATGGGCGCGCACATCCAGTTGTACCGGGAGTGCCTGGGCGGCTCGGACTGCCGCTTCGGCCAGCGCAACTTCCTGCACTCGGCCGTCGTGTCGGGCCCCACGAAGCTCCAGGGCGCCGATCTGGTCATTCCCGACCTGCGCGGCGGCTTCTCGTACCTGATCGCGGCGCTGGCGGCGCAGGGCACCTCACGGGTGCACGGCATCGACCTGATCAACCGCGGCTACGAGAACTTCATGGAGAAGCTGGTCGAGCTGGGCGCGAAGGTCGAACTGCCCGGCCGCTCCCTCGTCTGACGTTCCGTCCGTGTGCGCGCGGATCTCCGCACGCACACGGCGGACAGGCACACCGGCCAGACGGAAGGGCGGCCACCCCGGTCGGGGTG
>NZ_JBHUUW010000010.1:0-193715 GCF_042670825.1 Streptomyces sp. NPDC057137 | reverse complement strand
GCGGACAGCTGCTTCCGGAAGCAGCTGTCCGCACGCGGCGGTTCGGTTGGTTCCCCTCAGGGTGCTACACGCAGTAGAAGCTCGACGCGTCGTCGCGGATGCTGGGGTCCAGCGCACCCGCGTTCTGCTGCGGCGCCTCCACCCACAGGCGGTTGCCGCCGAGCGCGTCGTGCTGGAAGACGTAGACGTTGCGGCTGGTGTTGTTCCGCCACGAGCTGGTCATGTCGTTGAAGCCCCAGGCCTTGAAGTCGAAGGTCCGGTTGGTGCACTCGCTGCTGTTGATGTACACGAACCGGCCCTGGAACCAGTCGTGTTCCCAGAAACAGACCTGTTCGGCCCGGCAGTCCTCCCACGACTCGATGCCGAACTTCATCCCGACGGCGCCGTCGTTCCACTCGACGGTCCGCGGGCCGGTCTGGACACCTCCGGGCGTCTCGGCCAGGACCTCGTCGATCTGGCTCTGCACCGCGGGGTACGGCGCCGGCGAGGCCGAGGCCGCACCGGGCGTGACGAGCATCGCGATGCCCGCGGCCATCGCGGCGAAGAGGACTGTCAGTCTGCGCTTCATCCGAAACTCCTCGTGAGGATGGACGTCCCTTTACGACCTGACGGGGGAATTCGCCCCCTTCCGTCAGGTCATGCAGATGAGGCTAGGGTCCGCTCCGTACAGATCTCGCACACGCGCGGCACACCCCCGGCACACCCCCGGCGCGTCTGTCGGTGGCGCCGTCTAACCTTGCGTCAGCCGTCCGCGGTCCGCCCGTTCACCGGTGCGGACGAAGGGCGAGGTGGACACGGACCGCGCCCTGACCGGCGCGGTCCAGTGAGCGGTGGGGGGCTTGTGGACTTCTGTGTGCTGGGGCCTGTGGAAGTACGACACGAGGGGGCCGCGCTGCCGCTGCGCGCGGTACGGCAACGGGCCCTGCTGGCGGCGTTGCTGCTGTCCGCCAACGATGTCGTGAGCCTGGACCGGCTGACGGCGGCCGTGTGGGGCGAGGATCCCCCGGCATCGGCCGCGGCCAATCTCCGTACACACGTGGGCCGGCTGCGTCAGGTGCTGGACGGCGCGGGCGACGGGGGTCCACGGGTGGTGGCCAGGTCCGGTGGCTATCTGATCGGCGTGGCGCCGGAGGAGCTCGATCTGCTGCGGTTCGAGGCGCTGGCCGCGCGAGGGGAGCGGGCGCTGCGCGAGGGCGAACACGACCTCGCGGCAAGGGAGTTCGAGGCGGCACTGGCGCTGTGGCGCGGTGAGGTGGCGCAGGGCGCGGTCCTGGGCGGCTGGGCCGGGGCGCGGCTCGTACGGCTCCAGGAGCGGCGGCTCGCCGTGTCCGAACAGTCGCTGCGGACCCGGCTCGACCTGGGCCGGCACGCCGGGCTCGTCCCCGAAGTGCGCCAGCTCGTCCTGGAACATCCGCTCAGGGAGAGCCTGTACGGGCTGCTGATGCTCGCGCTGCACCGGACCGGATCGCAGGCGGAGGCCCTGGCCACGTACGACCGGCTACGGCACACCCTGCGGGACGAGCTCGGGATCGATCCGCCGCCGGAGGTACGGAAGTTGTGGCAGGGGATCCTGCGCGGCGACCCCGCGCCCGCGCCGCCGGAACCGATACCGGAGCCGCGATCGAGACCGCGGTGCGATCTCCCTTACGACATCGGCGACTTCACCGGACGGGCCGGGGAACTGGACGAGCTGGCCCTCACGGTGAAGCAGGGGACGGACACGACCGGAGCCCGGATGCCCACCGCCGTGTCCGTCGCCGCGATCGACGGCATGGCCGGCGTAGGGAAGACCACACTGGCCGTACGTCTGGCCCACCACCTCGCCGAGGACTACCCCGACGGGCAGCTCTTCATCGACCTGCACGGGTTCACGCCCGAGCGGTCGCCGCTGCCCCCGGCCGTCGCGTTGGAGAGGCTGCTCCGGGCGATGGGCGTACCGGGTGAAGTGATCCCGGAGAGCGCCGAGGACCGAGCCGCGCTGTGGCGGGCGACCCTCGCGGGCCGACGGGTCCTGATCGTGCTCGACAACGCCTCCGACAGCGCCCAGGTCACGCCGCTGCTGCCCGGGGCGCGCGGCTGTCTGACCCTGATCACCAGCCGCCGCCGGCTCGTCGGCATCAGCAGCGCCGCCCTCGTCTCACTGGACGTCCTCACGCCGGACCAGTCCGGTGCGCTGTTCCGGCGCATCGTCGACGACGGCCGTCCGGACCGTGACCCCCACGCCACCGCCGAAGTCCTCGCACGGTGCGGCCATCTGCCGCTTGCCGTCCGGCTGGCGGCCGCCCGGCTGCGTCACCGGCCCGCCTGGACCGTCTCCCAGCTCGCCGCGCGGCTGAGCGACGGCGGGCGGCTGAGCGACGGCGGACAGCGCCTGGCCGAGCTGCGCGACGACCGGAGCAGTGTCTCCGCGGTGTTCGCGCTCTCCTATCAACACCTCACGCCGCCGCAGCAGGAGTTGTTCCGCCTGCTGGCGCTGCATCCCGGTCCGGACATCGACCCGTACGCCGCGGCCGCCCTCATGGGACGGCCCGTGCCCGGCGTACAGGACCTCCTCGAAGAGCTCGTCGACGTCCATCTGCTGCAACAGGCCACCGCCGGCCGCTACCGCTTCCACGACCTCCTCCACGCCTACGCCGCGGTGCTGGGCCGCGGGGAGGAGCCGGAGGCCGCGCGGCCTCCGGCGCCGGTGCGGCTGCTGGACCACTACCTGACCACCGCGGCGGCCGCGATGGACGCGGTGTTCCCCTTCGACCGGGCCCGGCGGCCCGCGGTGCCACCGCCGGGTCCCGTTCCCGGCCCGGTCCCGGGCATCGGCGAGCACGACAGGGCGATGGCCTGGTTGTCCGCGGAACATGCCAACCTGGTGGCAGCCTGTCTCCTCGCCGCCGAGAGCGGCCTGCCGGGTCACACCACCGGCCTTGCCGCCACGCTCGCCCGTCACCTCAACCCGCGCGCGCACTGCGGCGACGCCCTGCACTCGGTGGCGCTCGAAACGGCCCGCCGCCAAGGCGACATGGCCGTCCAGAGCCTCGCCGCGTACAACCTGGGCCAGGTGCGCGACTGTCTCGGCCATCCCGAGCAGTCCTACGCGCTGATGCGGGAATCGCTGCTCCTCGCCCGTGAGTCGGGCGACCGGCTGGGCGAGGGGTACGCCCATGTGGGCCTGGGCCGCGCGCGCCGGCGCACGGGCGCACCCGACGAGGCACGGAGCCACTTCGAGTCGGCGCTCACGTACGGCCGACAGACCGGGGACCCGCTTCTGCAGGGGTACGCCCTCAACGCACTGGCCCGCGTACAGCGGGAGTCGCACGACTACGGCGCGGCGCGGCGGAACCACGCCGAGGCGGCCGAACTGGGGCGCGGGACCGGTGACCCCCTGATCCGCGGACACGCGGCGAACGGCCTCGGCCACGTCTGCCTGGCGCTCGACCACCACGACGAGGCACGGCGCCATCTGACGGAAGCCCTCACCTTCGCCCTGCACACTGGCGAGCAGGAACTGCTCAACGAGGTCGAAGCGGGACTTGAGTCCTGGCACTCCCGGAACCTGATCCCGGAGGTCCCGAGCACGGCCGTCTGAGCGGAAGGGCCGCCGGCCGCGGGCGCCCGCGGCCGGCAGGCCCCGAGGCGCACCGGGCTGTGCGGGTCGCCTTACGGTGTGTAGACGGCGTCGCTGCCGTACAGCTGCCTGGTGAACGCCGAGACGTCGGCGCTGCGGTTGGCCCCGTCGAGGTTGTACGTCAGAAAGACGCCGTATCCCTCGCTGACGGTGCGGCGGGCGAGGTCGGCGGCCGTGGTCTGCGCGGTCCGGCCGATCTCGACGGCCGCGGGCGACAGTTTCGACTTGGGCAGTGCGATGCCGGGGACCTGCCAACTGCCGTAGTACGGGTTCCAGGCGTAGTCGAACTTGGACGAGATGTCGACGCCGCCGTAGGAGAGCCGCGTCGCGGCCGGGCCGATGTTGTAGAGGCTGATGATCTTGCCCGGCATGTTCGCGCGCAGTGCCGTCACCAGGTGCACGAAGGAGCTGGCGTTGGGCTGACCGGTGCCGTTGGTGCCGTACTGGGCGTACTCGTCGTCGAAGTCGATGCCGTCGAGGCCGTACTCGGCCACGGTGTCCGACAGTTGCTTCGCGAACGCCGAAGCCGCTTGCTGGGTCGGGAAGTTGGCGAAGCCCGCGCCCTGGTGGTTGCCGAGCACCGAGAGGACGACCTTGATGCCCTTCTGCTGCAACGGCCGTATCTCCGTGGCGGCGTTGTCGAGGACGCGCTGCACGTTCTCGTTGAAGTGCAGATACGCCGCCTTCGTGCCCGTGTCGTAGTTGATGTTCGCCGCGAAGATCACGGCGACGTCGAAGACGTTGTCCCCGCCACCGGCGAGGGTGTACTTGCCGACGTTGAGCATGCTGTTGTTGTTCACCTCGACGTACGCCACCGAGGTCGGCCCCTGTTTCGCGAGGGCGGGAGCGGGAGCGGGGGTGGGAGCGGGGGCCGCTGCCGCGCCGGTCGTCGAGGTCGTACCGAAGGCGAGGGCCGCGACGGCCGAGAGTGCGAGCGCGGCCGTCCGTACTCTGTTCCGTACCGGACTGAACATCGTGGATCGGTCTCCCATCGCATGGGTCGGCGCCCGACCTGTTCGAAAGCGCCGAGTGAGCCTTCCGAGCTTTCCGCTCCCATGACCGAATCCCGGGAATCTCGTGTGAACCCTCACGACCCCCACGCATGTCCCACCTCAACTCGACACCTGGGCAAGGGAGTTCACCCCGTAGGAGCCGGAACGCAGCCAGGTCACGGACCGGGCTGTCTCTTCCGCCACTTCTGATACGCGGATGCCCGGGTGTGGCAAAGTCGTGCAGGTGGACGAACTGCGACCCCAAGATCCCGCGCGAATAGGCGTGTGGCAGATTCTCGCCCGGCTCGGCGCGGGCGGCATGGGACAGGTGTATCTCGGGCGTTCGCCCGGCGGCCGGCTGGTGGCGGTGAAGGTGATCCGCGACGAGATCAGTGACCATCCGGAGTCGCTGGCCCGGTTCCGGCGGGAAGCCGCGACCATGGAGACCGTACGGAGCCCCTACTCCGCCCAGTTGATCGAGGCGTCGCTCGACGCGTCCCCGTACTGGCTGGCCACCGAGTACGTGCCGGGGCCCACACTGCGCGACGCCGTGCGCGCGGGCGGCCCGTTCCCGGCCGAGAGCGCGCTGCGGCTGTTCGCCGCGCTCGCCGAGGGGCTGGCCACGGTCCATGTCCACGGGGTCACGCACCGGGACCTGAAACCGCAGAACGTCATCCTCGCGCCGCAGGGACCGCAGCTGATCGACTTCGGTATCGCCCGAGGACTTGAGCGGACGGTCCTCACCCAGGTCGGAATGGCACCGGGGACACCCGGGTACGCCGCGCCCGAGGTTCTCCTCCGTAATGAGGTCGGCCCGGCGGCCGACATCTTCGCGCTGGGGGCGACGATCGCCTACACCGCGACCGGCCGGCCTCCGTACGGAGGCGGCGACGCCTCGGCGGTGAGCTACCGGACCGTGCACGAGGACATCGACCTGACGGGCGTACGGGACGACCTGGCCGCGCTGATCGGACGATGCGTCGCCAAGGACCCTGCGGACCGGCCCGAGTTGGCCGCTGTGATCGCCGGATGCGCGGTGGACTCGGCGCTGGCCTCGGACGCTCATTACCGGTCGGTGGCCCTCGACGCGGATGCTGTGCCCGAAGCCGTACCGGAGCACGTATCCGTGGCCGAGCCTGTGGCCGAAGCCGAGCCCGTGTCCGCCACGAAGTCCCCCGAGCCCGCGCGCTGGGGGTACGACGGGACCACCCCGTACGGTGCGCCGGACCGGCAACCGCCGCCCACCGCCCCGCGCCGGCGCCGCAAGGGCTGGCTCGCGGTATGCGCCGTGGCGGTCGTCGTACCGTTGGCGCTCTGGCTGCTGCCCGGACAGGGCGACGACGATCAGGACCCCGAGGCGGCGCCCGCCACCGGGCAGACCGCCACCGGGAGCACCACGTCCGGGCCGAGCACCAAGGACGATCCGGCGAAGGGCCCACCGGACCACATCGTGAGCGACCGTGACTCGCAGGACCGCTGGACCCTGTCGGAAGATTCGGAACAGGCCTCCCAGGGCATCGGCTCCTGCGACCTGGCCAGCATCGCCGACTCCAACCCACCGATGGACATGCAGTCCTCCGTCTCGCACACCACTGGCTCCGGCACCGCCTCGGTGTCCTACCGTCCCAAGGCGGCCGGGACCAAGAAGCGCCCCGCGCCGTATTACGTGTCGGTCGGGATACGCCCCCCGCACGAGACCGACCGCACCACCGGGCGCCCCCTCAAATCGGCGGGGAAGGGCATCGGCTTCACCAGCAAGCCCGTCGACCTCTACTCGCGGTGGTCCTCGGGCGGCACCATCAAGTTCCAGTATCCCGACGACTTCCGGGCCCACTTCGACGCCAAGACCGTCGACGCGATCCCGGTGAGTGACGATCCGGGCGACTGGACCGTGGTGCTCTACCACGTCCAAGGCGGGCCCAAGAAGTTCACGCCCATCCTGTGCAGCGGCTTCCACGCCTGAAGCAGCTCGAAGCACCTCGAAGCGCTTCGAAGCAGCTCCAAGCAGCTCGCCGGCCGGGGCCCACGAACCCGTTCAGCCGCCACGCCGACGTGTCACATCACCCCCTATGGCAGTTTCAGGCGAATCTCAGGTAGGTCTTCGCGACCATCACGAATCTGGAGATGATCCATGCCTGCACTGCCCCAGCGCCTTGAGCTGTGGCTCACCACCCGTGACCGCGGTCTCCTCGCGCTGCGTCGCGCGGGCCGCACCGCGATCGTGATGTCCGGTACGTTCGCCTTCTGTGACCAGGTGATCGGCAATCCGGAAACGGCTCTCTTCGCCGCGTTCGGCTCCTTCTCCATGCTGATGCTGGTGGACTTCGGCGGTCCGATGCGCGAACGGCTGCAGGCTCAGGCCGCCTTGGCTGCCGTCGGCATGGCGTTCGTGTGCGTGGGGACCCTCGCCTCGCAAGCCGCTTGGCTGGCGTGCCTCGCCATGGCCGTGGTCGGTTTCGGCGTGTTGCTCGCCGGCGCGGTCAGCTCGGTGCTCGCGGGGGCGAGCACCTCTCTGTTGCTCGCGTTCATCCTTCCGGTGTCGCTGCCCGGGACCGCCGCCGATGTGCCGGAGCGGCTGGCGGGTTGGGGCCTGGCCGCGGTCGTCGGACTCTTCGCGATCCGGCTGTTGTGGCCGGAGCCCGCCGCCAATCCGTTGCGTGGAAAGGCTGTCGCGGCCTGTCGGGCGCTGGCGGCGCGTCTGCGCTCCGAGGCCGAGCACCCGCGATCGGGCCGGGAGTACGAGGCATCGCCCGAGCACCGGCAGGTCAGGCGCGAGGCCCACTCCGCCATGGACGAGTTGCAACGACAGTTCCTGACCACGCCCTACCGGCCGACCGGGCTGAGCGCGCCGGACCGTGCCGTGGTCCGGCTGGTCGACGAGCTGAACTGGGCGAAAAGGGTCATCGTGCATTCCCGGCCGATCCCGGTCGGCGCTCCGAACCTGGCCGCCCGCCGCGCGAGGATCGCGGCGGCGAACGTACTAGGAGAGGGTGCGGATCTCCTCGCGGGACCGCGGAGGAGCCCGGACGCGCTGCGTGCCGCGTCGGCCGAGTTGCGTGCGTCCCTGTCCGAACTGGATCGCGACGCCGCCGACGCACTGCCACCGCTGTCACGTCCGGGTCCAGGTCCAGGTCCGCATCCGCGTCCGGGTCCGGGTCCAGGTCCCGAGGACGGCGCCGAAGCGAGCACGGTATCGCCGGACGAGATGACCGACCAGCAGGTGACCGAGGTCATCGACGCCCTGGAGCCGAGCTTCCGTGCCCATGAACTGGCCTTCGTCGTCTCCGCGATCGGCGACAACATCGACGCCGCCGCCCGCGCCGAGCGCCGCACCTGGAGCCGGCGACTCCTCGGCAGGCAGTCCGCCGGGCTGCCGGGGACGTTGTCCTCGGCGCACGAGCGCGCGTCCGCGCACGTGGAACCGCACTCGGTGTGGCTTCACAACAGCGTGCGCGGCGCCGTCGGGCTGGCACTGGCCGTACTGGTGGCGAACCTGACAGATCTTCAGCACGCCTTCTGGGTCGTGCTGGGCGCGTTGTCGGTGCTGCGCTCGAACGCACTCAGCACCGGGCAGAACGCACTGCGCGCGGTGCTCGGCACGGCGGTCGGCTTCGCGATCGGGGCGCTCCTGATGCTGCCGGTCGGCGATGACACCACGCCGCTGTGGTTCCTGCTCCCCGTGATGATTCTGGTGGCGGGCATCGCGCCGGCCGTGATCTCCTTCGCCGCCGGACAGGCGGCCTTCACTCTGGAACTGGTCATCCTGTTCAACATCCTCCAGCCGACCGGCTGGCGGGTCGGGCTGGTGCGGATCGAGGACGTCGCCATCGGCTGCGGGGTCAGCATCATGGTGGGCGTCCTGTTCTGGCCACGCGGGGCGACCGCCGCGCTGAACCAGGCCCTGTCCGAGGCGTACACCGACAGCGCGAACTACCTCGCCGCCGCTGTGGAGTTCGCCATGCGGCGCCCCAGCTCCCACCCGGTCACGACAGCGGTCGACGTGAAGCGGCAAGCGGTGCGCGCGGCCTCGGCCGCGCGCCGGATGGACGACGCGTTCCGCCAGTATCTGAGCGAGCGGGGTGCCAAGACGACACCGCTGGCCGAATTCGCCATGCTCATCGGCGGAGTGATCGGGCTACGGCTGGCGGCCGACACGGTGCTGCACCTCTGGGAGCGCGCTGACGACCAGGTCCCCGGCGACCGAACCGCGGCCCGTCGCGCGCTGCTTCAGCACATGCGGCAGGTCACGGACTGGTACGACGATTTCGCCAGGAACCTCGCAGGCGGACAGCCGCTGCCCCGGTCGCCGGACCAGGACGCGGCTGCCGACCGCGCACTGGTTCGCACGCTGAGCGAAGACCTGCGGAGCAGGAACAGGAACGGGATCGCCGCGGCGACGGCGGTGCGCATGATCTGGACCGGCGACCATCTCGACGCGCTGCGCCGGAATCAGCCGACACTCGTCCAACCGGTTCTCACGGCCGGCCTCGCCCAGAGTGAATCGGCCGCGGACTGAACCGACATTGTTTACGGGGGCGCCTCACCACGCGGGTGCGGTGACTCCGGTTCCGGCGTTCCGGGGTGTGGCACCCGGTGGGTCGGGAGGCAGCAGGGCGCTGTGGTGGTGGCGGAGCAGATCTTCGTGGGCGGGGGTGAAGAGTTCGCGCCCGATGCCCACCGCGAGGTCGTCGGCGCCGTCGGCCGGTGGTGGAGGGAAGTCGGCCGCATCGGGCGGGGCGGGATGGCCGGTGGCGTGCAGGAGCCGGGTGAGGGCCCGTTCGCGGGCGTCGGTGGTGCCGCCGAGGGCGGGGCCGGCGAGTTCTTCGTGGGTGATCACACAGATCGCCGGGTGGTGGAGGAGCCATCGGCCGCGGTGGGCTTCTCGCATGCCGGGGAAGCCGGGGTCGGTCAGGGCGAGCGTGATCTTGGCGTCCAGAGTGGGGCGGGTGGCGAGGATGTCGCGGTAGATGAGGTGTTCGGGAAGGGAGCCGACGCGGTCCCCGGGCTGGGAGAGCGCGCGGATCTGGCTGATGATCCGGTCCCGGATGTCACGGTGGTGGTAGACGATCGGCGGCTGGGACCGGGTGTGCCAGGAGCGGAGGAAGTCCGCGTCGGCCCTGTGGAGGTCCAGCCCCGTGACGTACCAGCAGCCCCGGCCCGGCAGCAGGGTGAGCAGCGTGGTGTCCGGCAGGCGGGCGAGGCGGGACTCGGTGTCCGGGTCGACGGGTGAGTGGAGGGTGGTGGGCTGGCCCAGGCGGGTCCACCACACCCGCCACAGGGCGCCGACCGCCTGGTGGAAGGCGATTTCGAGGGATTCACGGTCGTGCTGCGGATTCAGCAGAAGTGCTGTCCGGTCCGGGCCGTACGCGGCCGTGAGCAGGGAGTACACCTCGCCGGGGCCGGGATGCCCGGCACCGGCGGCCGGGTCGCCGCTCATCGTGCCGTACGAGGTGTAACCGAGGGTGCCGGTGACGTCCGCCAGCAGCGAGGTGCCGCTGCCCGGCAGGGAGACGGCGATCATCTGGGGCACGGCCATGGAACATCTCCCGGAAGTAGGCGGGGCTGTCCGGCCCCGGCTGTGGCAACTGGCCCTGCGGTGAGGTGAGTTCAGCGGGGTCCGGCCGCCGTGACGGACGTGGTACGGGTGAGGAGCAGGTCCTCGTAGGCGTGATGACGGCGGGTGGTGGTGCGGTCGTGGAGCAGCCGGGCCGCACGGGCTCCCTCGCCCGCGTCGGCCAGCGCGCGGGCGAGCGTGTCCTGGATGATCTCGCGCTCCACCCTTACTCCGCCGATCTGTTCCGCCTTGTCGCCGAGGCAGGTGAGCAGGTCCGCCGCCGCCCGGGGGCGGCCCGCCGTGACCTCCGCGAGCGCTTGGACCACGGGGGCCAGGACGTCACGAAATGTGGGGCGCCGGTCGGCGGCGGCGCGGTGGGCCAGGGCGTGCAGATCCTCGGTGGCGGCCTCCACGGCCAGGGCGAGTGCCAGGTTGAAGGTGTGGAAGATCTCCGCCGTCCCGCCCGGTTCGGCCAGCAGTCGCCGTACGTGCTCCAGGTCGCAGCGGCCCGCCGGGGTCTGTCCGGCCAGCAGCAGCCGCCAGTTCGTCGCGGCCCGCATCCCCACATCACCGCGCGTCAGGGCCGCGTCCGCGCGTCGCCGCGCTTCGGGGAAGTCGCCGGAGGCGATCGACTGGAGTGCGGCATGCCAGTTGAGATGCCGCGACTGCACGGCCCCCGGGTCCGCCGCAAGCCAGTCGTCCAGGAACGCGACGCACGCGGGGCCGGTGCCCAGTTCGTGCTCCGCGTGGGCGAGGGCGTGCGCGGCCACGCCCGAGCGGGGGTACAGGGTCAACGCCCGCTCGGCCAGCAGGTGGGCCTCCCGCGCCCGGCCCTGCTCGGCCCGGGTGGCGGCGAGCCAGCTCGTCCAGGGCCAGTTGGCCGGGCCCGCCGACGCCGCCTGTTCCTCGACGACGGCATCGCCGTACGCGCGGTAGGCGGGGTCCTCGCTGGCGTGGAAGGCGCCCAGCATGAGCCCGGCCACCTCGTCGGCGGGCCACCGGGCGAAGTGCGTCACCAGGTGATCGGCGCTGAGCCGGTAGTGCCGGTGGGTGTGGAGGAACACTCCGTGGACGAGGCTCGCCTGCCGCTCCCCCGCCGCCAGCGCGTCCCGGTGCGCGACGACCAGTTGCTCCTTCAACTCGGCGTCGCCGAGCCTGTCCCCGGTCGCCAGCATCAGCAGCGCCCTTGCCACACCGCTGTCCGGCTCCCCGGCCGCCCACTCGTTCAGCAGCGGCAACGCCCGCCCGCTCAGAGCCAGCAGCTCCGTCACCGCACGCGTCTCGACCTCGACCTCGACCTTGACCCCGGCTTCTGAGGTCGCTGCGCTCGCCACCATCCGGCTGATCTCCCGCCGCTCGCCCGTCCCTTCGGACCTTCGGACCTTCGGATCAGACGCTGGACCCGAACAGGGCGGTGCAGACGATGCCGCTGCTGCCGCAGTGGTTACGCGGCAGACTCAGCGGCAGACCGGCCTGGTTGCCGCCGCCCAGCCCGCTGCCGGCCACCGTGGCGCCCTCGGACCGGGCGCCCGGCTGGTCCTGGACGCAGCCGTTGCCGAACGCCGCGTTCCCGATCCCGACGACGTTCGCCTGCGCGGCGCCCGCCGGGAGGAGCGCCGCCCCGGCCACCGCACCGACCACCGCGGCCCGCACACCCGCCTTGGCCACACCGCCGCCGCCCACGGTCCGCAACTCCACGCCCATCGCTGCTCCTTCGCCGGAGGCTCCCGGGGACACGGTCCCGGTGCCTGTCACAGAGCGTGCCGCACGCATATTCGTCCGGCCGCAAACGATCAACGACCTACCGGCGGCTCCGACACTCTTGGGCGCGACCCTTGTGGCGTACGCCCGCGCACTCCGTTCAGCAAGCGAGTTCAGCAAGCGATCTGGAGGAGGAACCGCAGCGCTTCGTGGGAGGACGAGCCAGGTGGGGCGGTGTAGGCGACCAGTTGCTGGTCGGGCTGGGTGCCGACGGAGAACTGCTGCACATCGAGGGTGAGCGTGCCGACGACCGGGTGGTGGTACGTCTTGGTGAGCTGCCTCGGTCCGCGGACCTGGTGGCTCGCCCACCACGTACGGAAGTCCGCGTCGCGGACGCTGAGTTCGCCGATCAGCGCGGCCAGGGCCCGGTCGGCGGGATCGCGTCCGGCCTCCATCCGCAGGACCGCGACGCATTCGCGCGCGGCGCGTGGCCAGTCCGCGTACAGGGCCCGGTAGTCGTCGTCCAGGAATGTCAGCCGGATCAAGTTGCGCTCGGCCGGGGGCAGTTCCCCGAAGTCGGTCAGCAGGGCGGCCGCCGCCGGATTCCAGGCCAGTACGTCCATGCGGCGGTTGAGGACCATGGCGGGGATGTCGCGCATGCCGTCGAGCAGCTGCCGCAGCCGGGGGTCGACCGTCTGCCTGGCCGGCGTCCGGGCGGGGGCGGGCTGCGTGACATCGGCGACGGTGAACAGGTACGCGCGCTCGTCAGGGGCGAGATTCAGCGCGTCGGCGAGGGCGTCGAGGACGGGGCGGGAGACTCGGCGCGTACGGCCCTGTTCCAGCCGTACGACATAGTCGACGCTCACATGCGCGAGCTGGGCCAGCTCCTCGCGGCGCAGGCCAGGGACACGGCGCAGCGTCCCGTCGTCCGGCAGGCCCACCAGGTGCGGGGTGAGGCTCGCGCGCCGGGCGCGCAGGAAATCGCCCAGTTCGTTGCCGTCGGAAGCGGCGCCACTGTGTTCCATGACTTCCAGTCTCCGCCTTGCGGCGGCCATGTGCCTGGTACTGGTCCGCATAGGCAGGACCATCCCTGGCACCTGCCGCCGGCCGGCGCGACGGTGGGAGACGTGGCCGACGGAAACGGAATCGGACGGCCACCCCTCGTAACCACCGGAGGACCTCATGAGGACAGATGTCGCCATTCCCAGCGCCGGCCTGAAGCTCGCCGGCCACCTCTACACCCCCGACGGCGAAGACACCCCCGGCGGCGAAGCCGTCGGCCCGCGCCCCGCGATCGTCGTCGGCCACCCCGGCAGCGGCGTGAAGGAGCAGACCGCCGGCCTGTACGCGCGGCGCCTGGCCGAGCGGGGCTTCGTCACCCTCGCGTTCGACGCCGCGTACCAGGGCGAGAGCGAGGGCATCCCGCGCGGGCTGGAGGACCCGGGGCAACGGGTCGAGGACATCAAGGCCGCGGTGTCGTACCTCACCACCCGTGACGAGGTCGACGCCGACCGTATCGGAGCGATGGGTATCTGCGCCTCGGGCGGATACGTACTGCCCGCCGCCGCGACCGACCACCGCGTCAAGGCCGTCGGCACCGTCAGCGCCGTCGACATCACCCGCCAGTTCCGGGTGGGCCCCGACGGCACCCAGGATCCCGCCGTCATCCAGCAGATGCTCGACGCGGCGGCGGCGGCGCGGACCGCCGAGGCCCGCGGCGAGGAGGTCCAGGGCCTCACACTCTTCCCCGACACCATCGAGGAGGCCCGCGCCCAGGGCGGCCGGCACGGCGCCGAGGGCTTCGAGTACTACCGCACCGAGCGAGCCCAGCACCCGCGATCGGCGAAGACCTTCACCTGGTCCAGCGTCGACCGCATGGTCTTCTTCGACGCCTTCCGGTACGTCGACCTGATCGCGCCGCGCCCGCTGCTCATGATCGCCGGACGCGAGGCGGTGACCTCCTGGATGAGCGTCGAGGCGTTCCAGAACGCCCGCGGCCCGAAGGAGCTGCACTGGATCGAGGGCGCGAGCCATGTGGACCTCTACGACAGGGAGGAATACGTCGGGCCCGCGATCACGAAGCTGACCGACTTCTTCCGGACGCGCCTCGGCTGAATGGGCGAGCGCGACCACCGCACCCGCTGCCAGGATGCGTCCCATGGATGTCGACAGCCCCGGTGGGCCTCGGGTCAGACGCGCGGACGGGTCGGACTGGGCCGCGTTGGCCGAGATCGATTCCATCGCGGCGGCGGGTGACGACGTACGGCGGGACAGCATCCGGCGCTGGTGCGAACGCGGCCTGGTCCTGCTGGCCGAGGACGCGTCCGCGCTGGCCGGACCGGACGAACCGGATGGACCATCGAGCACGTCGAAGCCGTCGAGGCCGCTGGGCTACGGCGTGCTGGAGTACACCTTCTTCGACCAGGGCTTTCTCACCCTGGTGATGATCGCGCCCGATGCCCGCCGGCGAGGTGTGGGAGCCCGAATCCTCACCGCCGTCGAGGCCGCGTGCACCACCCCGAAGCTGTTCACCTCCACCAACGCCTCCAACCACCCCATGCGGCAGCTGCTGAACCACGCGGGGTGGCGCCGGACCGGCATTCTCCACGGCCTCGACGAGGGAGACCCCGAACTCTTCTACCTCTGCCCGCGCGCCGGCGCACTCAGTCGGTCAACGACAGCCCGTTGATGAGCACTTCGGCCACATTCTCGGCGTAGAGCCTTACCCGGGTCTCGTCCGTCGACGCCAGCTCCGGATTCATCAGCGACGCGACCCCGTTCTGGCCGTAGGGCGCGGTTCCTCCCGAGGTGAGCAGGAAATAGAAGACCTCGGCCGGAATGTTCTTGATTCTTCCCTGTTCGCGCAGCAGATCGAATACGGGTATGAAGCGCGACCGGACCGGTTCGATGTAGTGCCGGTAGAGATACTCCAGGCGATCGGAGGCGACCGCGCCCTCCATCACGACAAGGCGTGCCAGATACGGGCGCGTGGCCGAGTACTCGATGAAATTCAGGCTCAGTACCCTGAGCCGAATCATGGGGTCGGCCAATTCGTCGTCCGCGGCCTCCAGATGGTCGAGGAGCGGGCCGAAGGCCCAGTCCACGGCGGCATGCCACAGTTTCTCCTTCGAACCGAAACGCTGGTAGAGGAGATTGCGGCTGACGCCCAGTTCGTCATTGACCGTGCGGAGCGAAACCCCGTTGTAGCCGTGCACCGAGAATGCCTCGATCGCTGCGGCCATGACCTGATCTGTCGGGGCGAATTGGGCATCCTTGGGGGGACGCCCTCGTCGGCGGACGGGGCGTGGTGGGGTATCGGGCACGGGACCAGCTTAGCGGTGTCCGCTCTCCTCGGTTCGGCACCGAGGAGAGCGGAGATGAATTGCCTGCAGGGCGGTGACGGGGTGATGGCGGAGTGGTGGCGGGGTGCGGCGGGCGGTGGCGGGGCGGTTATTCGTTTACCGCGTGAGCTTGTCGACGGGAGTGAACTTCGCTTCGCCGCCCTCCAGGTTCGAGTTGAGGAACTCGTGACGATGGCGCCGGTGGGTCTGGTCGATCCACCCGGCCACTCCGGGGACGTTCCGGCGAAGGGTCTCGCGTGTCACATTCCCGGGGAAGCGGGCGAGCGGGGCGAAGCGCCAGAGGCCGGCGTCGGGCAGCCCCGTACCCTCGTAACCCTCCTGCCCCAAGTAGAAGCGCGCGTGGCCGAGTTGGGCCTTGTAGCGGAGTCTGCCGTAGAACTGGCGCACTCCCCGGGCGTCCTCCGGGGGAAGGTAGGTGTCCATGAACGACCGGCACAGCTCCTGGGAGTCCCCGTCGATCTTCGGCGCCTCGGCGAGCCCCATCAGCAGGTTGGCCTTGAACCCCTCCGTCACGGTCTCCGGGTACCAGGGCGGCTCGACACCCATGAGGTGTCCGACGTAGCGCCAGTGGTGCATCATCGCCTCGATGTCGCCGTCGGTGGGCCGGTAGCCGAGGAGTTTGAGCTGCATTCCGGGGCCGAACGAGCTGAGCAGCAGCGTCCCCGTCTGGGCGAACTGGCTGATGGGCATTCCGAGTTCGGCCCGGTCCCACTCGGGGTGCGGAAGCAGTGTGTGGCGGATCATCGAGTGCAGGGTGCGTACGAACACCGCGGAGCGGCGTCCGACGCCGCCGGGCCGCATGGCCCCGGGCTCGGTCGTGTCCGTCCAGAGACGGGAGGTCTCCAGGAACCGCCCGAACGCGGATCCGCCGGTGTACGCGCCGGTCAGCGCGAGCGGCTTGGCGACGGTCTCCAGCCCGTACGCGTTGAACGTGGCCATTCCGAAGAACGGGTACAGCTCCTTGCCGTACCGCCGGAAGACCTCCGCGCCGTGCTCGACCTTCGCCCAGTCCACCCACTCCGGGTCGGTGTCGATCTGGTCGAACAGCGCGATCAGTTCCGCCGAGGGGTCCTTGACGCTGTCGATGCCGCCGACGAGGGCCTGCTCGACGTCCTTCCTGGCACGTGACTTGCCCTTGGGCGAGGCGAAGGCGGCGTCGATGTAGGCGTCGCCGAGCCGGTCGCCGGTGTTCATGGCCCGGCCGAACGCCGTCGCCAGTTCCTCGGACACCTCCAGGTGGCTCTTGGCGTACCGCTCCAGCTTCCATTTGAGCGACTGCCCCGCGGGGGTGTCGATCGCCCGGAAGTACGCGAAGATCTCCGGGATGGGCACTTCGGTCGTCTCTGTCATGGTGGTCACCGCTTTCCAGTGGTCGGGGTTCCGGTGGTCGGGTTTCCCGTGGTCGGGGGGTGGGGGCGGCCGTTCAGTTCGTCCGCCAGTGCGCCGGCGATACGGCTTGCGCCCGCCGCGTCGGCCAGGGACTCGTCGCGCCGCAGCAGTGCGGTGACGAAGTCGGGGCCGCGTAGGTCTCGCCGGGGCGGGCCCAGCAGGATGTGGGTGTGCGGACAGCCCTCGCCGAGGGAGTACGTGTACACGCGCTCCGAGCCGGTCACCCGGGTCACGGCGGCGCTCAACCGGGCCAGGAGCGGGCCGAGTTCGGCGCTCTCGGCGGCATTCAGGGCGCCGAGTCCTTCGGTGTGGCGCAGCGTCTGGGCCGCGATCCAGCCGGGCACCGGTATGGCCGGGTGCGGGGAGACGCCCCAGTGTCCGGTGCGGGTCAGCCAGCCGGGGGCGGCGGCTGCTTCGAGGGTCGCGGCCCGCACGCAGAGTGGGCATTCGGTGTTTGTCATCCGGCCACCGCCAGCGTGGTGGTCAGCGTGCCGATCCTGTCGATCGTCACCGTCACGACGTCCCCCGCCGCGAGGAACCGCCCTTCCGCGACGCCGGTTCCTCCCGGGGTGCCGGTGAGGATGATGTCGCCGGCTTCCAGGGTCAGGAACGAGCTGACGTACGCGAGGAGTTGAGGCACCGGGAAGATGAGTTCGGCGGTCGTGGACCGCTGACGTACGACACCGTTGACCTCGGTGGTGATGCCCAGCGCGTCGTACTCGCGCAGTTCGTCGGTGGTGAGCAGGGCGGGGCCGAGAGGCTTGAAGCCGTCGAATCCCTTGCCGACCGCCGGGCTGGCCATCGGCAGGGCCGGGTTCTCGCCCGCCTGGATGTCGCGCGCCGAGAGATCGTTGGCCACGGTCGCGCCCGCGACGTGCTCCCACGCCGTCGCCTCGGGGATGTCGCGGCCGGTGCGCCCGATCACGATGGCGAGTTCACCCTCGTAGTCGACCCGGTCCGGCGCGGATCGCGGCAGCCGGACGACGGCGCCCGAGCCGGTGACGGCGGAGCCGGGGATCACATGGAACCGGGGCAGGAGGGGCAGCGGGCTGCCCGTCTCGGCCGCGTGGTCCCGGTAGTTGAGGCCGATGACGATGATCTTGCCGGGGCGCCCGGCCGGTGGCGCGAACGTGGCCCGCTCCCGGTTGATCTCTTTACCCGGCCGCAGGGCCGCCAGCTCGGCCAGCCGGCCCTCGACGACGAAGTCCGCCAGCGTTCGGCCGGAGTGGTCGAGGAGTCGCGGCCCGTCGGGGCCGATGCGCGCGATGCCTTCGTCCGTCTGTGCGAGCAGCATGGTGATCTCCTGTCAGTTCTCGACGCCGGTGGCGGCGGTGGCGATGCCGCTGCCGGTGGCGCCCGTAACGCCTGCGACGCCCGAGCCGCCCATCACCCGGTCCACCAGTGCGTCGGGGTCCGCCGGACAGGCGTCACCGCGCCAGGCGACGATGCCGTCAGGTCGTACGAGAGCGACCGCTCGGCCGTACAACTCGCGGGCGCTGGGGGCGCCCGCCCACTCCTCGTCCAGGGGTATCCGCCGGTTCCGGAACGCCAGGGCCAGGGCCCCGCTGTCCACGGCGGGCGCGAAGTTCAGGAGGGTGAACCGGCCACGGAAGAGGTCGAGTACGGACCGTCCGTCGGCCAGGGTGAAGTGCGGGGCGCGGTGGCCGGGCCGCGCTGTGGGTGTGTACGTCTCCGAGTCGGCCGGCGGTTCGGGGGTGTCGTCCGGGGTGCTGCCCCCGGAGCCGTCCGAGATGTCGTCCGAGATGTCGTCGGGGACGATCAGCGGTGACCGGGGGTAGCGCACGTCGAGTTGGACCCCGAGGGAGCGCCACTCGGTCTGCCGGGTGGCGGTGATCCGCTCGCCGGCCAGGACCCGGGCCTCGTTCCGCGCCGGGTCGTCCAGTGCCGGGTCGGGCCGGATCGCGTTGTCCGCGCGGTAGTTGTGCCAGGCGCGGCGGACCAGGCGCTCGGCGTGCGGGCGGCGCTCGGCGGTGTACGTGTCGAGCAGCGTGTCCGGGGCCCAGCCCCGTAGAACAGCCTCCAACTTCCAGCCGAGGTTTGCTACATCGCCGAGGCCGGTGTTCATCCCGTGCCCGCCCGAGGGCCACATCCGATGCGCGGCGTCGCCCGCCAGCAGGACATGGCCGGCTCGGAAGGACTCGGCCACCACCGCGTCCCCGCTCCACTCCCTGGTGTCGAGGACGTCGACGTCGTCGGCCGCGCAGTCGAGCGCGTCCGCGATCGTGGCGCTGACCTCGGCGGCGGCGGGGCTCTCCCCGTCGGCCAGGGGGTAGGTGACACGCCACAGATCGCCGCCGTCGAGCGAACCGAGGATCATACGGCGGGGGTTGAGCAGGTAGTACTGCACGGCCGGGGCGTGCGGGACGCGTCGGCGCAGTCCGGGAAGGCGGACATAGGCGCCCTGCCAGCGGGCCCGTACGTCCGGGGAGTCGCGCAGCGAGCCGATGCCCAGGGCCTTGCGGATCGGGGACCCGGCGCCGTCGCAGGCCACCACATAGCCGGCCCGTACGGTCCGCTTGCCGTGTTCCGTGGACGCGAGTCGCACAGTGACACCGTCGGCGCCGTCCTCGAATCCGCCGCAGGTCCAGCCGTGGCGAAGCTCCACCGTGGGTTCGGCCGCCGCCCGCTCGCGCAGGGTGGGGTCGAACCAGAACTTCGGCCACCACACGCCCCCTTCGGGGCTCAGTCCGTGCGTGGTGGAACGCCGGTCCGCGTTGCCGGGGCGGGGGAAGCGGGCCAGTTCGTAACCGGTCATCCGGGAGACGAAGGAGATGTCCCGCCGCGCGTCGGCGGGGAAGCCGCCGCGCAGCACCGCATCGGCGATGCCCCATCTGCGCAGCAGTTCCATGGAGGCGGTGTCGACGGACTCCGCCGTCGGGTAGCGGACCACGCCGTCCTCGCGCTCGACGAGGAGTACGGAGAGCCGGCGGGTGCCCAGTTCGATCGCGGTGGCGATGCCGACCGGGCCGCCGCCCACGACGACCACGTCGTACGTGGTGTCGTCGCCGATGTCGCCCGTGGGGCCCGGGGCCGAGTCGAGGCTCATCGCGCCCAGATCAATTCGTTCAGGTCCTCGCCGGCGTCCCGGCCCGCCATCAGGCGTTCCGGGTCGAGCGGGGCGCCGTTGGGGTTGTTCTTGAAGGCGTCGGTGGCCATGAACGCCCGCATCTCATCCCGCGAGGAGAAGTTCAGCGACGACAGTTCGACCTTGTTTCCGTCGGGGTCGCGGTAGTAGAAGCTCGTGCCCGGACCGTGGTTGGACGCCTCGACGGGGAGATGTCCGCCGCCCTTGAGGGTGCCGTACAGCTCGACCAGCGCGTCGAGGGTCGGCGTACGGAGCTGGAAGTGGTGCAGCCCGCGCGAGGAGCGGGCGTCGCCGATGTCGGCGCACTCGAAGACCGCGATGCGCTGGGTGTACGGCGGGTCGAAGTAGAAGTCGAGGAAGCAGATACGCGACGGCTCGTCCGGATCGTCGGAGGGCGGCGGGGTCATCTCCACGCTGCGTGGCTGATCCAGCAGGAGGGAGTAGAAATCGCAGAGGCGGTCGTAGTCGGTGGTCCGCAGAACCACCTCGGAGAGACGAATCCCTGACATGTCTTTCGTCCTTGCTCGGTGAGGGTGACGCGTGTGCGGTGAAGGGGGGTGGGGAGGCACCGGCTCAATGGAGCAGGGCTCAGTGGAGGAGGGCTCAGTGGAGGAGCACCGCCTTGACGACCGCCCCGGAGCGCGCGTCGTCCACGGCCTTGCCGATGTCGTCCAGCGGATAGGTGCGGATCATGGCCTCCAGCGGGAAGCGGCCCCTGGCGTGCAGGTCGAGGACGCGGGGCACGAGTACCGCCGGGGCTTGATGCCCGACGATGGAACCGGTCACGGTCCGTCCTTCGAGAAGCGCGAAGGCGTTGGTACGCAGGTCGGCGCCGGCGGGGGCGACTCCGAGGATCGCCGCGCTCCCGAGGGGGGCGAGCGCGGCCACGGCCTGTGACATCACCTCGGGCACGCCCGTGGACTCCACGCTGAAGTCGACACCTCGGCCGCCGGTCAACTCCCGTATCCACGCGGCCCCGGTGCCGCCGGTGGTGTCGGTGCCGTCCGTGGTGTCGAACACATCGGTCGCCCCCAGCTGTACGGCGAGGTCGAGCCGCGACTGGTGGGTGTCGCTCACGATGATCCGTGCGGCGCCGGCCACCACGGCGGCCATGACCGCGCTGAGTCCCACGGCTCCGGCGCCGAAGACGGCCACCGTGCTGCCGGGCGGGACGCGCAGTACGTTCCAGACCGCTCCGGCGCCTGTGATGACTCCGCAGCCCAGCGGGGCGAGCACGTCGTCGGAGAGGGTGGGGTCGGCGACCTTGATGAGGCTGCTGGGGCGGCACAGTCCGTATCCGGCGAAGGACGACTGCCCGAAGAAGTGGTCGTGCACCGGCTCGCCCGACGCGTCGCGCAGTCCGACGGAGCCGTCGGCGCGTGCGGCGCCGAAGTTCAGCGGGAAGTGCTGCGGGCAGTAGGCGGGCAGCCCGTCCAGACAGTTGCGGCAGGTGCCGCAGAAGCTGAAGCTCGCCACCACGCGGTCACCGGGGGTGAACCCGGTGACCGCCCGGCCGACCGCCTCGACCACACCGGCGCCCTCGTGCCCGGCGACGACCGGGAACGGCGTCGGCATACGTCCGGCCGCCACCTCCAGATCCGTATGGCACAGGCCGGCCGCGGTGAAGCGCACCAGCACCTCGTCCGGCCGGGGATCCTCGACGGTCAGCTCTTCCAGCCGGAAGAGGTCGCCGCCGGCGCCCGGTCGGCACACCGCTGCTTTCACGCGGTCCATGGCAGGCCCTTCGATACGGAGTTCTCCGAGGAAACGCCGGAATCGCCGTGGAGAGTGACCGGTTCAAGACCGGGGAAGTGCGGTCCGACCAGCGGTGTACGGGTGGTGCGCAGCCGCTCCAGCCAGTGCCTGCGGGCGGCTTCCGCCTGCCGGGCGTCCCAGTCGAAGCCGCACCGCCAGTGCGGATGGTCCAGCGCCGCCGGGTGGTGGAAGAGATCGCCGACCAGGGCGAGGCTCTCGCCCCGCGACTCGATCAGCGCTATCGACGTGCCCGGCGTGTGGCCCGGTGCGTGGACCAGGCGCAGCCAGTCGAACGGCGACACGGAGTCCCCGTCCCAGAGCAGGGCGGCGTCACGGAGCGGGGCGACTTTGCGGCGTACGGCGTCGTCCGCGTCGCCGTCCACGTAGTGCTTCCAGTCCTCGGTGTGGATGTGGTGCCTGGCCCCGGGAAAGGTGGGGACGCCCCCGGTGGAGGCCCACCCGACGTGGTCGATGTGCAGATGGCTGAGCACGACGTCGGTCACGGAGGCGGGAGCGCAGTCCAGCTCCGCCAGCCGCAGCGGCAGGAGTTCACGTACGGGAGGCAGTTCACCGTCCGGCAGCAACTGCGGGTCGAGCCCGCCGCCGAGGTCGAAGACGACGCGGTTGCCGCGCCGGTCCATGGCGAGGAAGCCGCCGAAGGGGACTTGGAGCAGGCCCTGTTCGTCGACGGTGCCGGGCAGGTCCTGCCAGACGGAGGCGGGCACGTCGGGATAGAGCAGGCCGGGCGGCATCGGCACGACGCCGTCCGAGAGGGGGTGAACTGTCACATCGCCGATGCGCATGGAAGCCCTCCGGGGAGTGGTCCGCGGTCCCCCATGAGGCGGGGGCGGTGATTCGACCGTAGGCCTTAAAGAGTTACCCGTCAATTTAATCTGCACGCGATACGCCCGTCACATGAGCCCTGATAGTGCGGTTTATCGACCATCCCCGAGCGGGTGGGGCCTACGGCGAGGCGCGGACCGTGCGCATTAATTGACTGTAAACACTTTAATGTCTACCGTCGATGCAGAACGCAAGTGACCAGCACATCCACGCACCAGGAAGCAGAGGAGCACGCCGTGTCCGCTCGACGCGTCGATGTCCACACCCACGGCATCTCGGACGAAGCCGTCGCGGCCATCGTGGCCGGCGGCTACCAGCTGACCGGCGGCTATCGCATGTCGGTGCGGTGGACCCCGGACGCCGCACTCGCCTATATGGACCGGCAGGAGATCGCCGCCCAACTCCTGTCCATGCCGATGGCGTTCGCGGGCTCGGAGGACGCCCCCGAGTTCGGAAAGCGCCTGTCCCGGATCATCAACGACGGGCACGCCGAACTGATCGCCAAGCACCCTCAACGCTTCGGCGCCTTCGCCACACTCCCCGCGGACGGCCCCGACGAGGCCCTGGCGGAACTGGCGTACGCCCTGGACGAGTTGCGCCTCGACGGAGTGGTACTGACCTCGAACGTCCTGGGGCGCTACTTCGGCGACCCGTCGCTCGAACCCGTACTGGCCGAGCTGGCGCGACGGGGCACACCGGTCTTCGTGCACCCGGCGGACTGCCCGCACATCGACGTCCTGGGCTTCGGCCGGCCGAGTTCGGTGGTCGAGTTCCCCTTCGACACCGCGCGCACCATCACCAACGCCCTCTACACCGGGGTCTTCCAGCGCCATCCGGGGCTGCGCCTGATCCTGGCGCACTGCGGCGGGGCGCTGCCCACACTCGGCTGGCGGATCGACGAACACACCGTCATGGGCCGGGGGCCGGACGACGCCGACATCGACCCGGCCCATGTCGCCGAGGTACTGCGCGGGCTCTACTACGACACGGCGCTCGCCGGGAGCCGTAACTCACTGCTGCCGACCCTTGAGGTGACCGCGCCGGACCACATCCTCTTCGGCACCGACTGGCCGGCCGCCCCGGAGGCCACCGCCGTACGCAACATCGACAACCTCATGTCCTTCGACGGCTTCACGAAGGACGAACTGCGGGGCGTGGAGCGCGACAACGCGCTCGCTCTCTTCCCTCGGCTGGCCGGCGCCTGACGACGGGCGCGCGCGCCGACGCACCGAACGGGCTGAGACCCGAAGTCTCAGCCCGTTCAGGACACGTGCCGTTGCCCGTCGCCGTTACCGGCTTCTCAGCGGTCGCGGACGCCGAGCGCGACGATCTGGGTGACCGCGTCGTCGGCGAAGTTGTCGTCGCTGACCAGGACCAGCGTCCGCTCGCCGCCCGGCAGGGCCGGACCCCAGGTCATGCCCTCGGTGTTGTCGACCGTGGACAGGCCCAGGTCGCCGAAGTCCGCGACCAGTTTCTTGCGCATCGGTACGACCCGCTGCCCGGCCAGCGAGTCGATGTTCCGCACCTCGGTAGCACCGCGGGTCGTGGCGTCGTAGACGCGGATCTTGTAGCCCGAGCCCGCCACCCACGAACGTTCGAGTACGAGGTAGCGGCTGGGGTCCTCGGGGAACGCGAGGATCGAGGGCACGCCGGTGTCCGGGGGCCACGGGCTGGACGGGTCGGACTCGGCGAAGATCTTCTCCAGCGGGTAGGCGAACTGCCCCAGCACGGCGCCGTCCCGGCTCTGCTGGGTGACGCGGACCAGGGCGCCGCGCTCCAGGGTGGGGTCCGGGCCGTCCTGGAGCAGCGGACCTTCGACGGCGCTGGTCAGCACGCGGTCCTTGTCCCCGAACGTGATCGCCTCGACCGCCTTGTTCTGGCGCGGGCCCCGATCGCCCCTGGTGACCTCGTAGTTGGGCGGCAGCGGCAGTTGGCCGCGGTAGGCGCCGGAGCGGCCGGCGAACTGGATCGACGGCTGGATCACCGGGGCGCTCGCCGATCTCGGCCGGTCGCCCTCCTGCGCCCACCAGTAGCGGCAGCTCCGCGGATCCACCCGTACCTCTTCGGGGTCCACGACCTTGCCGTCGCCGGCGCTCGCCGGCGGGTAGACCGAGCCGTCCGGCTGGAGGAACGGGTGGGTGCCGGTGAAGTCGACGGAGTGCACCCCGGCGCCGTCCACCGCGATCCTCGCGGTGTAGAAGCGGGCGGGCTGCAGCACCGAGCGGTCGTCGCTGATCATGACGTACTCGTCCGTGCACGGATTGCGGTCGATGCCGGACAGCCCGCCAACGGTCGTGCCCTGGAAGGCGAGTTTGCGCGGAACGATCTTCTCGCCCAGCAACCGCGCCTTCGCCCCGATGGCGGCTTTCGTGCCGGCGGCGGGCTTCGCGGCGGTGCCGGACCTCGGGGTGGTGCCGTCCGACTGGGCCGCCACCGCGGGGGCCATCGTCGTGGCCAGCACCAGGGCGGCGGCACACGCGCGGCGGATCAAGGAGGATTTCATGTAAGCGATCTTGGCCCCGTACACGGACCGAGCGCAGTCACCCGTAAGCGTGATGAAGTCACGCAGCGGAGTGACGCGCCCGCGAGGGGCGGTGCGCCCGGCCCCTCGCCGACACCCCTCGCGGACCAACTCGGCGGACCAACTCGGCGGACCGACTCAGCGGACCGACTCAGCGGACCTCGACCGTCACGGTCCTCCCCCGGCCCACCGACACGGTGGCACAGGTGTACGTCACCCCGTCCACGACCTTGGTCCGCGCCTTCCGCGCCTGGCCGTTCACCTTCACCGTGGAGTACGAGCCGGGAAAGCGCGCCTCCCACGAATAGGCCGACCGGCCGGTCGAGTTGGTGAGGGTGGACTTCGTCGCCCCGTCGTGCCGCACCCCGAAGGTGTTGCCGCCGACGGCCAGATCGTCGATCTTCAGCCAGTCCATGCCCGAGGGCAGCCTCGACTCGGTCGTGAGGGTGTGCTCCGGCGCGTTCGGCGTGATGCCCATCAGGCCCTCCACCGTCTGGCCGAGCAGGGTGAAGGAGATCTCGGGATAGTCGCCGTTGGTGCCCTGCTTGGCGTTGACGTGCTGGATGTCCTTCTGGTCGTAGACGTAGGTCATCCACTTCCAGGCGGTGTCCTGACGGTTGTTCCGGAAGAAGGTGTCGGGCAGATACGAGATCGCCTCGATGTTGGCGGGCCTGCCCGCGCCCGACGCCTGCTCGTCGATGTAGTCGAGATACGCGTCGTTGCGGGCCCCCGGCTCAATGATCTTCTTCATCGGCATGAACCAGCTGTTCTCCTTGCCCCAGCCGGTCAGCGGCGCTCCGTCGGTGGTGTAGCCGCGCACCATGTCCGCGCCCGAACCCGTCCCGCTCCAGGTCGAGTTGAAGTACGTCTTGAGAGCCTTGGCCTTCTTGTCGTACGCGGTGGCCAGCGCGCGGTCGCCCTTGCCGCGGGCGAGTGAGGCCATCGCCAGATACGCCTGGTACTGGGAGCCGATCGCGTCGCCCGCCTCGGCCAGCGGCTCGTCGCTCTGCTCGTTGTAGCTGGCCGCGCCCTCGAAGATGCCCTTCCCGGTGCCCTCGGCGACCTGCACGGACCCGTTGTCCTTCAGGCCGTCGTGCAGATCGACGAACTCGTTCGTGGCGTGCCGGTAGAAGTTCCAGAGGGCCGGGTCGTCCACGTAGGCGCGGTCGCCGCTCCAGCGGTAGGCCTCGGCGGCCTTCTGTACGAGTTCGAAGGTGGCGGGCACCTCGCGTACGAAGTCGTCGGGTGCCTTGTAGTCGATGGACAGGTACGTCGTGGCATCGAAATTGAGCGCCCACACCGGGTAGTACTTGTGCTCGGCGGTGGCGGACTCGGCGTACGAGCGCAGCATCGCCTTGTTCTCGGCGCCGAGGCCCAGCACGCTCGCGCCCGCCAGTTGGTGGGCCATGTCGCGGGAGTAGTAGCCGCTGCGGTTGGCGTAGCCCGCCCAGTAGGACGGGGCGTAGACGCCGGAGCCGGTGCCGTGCAGGTTGTTCTCGTCCACGTTGAGCGGGCCCTCGGTGCCGGGCAGTTGGACCCAGCTGTTGGCCTTGCGCTTCGACCAGTCGAACATCTCGACGATCTTCGGGTCGGAGGAGCTGACGTGCGGGTCGGCGGGCGACGAGGGGGACACCATCAGGTCGTCGGCGTTGATCCAGCCGGCGCCGGACTCGAAGGCGATCTCCAGCCTGTCGCCCCGGTCGAGGGCGATCCGGCTGAGGGTGTGGCGGCGGTAGGAGGAGGCGCCGGGCAGGGTCCTGGACGCGACCTCGGTGCCGTTGACGCGTGCGACGTACCGGCCGCCCGGTCCGCCCGTCGCGATCCAGGCCGATATGTCGTACGTCCCGCGTCCGTCGGCCGTCACCGTCTGGGAAACCTTCTTGTCCGCTCCCGCCCCCGCCCCGGCCCCCGCCCTCGCGTCGAGGTAGAGGAGCCGCGAGCCGCCGTGCGGGTTGTTGGTGGCGATGCCCGTGCCTGCGGTGAACTCCCAGCCCTCGGCGCCCAGTTCGAGGCCGGGGTTGGCGATCTCCAGCAGGGCGGGAGGTTCGGCCGGCGACGGGCCCGCTTCGGCGGCGGGAGTGGCCGAGGCCTGCCCCAGGGTGAGCGGCGTCAGCGACGCCAGCAGGGCGAGCGCGGACAGAAGCGACAGGCGGGCAGGTCTCATCGGCTGAACTCCCGGTCTTCGTTGACGTGGCGGGCGGCACGCTAGCAATGGCTGCTGAAGACTTGCAATGAATCTGACGTAGCGGATTGTTCGACTCGACAGAAAGTTTTCATCGCACCATTGCAAGTCGAGCGATCGTCTTGCTAGCGTCCGGGCCTGTCAGCTTCCTCAACGGTGTGTGAGCAGGGGTGGGCCAGCCATGGACATGGAACGTCGCAGAGTGCTGCGAATAGGCGGCGCGCTGGCCGCCGGTGCCGGTCTCACCGGCCTGACCGCCTGCTCGGGCTCGGGTGACACCGGCGCCACGGGATCCGCCGGTGCCAAGGACAAGGGCGCGATCACGGTGTGGAGTTGGCAGGGGCCCGCCGCGCAGCTGAAGGCGCTGGTCCCGGAGTTCAACAAGAAGTTCCCGGGCATCGAGGTCACCGTCCAGGACATCGGCAACCCGGCGATCTGGGACAAGATCACCACCGCGATGGGGGCCGGCGGCAGCGGCCTCGCCGATGTCCTGCACATCGGCGTCGACTACCTCCCGGGCTACGTCGAGAAGTTCCCGGGCGGCCTGGCGGACCTGGGCAAGCTGGGCGCCGACACCTACAAGGACGCCTTCGCGCAGGGCCTGTGGGAGACCGTCTCCGGCAAGGACGGCAAGGTCAGCGCCCTGCCCTGGGAGGCCAACTCGGCCGGCTTCTACTACCGCGCCGACATCTTCGAGGAGGCCGGGGTCGACGCCGACGCCCTGGGTACCTGGGACGACGCCATCGAGGCCGGGAAGAAGATCAAGGCGAAGACCGGCACCCATCTGCTGGGCATCGACAAGCCCGCCTCCGAGGCGGACGCGGCCAACTTCTTCCAGTTGCTGCTCCAGCTCCAGGGGAAGTTCTACTTCGACTCCGCAGGGGACATCACCCTCGACTCCCCCGAGGCCGTCCGGGCCATGACGATCATCAAGACGATGAACGACGCGGGCCTGGTCAGCGATCTGGCCGGCGGCTGGACGGCGCTGGAGACCTCGATCAAGAAGGGCACCGCCGCCGTGCTGCCCTGGCCCACCTGGTTCGGCGGGGTCATCGAGGACCTGGTGCCCGAGGAGTCCGGCAAGTGGAAGGTCCGCCTTCCGCCGGCCGTACGCCAGGGCGGCACCAACGCCGCCACCGTCAACTCCACCCACCTCGCCGTCGCGGGCAGCAGCAAGAACCAGGCCGCCGCCTGGACCTTCATCGAGTACGTACTGACGCGCCCCGCCTCGCAGGTCAGGATCTACAAAAACCAGGGCATCGCGCCCGCCCTGATGAAGGCGTACGAGGACGAGGTCTTCCACGCCCCCTCGACGTTCTTCAGCGGCCAGAAGAAGGGCGAGATCTTCTACGAGGCCCTGCGCGCCCCGTCACCGGCCTTCAACTACACGGCCGACTACGCCCGCGCGCTCAAGGTCGTCACCGACGCCCAGACCAAGGTGCTGCTCAGGGGCGCGGACCCGGCCGCGGTACTGAAGGCCGCCGCCGACCAACTGGCCAAGCAGACCGGGCGCAAGGTCGTGCGATGACCGCCACGCTCACCGAGGTGGACAAGGGCCGCCCGACCGCCGGTCCTCCGAGGGCCGCGCGCCGTACGTGGCAGGGGCGGCGACTCGCCCCGTACCTCTTCGTACTCCCGGCGGTCGCGCTGTTCGCGACGTTCAAGCTGTACCCCATCGGCTGGTCCTTCGTCCTCAGCCTCCACAAGACGGTCGACGGGGTCGACACCTTCGTCGGCGCCGACAACTACACCCGGCTGCTGGACGATCCGCTCTTCTGGACCGCGCTGAAGAACACCGCGATCATCCTCGTCGTCCAGGTCCCCCTGATGCTGGCGCTCGCCACCGGGCTCGCCGTCGCCCTCAACTCGACGCTGCTGCACGGACGTTCCGTCTTCCGGCTGGGCTTCTTCATGCCCATGGTCACCGGCCTGGTGGCGTACGGAATCATCTTCTCCGTGCTCCTCAACAAGGAGTACGGGCTGGTCAACTGGCTGCTCTCCGGGATCGGCCTCGACGCCGTACCGTGGCTGACCGACCCGCTGTGGGCGAAGCTCTCCCTCGGTCTCGCGCTGACCTGGCACTACACCGGTTACAACGCGGTGATCCTGCTGGCCAGGCTCCAGACGATCCCCGGTGAGCTGTACGACGCCGCGTCCGTCGACGGGGCCGGGGCGTGGGCGTCCTTCCGGCATGTGACGCTGCCGGGGCTGCGGCCGGCGCTCCTGCTCACCACGGTGCTGTCCACGATCGGCACCCTCCAGATCTTCGACGAGCCCTACATCCTCACCGGCGGCGGGCCCGACAACGCCACCCTCACCATCGGTGTGTACCTGTACCAGAACGCCTTCACCTACTTCGACTTCGGCTACGCGTCGGCCATCGCCTACGCGCTCGCCGTACTGATCGGAATCCTCGGCGTGATCCAGTTCCGCGTGCTGGGAGACAAGTCGTGACGACGACCGCGCCGAAGACAGCCGGAGCAGCCGGATCAGCCGGATCAGCCGGATCAGCCGGAGCGGCCCGCGCGGCCAGAAACCGGACCTGCGGCAGAAGCATCATGCTGACCTCCGCGCTCGCGATCGTCCTCGCCGCCGTCGCGATCCCCTTCTACTGGCTGATGATCGCCGCCACCCACAGCTCCGACGACATCTTCGACAGCCCGCCGCCCCTGCTGCCCGGCGGACACCTCGGGGACAACCTCTCCACACTCCAGGAGTCCGCGCAGTTCGGCCGGGTCGTCCTCAACTCCCTGCTGATCGCCACGATTTACACGGTGTGCGCGGCGGCGGTCTGCACACTGGCCGGCTACGCCTTCGCCAAGTACCGCTTCAAGGGCCGCGAGGCGCTGTTCGGGCTCCTCATGCTCGGCCTCGTCATCCCCAGCCAGGTCACCCTCGTCCCGCTGTTCAAGATGATGGCGCAGTTCCAGTGGCTGGACACCTACCAGGCCGTGATCATGCCCAACCTCGCGCTGCCCTTCGGGATCTTCCTGATGCGCCAGTCGATGGCGGCGCTGCCCGACGAACTCCTCGACTCGGGCCGGATGGACGGCTGCGGTGAACTGCGGCTCTTCTGGAAAGTGGTCCTCCCGCCGATGAAGCCCGGCCTCGCGGCGCTGGCGATCTTCCTCTTCCTCTACCAGTGGAACGACTTCGTCTGGCCGCTGATCGTGCTGCGGGACGGCGCGTCCTTCACCATCCCCGTCGCCCTCGCCTCCCTGCAGGGGATCGACAACACGGACTACGGCGCGATCCTCGCCGGTACGTCCGTCGCCGCGATCCCCATGGCCATCGTCTTTCTGGCGCTGCAGCGCCACTTCGTCTCCGGCCTCCTCGCCGGCGCCGTGAAGGAGTAAGTGTGCAGTCCGCCCAGCCCCTCCAGTCCGTCCCGACCTCCGGTTCGCGGGAGCCCCTGACCCGGCCCGTCCGCACGGTGCGGGACGCCGGGGCCGTCACCACCGCCGAGCTGGCGCCCGCGCCGTACCGGCCGCTCCTCGACGACGTACGGATCGCCGTCCTCACCCGGGACGCCGAGGGCCCGGACGCACACGGCCGGGACGTCCACGGCCCCGACGCCCACGGCCCGTCCGGCCCGGACCCCACCTGGGAGCTGACCGAACTCCCGGACGGCCTGCGGATGTTGTCCGTACGCGCCGACGGCGCACCGGTCGAGATCCGGCTCTCCGTGCCCCTCGGCGACGCCGCCGGATACTGGCATCCGGACGGCGGCTGGCGGCGTACCCTGCTCGCCGACTGGGCGGGCCGGACGCGGGTGTCACTCGTCAGCGGACACGCCGCGGGCTGTCTGTACGACCACGAGGGCGCCACCATGCTGGCCTTCGCGGCAGCCGATCCGGTGCCGGAGCTGGCGCTGCGGTTCGGGGTCTCCGAGGAGCACGACACCCATGTCGTCCATCTCAGCCTGCCCGCCTCGGACGAGGCGCACCGGCTGCTGTTCGTGCCGAGGGCCGCATCGGTGGCGACCGCGATGCGGGCCCTGCGGGGCTGGTTCGCCGCCGAGATCACCCCGATGCCCGTGCCCGACTCGGCCCGTACGCCCGTGTATTCAACCTGGTACGCCTTCAACCAGGACGTCGACGCCGAGTCCGTCGAGACCCAGGCCGCGCTCGCGGCCGAACTCGGCTGCGGGGTACTGATCCTCGACGACGGCTGGCAGGAACTGGGCAGCGGACGCGGTTACGCGGGGTGCGGCGACTGGCGGCCGGACCGCGCCAAGTTCCCCGACTTCGCCGGCCATGTGGCCCGCGTCCGGGCCGGCGGGCTGCGCTACATGGTGTGGCTCGCGCCGCTGCTGCTCGGCCCGAACGCCGACTGCTTCGACCGGTGGGCGCCCCACGCGCCCGCGCCCGGCAGCACACCCGGCGCCTATGTCCTGGACCCGCGCGTGCCCGAAGTCCGGCGCCACGTCGTCCAGTTGTGCACGCGTGTCGTCGCCGACCACGGACTCGACGGACTCAAGATCGACTTTCTCGACGAGGCCATGGTGTACGCGGCCGGTGGCGGCCACCCCTGCCCGGACACGGCCGACACACCCGACGTGGGCGTGGCCATGACCGCGCTGCTCACCGAAGTCCGGGCGGCCCTGCAGGAGTTGCGCCCCGATCTGCTCATCGAGCTGCGCCAGCCGTACACCGGACCCGGCATGGCTCCCTTCGGCAACATGCTGCGCTCCTTCGACTGCCCGGCCGACGCCACGGCCAACCGGGTCCGCACCCTGGACACCTCACTGCTCGCCGTCGGCGGCGCCGTCCAGTCCGACATGCTGATGTGGCACCGGGACGCCCCCGTCGAGGCCGCCGCCCGGCAGTTGATCGGCGCCCTGCACTCGGTGCCGCAGATCTCCGTGCGCCTCGACCGGATCTCCGGCGAGCAGCGCGCGTCGGTGGCCTTCTGGCTCGCCGAGTGGCGCCGGCTGCGCGGCACGCTGCTGGACGGGACGGTCGAGCCGGGACGCCCCGACGATCTCTACACACTCGTGGACGCGACCGGCGACGGGATACGTGTCGTGGACGTGCACAGCACGCGTGTCGTGCCCGTGGATCTGTCGGCGTACGGCGAGTTGGTCCTGGTCAACGGCGCGCCGGCGGACCAACTCCGGTTGGAGAACACCGGCCCGCGCGTCGCCGTGGAACTGACCGTCCATCACGCCTCCGGCCGTATGATCGACCGGAGCCGGACGAGCCTCGCGACCGGCCCGCACACTCTGCCGGTCCCTCGGATGGGACTGGCCAAACTCCACATCACGGAAGGCGCGGGATGAAGGTCGGGATCACCGAGATCGCAGCCCGTGCCCAGGTCAGCGAGGCGACCGTCAGCCGGGTGATCAACCGGCGGCAGGGTGTCGCGAAGAAGACCAGGGACGCGGTCGAGCAGGCCATGGCCGAGCTGGGCTACGAGCGGCCCACCCAGGGCCAACTGGTCGCGGTCGTCACGGAGTTCGTGTCCAACCCGTTCTTCGCCGACGTCGCCGAGCGGCTGGAGTCGGCCCTCGCGCCGCACGGGCTGAAGACCGTCCTGTGCCCGGCCTTCCCCGGTGGAGTGCAGGAGCGTGAGTTCATCACCGCGCTGGCGGACAAGGGGGTGGCGGCCGTGGTCTTCCTGTCGGCGTCCAACACCGTCGAGGGCGCGGACACGGAGACGTACGAAATACTGCGCGCCCGGCGCATCCCCTACGTCGGGATCAACGGTGTCTTCGCGGACGGCGTCCCGGCCCCGGTCTACTCCACCGACGACAGGCTCGCCGCCGAGCTGGCCGTCGACCACCTCTACCGCCTCGGCCACCGCAACATCGGCATGGCGTCGGGCCCGGCCGGCAACCACCCCGCCGACCAGCGCGTCCAGGGCTTCCTCAGTTCCATGGCCAAGCGCGGCATCGAGAATCCCGGGCGCTGGGTGATCCGGCAGTCGTACACGGTCGAGGGCGGCCAGGCGGCGGCCGGGGCGCTGCTCCAGCTCGGCGCCACGGCGATCGTCGCCGCCAGCGACTACATGGCGCTCGGCGCGATCCGCGGCATCCGGCGGCTGGGGCGCTCGGTGCCGGACGATGTCTCGGTGGTGGGCTACGACGGCTCGATGATCACGGAGTTCACCGACCCGCCGCTCACCACGGTCCGCCAGCCCGCGTCCGGGCTCGCCCTGGAGGTCGGCCGGGGGGTGCTGGCCCTGGTCAGCAACCGCGACGTACCGACGGGCGAGCTGCTGTTCGACCCCGAACTGGTCATCCGGTCGACCACGGCCCCGGTGCGCGAGGGGTAGCTCAGCCTGTCGTGGACGCGGTCGCGCGTCCCTTCATCGTCCGGGTCGCCATGGTGAGGAGCACCGACGCCGGCAGACGGGCGACGACCCGGGCGAAGAAGGCGTTGAGCGGGCCGTCGACCACGGAGGTCTTCCGCGTGCTGAGCGCTTTGAGTGCCGTGTCGACCACGTGCTCAGGGGTCCGCTTCTTTCCCAGTGGGGAGTCCCGGCCGCTCATCATGGGGGTTTCGGTCGGTCCGGGGCACAGGGCGAGTATCCGTACACCGGTGCCGGCGTTCTCGGCGCTCACGGCTTGTGTGAACGACAGGACGCAGGCCTTGCTCGCACCGTACGCGGCCATGTAGGGAGCCGGTCCGAACGCCGCCGTGCTGGCGACGTTGATGATCACCCCGTCACCTTGAGCGGTCATCGCGGGCAGGAACCGGACCGTGTTCTCCAGGACGGTCCTGACGTTGAGGTCGATGAGAGCGGCCAGTTTCGGTACGGGGAGTTCCGTAGCCGGTCCGAGGAAATCAAGACCCGCGTTGTTGACGAGGATGTCCACGGAGATGCCGAGCTGGGTGGTGCGCCGGAAAAGCTGATCCGACGCGTCGGGCGCGGAGAGGTCGAGCTTCTCGGTGACCACATCGACTCGGTGGGTGGTTCGCAGTGACTCGGCCAGTGCGTCAAGCCTGTCGAGGGACCGTGCGACGAGTACGAGGTTCGCGCCTCGCGCGGCAAGCTGTCGCGCGAACTCCTCACCTATGCCGCTCGATGCCCCGGTGATGAGCGCGGTCCGACCGGAGACGGAAGGCACGTTGCGCATGACAGCTCCTCAGATGATCTCGGCCTGAGATGATTCCGGCCTGGCCGGTGGTCCGTATTCGGCGCTTCGAGGTCGGCGGGTACATCGCTGATCACGAGGCCGTCCGCTGCCGGACCCGGATGGCGGCGGCCGGGCAGAGGTCGGCGGCCTCGCGCACATTCGTCAGCTCGGTCTCCGGTGGTGTGTCCTGGAGAAGGACCACGACGCCGTCGGCGTCACGCTGGTCGAACACGTCCGGTGCCGTCAGCACGCACTGGCCGCTGCCGACGCACTTCTCCTCGTCGATGACGACGTTCATCGCAGGTCCTCTCACCAGGAGATGGGCAGGGCGCGCAGCGCGTAGACCGAGGAGTTGACCCGGAACCGCAGGTCCGCCTCGGGAACCGCCAGCCGCAGTCCGGGAAAGCGCCGCAGGAGCGCGGGGATGGCGATCCGCAGTTCCAGCCGGGCGAGTTGCTGGCCGAGACACTGATGGCGCCCGTGCCCGAACGCCAGATGGGGCAACGGCTTACGCCGCACATCCAACTCGGGCGCATCGCCCACGAGTTGGGGATCCCAGTTCGCGGCCAACGCGGAGACGACGACGTACTGCCCGGCCCTGACGCGGTGGTCGCCGACCGCGACGTCCTCGGTCGCTTTCCGCACCAGGGGCGAGGCGATGCTGAGCTGCCGCAACAGCTCCTCCACCGCCGAACCGGTCACCCCGTCGTCGTCGCGGACCAGGGCGTGCTGCTCGGGATGGCGCAGCAACGCCAAGGTGCTGAGCGCGATCATGTTCGAGGTCGTCTCGTGCCCGGCGATCAGCAACAGGATGCTGATGCCGATCAGTTCGTCGTCGGTCAGCTCGTCCCCGCGCTCGCGGATCAGGTTCCCGAGCAGGCTGTCGTCGGGGTCGGCACGGCGGGCGCCGACGATTCCGGCGACGTAGGCGCGGAATTCGGTTACGGCGTCGACCGCCCGCTCGGTACTTCCACGGCCTTCGAGGATGCTCTCGGTGCGCTGCTGGAACTCCGCGCGTTCCGCGTACGGCACGCCGAGCAGAGCGCAGATCACCTGGGAGGGCACCGGGAAGGCGAAGTCGGTGACCAGGTCGGCGCCCGGTCCGGCCTTGGCCAACTCGTCCAGCTGGGCGGTGACGATCTCTTCGACCTGCGGCCGGAGTAGCTGAACGCGTCTGACGGTGAACGCGCCGGTGAGCATACGGCGCAGCCGGGCATGTTCCGGGCCGTTGTAGTTGAGGAGGAATCCGGGCTGGTTGGCCAGAGTTCGCGGCTGGTCGGGGTCGAACGCGAAACCCGTCCGGAACCGTTCGTCGGCGAGTACCTGCCGTACGTCGGCGTAACGGGTGATGGCGAGGGCGTCGAACTCGGCGCCCGGTCCGAAGGCCAGGTGGACGGTGGGCAGGTCGTCCACGGTGTCGCGGATCGCGGCCAGTTCCACGTCGGGCGCGAACGGGCAGCGCAGATCGCGCCGGTCGGTCACCAAAGCGGCGGCTTCTTGTCGAGTCACAACGCACTCCTTCGCGGAATGTTCGGATGTTGCTCGGTGCTGCTCGGGTGTCGCTCGGTGCTGATCGGCGCCGGTCGGTGCTGTTCAGGCGTGCTCGGCGTGTGCCGTCAGGCCGAAGAATTCGCTGATGGCTCGGGCGGTGTCGAGGGTGTGGTCGGTACGGCCCATGAGGAGGCGGGTGGCGGGAGCGGGGCGGCCCTTCTCCGGCACCGGGATCGTGTGGCCGCCTTCGTGCACGGTGTAGAGGGTCACCGGCGGGTGGCCCGGCCGGCGGTAGTCGGTTCGTTCGACCCGCGTCGGGCCCGCCCCGGCCGTCGTGTCCAGAGCCGTGGTGGTCGCGGCGGCGGTGATGCCGTTACGGCGCGCGTAGTAGGCGGCGGTGTCCTGGGCGGACAGGCCCATGCCCCGGGGGCTGATCCGGAACATCTTGGCCATCCCTCCCTCGTAAGGGGTGATGGGGTCCTTGGTTCCGTGAACGAACATGACGGGGACCGGTCGCTCCTGCGGGGACTCCGGGGCGAATTCCTCGGGGACGCTCTGCGTCGCGGAGAGGACGGCCGCTCCGGCCAGGGCGGACGGCGTCTCGTGGATCAGGCGCATCACCAGTTGCCCGCCGTTGGAGAAGCCGACGGCGTAGACCCGGGAGTCGTCGCCTCCGTAGCTCCGCACCATGAGGTCGATGGCGGCCCGGACGAAGGCGACATCGTCCACGCCGTCGGCCCGGGCTGCCGAGGTATTCCTGATCCGGGCGTCGTTCCAGTGCTTCTTGTAGCCGTCGAGGTACGCGACGACACTGCCGGACTCCACCCCGATGTGGTCGAAGGTGTTCGCGGTCATTGAGCGGATCGCGGCGGCGGTCTGCATGGAGCCGTGCAGGACGAGCACCACGGGGACCTTGCCCGCGTTCGGCTGCGGGTGGCGCACGACGGTCAGTGTGCGGCGCCGGCCCGCCACGTCCAGCGACTCGGGCGAAACGACGGCCTCGGGCACCGTACTCATCGAAGATCCCGTCCTTCAGAGGGTGGCGTGGGCGAGGGCTCGCCCCGCGCCTGTGTTTCCACTGTAATCACAACCGGATCAGATATCCGAATCGATGAGTAATCCGAATGGAGGGTTCATCCGCCTCGCGGGTAGTATCTGCCCCATGACGGACACGGCCTCCCCTCAGCAGCCCGCACCGCAGCCCGTGCTGCGCAAGGACGCCGCGCGCAACCGCCGGCGCATCATGGACGCCGCGCGGTCCTTGGCGCGGGCGGGGAACCCGGTCCAGCTCAACGCCGTCGCGCAGGCGGCGGACGTCGGCGTCGGCACCGTCTACCGGCACTTTCCGACACCGGAAACCCTGCTTGAGGCCCTGGCCACCGATCAGTTCACCGCGCTGATCGAACAGGCCGAGCAGGCGGCCGCGGCGGCCGACCCCCACCAGGCGCTGCGCACCTTCCTCAGGTCAGCCCTCACCGCCTACCTGCAGGACGACGCCTTCGCCGCCGCGGCGACCGACCCGAATCCGGCGACGCCGGACATGCGCCATCTGCGTCACCGGCTCCAGGAGAAGACCCACAACCTCCTCGCGCGGTCGGCCGCCGACGAAGCGCTGCGCCCGTCCCTCGACGCCGCCGACATGATGCTCCTGCTGTGCGGCATCGGATTCGCCATACGTCACGCTCCCGACCGCGACGATCCCGGCCTGACCGATCGCTACCTCAACGCCCTGCTCGACGGGGCCCTTCACCCACCGGGTCGAGGTTCGTCGAGCTGAGGCTCGTTGGGTCGAGGTTCGTCGAGCTGAGGCTCATCGGGTCGAGGCTCGTCGAGCTCAGGCTCATCGGGGCCGCAGGCCGCGCATGAGGTCTTCGACGATCGCGTCCACCGCGCCAGGGCCCGCACTCACCGGAACCACCTCGCTCGCCGCGAGAGCGGCGAAGCCGTGGAGCGTGGAGAACATCAGCAGTTCGATCCGCGCCGGATCGTCAGGACGGATCTCGCCGGCGCGCTGACCCTCGGTGATCACCTCGAAGATCAGAGCACCGAGCCGTTGCGCGGCGGCCCGCATTTCCTCCGAGGCGTCCGGGTCGTGCTTGCCGGCGAACATCACGTCGTGCAGTTCCGGCTCGCCCACCGAGAAGTCGACGTAGGTCCTGGCCAGCGCGGTGATCCGAGCACCGAAGGTGTCACAGGCGCTGCCCACACGTTCCAGTTCGGCGAGCAGTCGGTTCATTCCGGTCAGCGCGAGCGCGTCCAGCAGCGCCCGCTTGTCCCGGAAGTGCCGGCTCGGCGCGGCGTGGCTGACCCCGATGTCACGGGCCAGCTCACGCAACGACAGCGCGTCGACGCCCTTCTCGCGCAGCGTCTGTTCGGCGCGGGCCAGCAGGGCGGCGCGCAGGTCTCCGTGGTGGTAACGACGATCGGGCATGTCAATGAGCATATCCGCATGTAGTCACTGTCACCATTGTTGTCATTGACATCATTGTTGCCGGTGCCTACATTGGGTGTCATGGGTACTTGGAACGTGACCGACATCCCGGACCTGACCGGCCGCACGGCGATCGTCACCGGCGCCAACAGCGGGCTGGGCATCGCCACGACCGCCGCGCTCGCGCGGGCCGGTGCGCACGTGGTGCTGGCTGTGCGCGATCCCGTACGCGGTCAGGCCGCGGCGCGGACCGTCCGGGGAAGCACCGAGGTGTTGCGGCTCGACCTCGCCGACCTCTCATCGGTGCGCGAGTTCGCCGGATCCTGGGACGGCCCGGTGGATCTGCTGATCAACAACGCCGGGGTGATGGCTGTCCCGGAGAGCCGGACGAAGGACGGCTTCGAGACGCAGCTCGGTACCAACCACTTGGGCCACTTCGCGCTGACCAACCTGCTGCTGCCGCATGTCACCGGGCGCGTGGTGAACGTGTCCTCCGGAGCACACCGGTTCAGCAAGGGAATCCGCTTCGACAATCCGAACCTCGACGGCGAGTACACCCCCAACCGCGCCTACTCCCAGTCCAAACTGGCCAACCTGCTGTTCACCCTGGAGCTCCAGCGCCGGCTCACCGACGCCGGCTCTCCCGTACGCGCGCTTGCGGCACACCCCGGACTGGCCGCCACGAATCTTCAGGACCACAACGCCAGCCGTCTGGTTCGTGTGCTCATCGCGATCGCCAACCGGTCTGTCGCACAGGACAGCACGGCAGGCTCCCTGCCCACGCTGTACGCGGCCACCCAGGACCTTCCCGGTGCGAGCTATCTGGGTCCCGACGGCCTCCGCGAGATGCGCGGCGGCCCGACGCTGGTGGGCCGGACGACGGCGGCCAGCGATCCGGAGGCGGCGCGGCGGCTATGGGCGATGTCCGAGCAGCTGACCGAGGTCGCGTTCCCGAGCGACATCACAGCGCGGGGATGAGCCGGCGCCTGGCGGGCGTCCGCCCACCTGTCGCACCGAACCCGACCGCATTGTGAGGAGCCATCATGTACGACCCGTCCGCCATCTCCGGCCGAACAGCCCTGATCACCGGGGCGTCCTCCGGCATCGGCGAGGAGTTCGCCCGTCAACTCGCGGCGCGCGGCGCGAACCTGGTCCTCGTGGCACGGTCGATCGACAAGCTCGACGCCCTGGCCGCCTCGCTTCGCGCCGAGCATCGTGTCGACGTGTTCACCGAGGGAATCGACCTGTCCACGGCCGACGCGCCGGAACGGCTTTTCGGACGCGTCACCGAACTCGGCCTCTCCGTCGACCTCCTCGTGAACAACGCGGGCTTCAGCTCCCTGGGACCGGTCGCGGACATGGACCCGGAACAAGCGGGCCCGGTCGTCAACCTCAACGTCAAGACGGTTCTGGAGAACACCGTCCGCTTTCTGCCCGGCATGGTTTCCCGGGGCGGCGGGGTGATCATCAATATCGCGGGCACCGGTGCGTTCCAACCCGCCCCGTACATGGCGGCACGCACCGCGAGCGCGGCTTTCGTCCTGTCGTTCACCCAGGCCGTGAGTGCTGAGAACGCCGACACCGGCGTCCGCGTGTTCGCTCTGTGCCCCGGGCTGACGGACACACCCATGACGAGTGGTCAGAACTACCCGGGCACGATGCGTACCCCTGAGCAGGTGGTCAACACCGCGCTCAAGGCGCTCAGTTCACGAAAGGCCTCCGTCGTGGACGGCCGGCTCAACACCGTCATGGCCCGGGTCGGCTCCCGCCTGCCCGAGCCGCTGCTTCTCTCCATGGCGAGCCGCGTCATGAAGAGGACCACGGCCACGTCGTAGTGGGAATGCGGGCGGGGCCCCGCCTACTGAAAGGCGTTCCGGTAGGTCTGCGGGCTCACGCCGGTGATCCGCTTGAAGCGGTCGCGGAATGTGGTGGGCGAGCCGAAGCCGACCTGCCCGGCGATCCGGTCGACCGGGTGTGCCGTGGTTTCGAGCAGGAACTGCGCCTGGCGGACCCGGGCGCGGTGCAGCCACTGCAGGGGTGTGGTCCCGGTCTGTTCGCGGAAGCGGCGCAGCAGTGTGCGTGTGCTCATCCCGCTGTGCCGGGCGATCTCCTCCAAGGACACGTCGCGCGCGGCGTTCTCCTCCAGCCAGCGCAGCACCGGTTCCAGCACCGAACCCTGGGGGGTCGGCGGTTGCTCGTGAACGATGAACTGGGCCTGGCCGCCCTCGCGTTCCAGCGGCATCACGGACAGGCGGGCGGCGTCGGCGGCGACGGCCGAGCCGTGGTCGCGGCGGATCAGGTGCAGGCACAGGTCCAGGCCGGCGGCGGCACCGGCCGAGGTGAGGATCTGCCCGTTGTCGACGTAGAGCACGTCCGGGTCGACCTCGACCGCCGGGTACCGCTCGGCGAGTTCCGCGGCGGCCGCCCAGTGCGTGGTCGCACGCAGGCCGTCGAGCAGCCCGGCGGCGGCGAGGGTGAATGTCCCACTGCAGATCGACGCGATCCGGGTCCCCGCGGCGGCCGCCGTACGCAACGCGGCCAGGACCTCGTCCGGGACCGGGGTCGTCAGGACGGAGCGGCCCGGCACGATGATCGTGTCGGCGCCGGCGAGCGCGTCCAGGTTCCAGGGCGCGTCGATACGGAACAGCCCGGCGTCCACCGGGGAGTCGGCCGCGCAGACACGGACGCGGTAGCCGGGACGCCCACTCGGGAGGCGAACCCGGCCGAACACCTCCAGCGGGGTGCCCAGATCGAACGGAACGACCTGGTCGAGAGCGAGTACGGCCACCGTATGCATGGCAATAACGTACGGCACCACGGGCGGGCCGCCAATGCCTCACAGGTGATCTGAACTGCGGGAATGCTGACTGGCGATAACCCGGTGAACCCTGGCATTAATGCCACTGTCCGGGTGGCCGACTGATCGTTAACGTCGGTGTCGTGCCACCCGGTCCCCCAGGGCCACCAGCACTTTTCCGACCACTCACAAGGCCCTGCGACGCCTGCTCCGGCCTACTCCACCCACAACGCAGAGGAATCATGATGACCACTCCGGACCGCCCGAAGGTCGCGATGCTGCTGTATCCCGGGCTCACCCTGCTCGACCTGATCGCACCGCACGCCGCGTTCGCGCCCACGACGGAGGTCCACCTCGTGTGGAAGACGACCGTCCCGGTGACGTCAGACTCCGGCGTGGTCGTCCACCCGACGACCACTTTCGCCGACTGCCCGGCCGACCTCGACGTCCTGTTCGTCCCCGGCGGCCAGGACCAGGCACCGGTCGCGGCGGACGAAGAGGTACGGGAGTTCCTCGCCGACCGCGGCGCGCGAGCCCGGTACGTCACCTCTGTCTGCGGTGGCTCGCTGATCCTGGGCGCGGCCGGACTGCTGCGCGGCTACCGGGCGACCACGCACTGGAGCGGTATCGACGTACTGGCCCTGTTCGACGCGGAGTACGCCGAAGGCCGGGTCGTCGTCGACCGCAACCGGATCACCGGCGGAGGCGTCACCGCGGGCCTCGACTTCGCCCTTGTCGTACTCGCGCAACTGCTGGGCGAGGACACCGCCAAGATGACCCAGCTGATGCTCGAATACGCCCCGGCCCCGCCCTTCGACGCCGGCACCCCGGAGACGGCGGGCCCGGAACTCACCGCCATGGCACGCGCCGGCAGCGAAGCGGTGAACAGGGCCATGACCACGGTGGCCAAGGAACTGGCGGGCAAGGGCTGGGGCGGAGACGCCTGACGATCCGTCAGGGGGCTTTCGACGGCGGCGCCCTGGGTGCGGACCGGATTGAGCCCGCCCAGGGCGCAAGCGCACAGCAGGTAGGCGAGCTCGACGGGCCGGCCCTCGCCGCCCCGCTGCGCTTGCTGCGCCTCGTCCTCGACGTCTACGGCGCCGAGCTGACCGCCGGCACCGCGGCCTCCGAAGCCCGCGACGAGTTCCTCGGGCTCCTGGAGAACTGCACACCGCCCGCCACGGCGCCGACCTGCCCGGCGACGGCCGTGCTTGACCCTGTCAGGTCCAACAGCCCTAACCGTCGCTGAGCCGGCCGTCTTCTGCCGTCTGCCGAGGGAGGCCGACCGGATCAAGGCCTTCGCCCTTCTCCTGGCGGACTCGGACGCTGCCGACCTCGCCGAACGGGCACTACGGCTGGGACTGCGCGTGGTGTCAGCATCCACGCTCGCAACGGACGTCCTCACGGACAACACCGCGTACGAGAAGGACCTCGAGACCTGAGCGGCGGCCCTCGCCGGCTCTCGCTCCGGGCGGTGTCCCCCGTATCCCAGGTCACATCAGCCATTACTGGGCCCGGCCCGGCCATGTTGCGGCAGACGGCTGCCCGCCGGTCGCAACGGGTGCCGACACTGGGAAGGTGACTGAGCGCCACATACACGGTAGGCGCACGGCAGACGGGGGGCCGATGGCGTTCACGGAGTTCGACACGGCGGAGTTACCGGCGGAGTACCGGTTCGACTGGTGGCGCGAGGTGGTCGCCCGGGGGGTGGCGCCGACCCGGATCACCACCGACCACGCCGCAGACTTCGCGGGCAGCGCGGGGTTGCTGAACCTGGGGCGGCTCCAGTTCACCACGATGTCCTTCCCCGGGCTCCGGTCGGAGCGGACCGCCGGGCTCATACGCCGCGCAGACCCGGAGACGTACGAGCTGACGCTGATCCTGGCCGGAGCGATGCGGGTGGGCCAGGGGCGCAACGAGACCCGGCTGTTCGCGGGTGACTTCGCGATGTGGACGTCGTCGCGCCCCTACAGCGGCCAGGCCGAGAGCGGGCCCGTGATCGGGGACTCGCGGGCGATCATCCTGCACCTGCCGCGCGCGCTGGTGCCACTGCCCGAGGCGAAGGTCGACCGGCTGCTCGCCGTCGGCATCCCGGCCAGGTCGGGGACGGGCCGGGTGCTGGCCCAGTTCCTCAGCTCCGTGGTTCAGGAGGCGCCCGTGCTGGACGCGACCGAACGGGAGCGGCTCGGCGGGACGAGCCTCGACCTGGCGACGGGGTTCCTCGCCCACCACCTCGACGCCCAGGAGTACCTGCCGCCGGAGGCGCGGCACGAGATGTTGCTGGCCCGGGTCGACAGGTTCGTCCGGGACAACCTGTCGGACACCCGGCTCACCCCCCATGCCGTCGCCGCGCAGCACCACATCTCCGTACGGCTCCTGCACCAGCTCTTCCGTGGCCGCGACGAGACCGTGGCGGCCACCATCCGCCGCCTGCGGCTCGAACGCTGCCGCGCGGACCTCGCCGACCCCCGGCTGCGTGCTCTGCCCGTGCAGGACATCGGCGCGCGGTGGGGCCTGGTCAACGCCGCCACGTTCAGCCGTCTGTTCCGCACCACCTACGGGGTGACGCCCGGTGAGTACCAGCGCGCGGAACTCGGCCGGCCCGCGTGATGCGGACTGCGCCGCCTGTGAAAGAACGCTGCGCTTCCTGCTAATGACTCGATCCGTCGTACACAGCAAGGTTGTGGTCAACGTGGAACGCGACCTCAACCAGGGGGCAACACAGTGACGGTGCAAGGAAAAGCGAGATCCAGCGCGGCCGGAAGGATCGTCGTCGCGTTGATGGTGACGTTCTTCGCGTCCGTGGCCACGACCGGTGCGGCCGGCGCTTCCGCCGACCGTGGCCGGCCTGACTTCTCGGCGCAGGCACAAGGGCTGGGACTGACCAGTTCCCAGGCCGAGACCCTCCAGGCCAGGGCCGACGGCTATCTGGGGAGAACGGGCGGCACCCAGGTCGCCGTCAACAAGATCGAGTTGCAGGCCGGAGCAGTCCTGCTCCTCTCCCTGCCCGGGGAGAAGTACGCGCGCGATCTCGCCGGGAAACCCGGTGCACGGACCGCCACCTACTGCCCGTACGACTGGATGTGCGCGTACGCGGGGACGGGCTACTCGGGTGACCAGATCAATATGTACTACTGCAATCTTCGCTACGGCATTCCTTGGTACGGCGACGGGTCCTGGCACAACAACCAGTCGGCGGGGACACGGGCGGAGTTCTTCGACACCAACGGCAATCTCGGCTGGACCTCGCCCGGCGCGGAGAGCTGGGACGATGTGGCCCCCTGGGGGTGGGTCGGCTCGATCAGCCCCTGCTAGATGAATCAGTCCAAGGGATGGCCTGCGGACCTGGGGGGTGTCTTGTCGATCATTGGTCGAGCCGGATGAGGGTGCTGGCGAGGGTGATGGCGGCGAGGTAGCGGTCGGGGCGTTTGTCGTAGCGGGTGGCGATGCCCCGCCATTGTTTGAGGCGGTGGAAGCAGCGTTCGACGACGTTGCGGCGCCGGTAGACGGCCTTGTCGAACTGGCAGGGCCGTTCACGGCGGCATGCTCTGCCGGCGAGTTGGTCCGAGCGTTCGGGGATCGTGGCTTTGATGCCTCGCCGGCGGAGGTAGGCCCGGAAGGTACGGGCGGAGTAGCCCTTGTCCGCGAGGACGTGGTCGGGCCGGGTCCGGGGGCGTCCCGGGCCCGGAGCGGGAGCGTCCGAGTCCGCACTCTTCGAGCCTCCTTTGGCCGCGGTGTGCTGGTGGGCCCGCACGATGGTGGAATCGATCGCGACCAGCCGGTCCACCTCCGCCCGGCTCCGGGCTGCGGCCAGGAGGCGGTCGAAAGTGCCGTCGGCGGCCCAGCGGGCGAAACGCCCGTGCACGGTCTGCCATGGCCCGAACCGCTCGGGCAGGTCCCTCCGGGGCAGGCCCGTGCGGAACTTGAACTTCCGAAACGCGCCCCAGGTCCCGTCCGTCGGGTCGAGCGGCGTGACGTTACCCGCCGCCGCGGTCGGTCCCGACCCGAACGGCGCAAGGAAGCCCCACGCAGCGCGAAAAACAGCTCATCACATGCATTGATGGCGATATGCGGTTTTCTGCCTTCTCCATGCCGTGATCAGAGCGGGCCTTCTCTGCCGAGCTGTTGGAGCCCCCCTTGTCCATCGCCGAGCCGGGCGTCGTCCGGACCCTCGAGAGCCGGCAGCCGACCGCGTATCTCCTCGCGTCGGTGCGCGGCTTTGGGCAGGTGGACCTCCAGGCGAGCATCTGGACGGGCGCGTTCATCCTCGCCGGGCTGTGGGTGGCGGGCTGGCGGATCGGCCTCTTCGCCACCCTCGGCACCCTCTTCGCGACGGCGAGCGCCTACGCACTGGGCGTCGACCGGTCCGGCATCGCCCTCGGCATCCAGGGTTACTGCGGCTGTCTCACCGGCATCGCGCTCGTCACGTCGCTGGGGCACCATCCGGCGACGTACGTGCTCACGGTCGTCGGCGCGATCATGTGCACGCTGCTGATGGCCGCGCTGACCACACTGCTCACGCCCTACGGACTCACCGCGCTCACCGCACCGTTCTGCCTGGTCTCCGGCGTGATGGTGCTCGGCGCACCGTCCTTCGACCGGATCTGGCACGGCGCGCCGAAGGCCGTGTCCAGCGCCACCCGCGGGGACACCGGCATCTCCTGGGACGACCTGTGGCACGCCTTCTTCAGCAACGTGTCGCAGATCTTCCTGGTGGACACCTGGTACGTCGGACTCATCATGCTCGTCGGCCTGGCCTTCGCCGGGGTGCGCGTCGTGCTGTACGCGGCGGCCGGCAGCGTCGTCGGGATCGTCGCCGCCTGGGCGCTCGGCGCACCCACCGCGCTGATCGCCGACGGCATCTACGGATACAACGCCGTCCTCGTCGCCATCGCCGTCGGCGCGGTCTTCCTCACCGGCACGGTGTGGAACGGCGCGTACGCCCTCTTCGGAGCCGCGGCCACCACCGGCCTGACGGCCGCACTGACCTCGTTCTTCACCACCTTCGGCGGCCACACCTTCACCTGGCCGTTCATTCTCACGACCTGGGTGCTCATGGCGGCCGTCCCGCTGCTGCCACGCCTCAGCAGAACCGGCTGACCACCAGCCACCCCGCCCCTCCCCTCCCCTCCCCGAGGAAGGAACCGACGATGAACCTCGCACCGCGCGAGATCGACAAACTGCTGGTGTACGTCGTGGCCGACCTGGCCCGCAAACGCCGCAGCCGAGGCCTCAAACTCAACTACAGCGAGTCCGTCGCGCTGATCAGCGAGGCGATCCTGGAAGCCGCCCGTGACGGCAGGAGCGTCGCCGACTGCATGGAACTCGGCCGTCAGATCGTCGGCGAGGACGACACCATGCCGGGCGTACGGGACATGCTCGGGCTGCTCCAGATCGAGGCGTCCTTCGTGGACGGCACCAAGCTGGTGTCCTGCCACGACCCCATCGGCGGCTGAGCCCGGTGTCCGACGGCTGCCGGTTGATCGCCGTGTGCGGCCACGAGGCCGCGCACGGAAAGGCGTTGCGCGGCATGGTGGACCCGGCGGTGACCGTCGTGCCGAACGGACGCGAGCTGTACCGGACCGTCGCGGCCCTGAGCCGCCGGGGCCAGGAGAGCTGCGTCGTCCCGATGACACTCGGCCGCGACCCGGAACTCGTCGCGGACACCGCCCGCACCCTGCGCGCGCTGCCCGCCGCCGAACGCTCGGGGACCGTGCTGGCCGAGCCGTTCGGTACGTCCCAGCACCTGATCGGCTGGCTGCGCGCGGCGGCCGGCCGTACCCCGGACACCGCCGCCCTGCTGATCACCGCGCCGGCCGGCGGGCCGTTCGAGGACGCCGAGCTGTACCGGGTCGCGAGTCTGGTCCGCCGGTACGGCAACCACGCCCTGGTCGAGGCCGCCTTCACCGGTGGGGATCCCGACCTCGCCGAGGGGGTCCGGCGCTGCGGGCTTCTCGGCGCGTCGCACGTGGTGCTGCTGCCGGCGGCGTTCGCGCGGCCGGATGTGCCGGACGTGCCCGGTACGCGGGTGGAGAGCGTGGGCCCGACGATTCCGCCCGCGGCGCTGGCCCGGGTGCTCGCGGAGCGCGTGGCCGACGCCCGCCGGCGCCGGCGCGAGCACGGTGACGACGGCATCGAGGCCGGCCTGACGGCCGCCGACAACCACGGCCACTCCCACACCCATCCGCAGCCGCATCCGCATCCCCATCCGCACGGTGCGGGCCAAGTCATCAGGAGTACCGCATGACGTTCCATCAGAAGTACCTCTACGGCAAGGAACCCATCGAGATCAACGCCGGCCGCCGCACGGTCAAGCTGACCGTGAGCAACACCGGCGACCGCGCGGTCCAGGTCGGTTCGCACTACCACTTCTTCGAGGTCAACTCGGCTCTGTCGTTCGATCGTCGGAAGGCACTCGGCATGCACCTCAACATTCCCGCCGGCACATCGGTACGCGTCGAGCCCGGCGGTACGCGCGAGGTGGAGCTCTGCGCGTACGCCGGAACCGGCCGCCTCGTCGGCTTCAGCGGACTGCTCAACGGCAGCCTCGCCTCGAACCCGGCCAAGGTCGAAGCCGTCCGCAAGGCGATCGAGCAGGGCTTCCAAGGCGCTCAGAACAGCGCCGACGACGACTCCGGCGTACCGGTGGAACGCACCAGAAGCAATAAGCGCACCACCGCCGCCAAGACCACCACAGCCACCAAACGCACCACGGCAGCCAAGACCGCCAAGGGGAAGAAGAAGGGTTCGCGCTGATGCCCATCCTGCCGCGCAAGCAGTACACCGACATGTTCGGCCCGACGGTCGGCGACCGCTTCCATCTCGCCGACACCAACCTCGTGGTCGAGGTCGAGAAGGACTTCAGCGAGGGCCAGTACGGGGACGAGGTCCTCTACGGCGGCGGCAAGACCATGCGCGACGGCATGGCCTCCGACCCGCAGGCCACGAGCGCCCAGGGCGCCCTCGACACCGTGATCACCAACGTCGTGGTCATCGACCCGGTCGTCGGCGTCGTCAAGTGCGACATCGGCATCAAGGACGGCTTCATCGCCGGCATCGGCAAGTCGGGCAACCCGCAGACGCAGAACAACGTCCACCCGGACCTGGTCATCGGGCCCGGCACGGAAGCCATCGCCGGTGAACACCTCATCGCCACCGCGGGCGCCATCGACAGCCACGTCCATCTGATCTCGCCGCAGCAGGCCGAGCAGGCACTCACCAACGGCATCACCACCCTCATCGGCGGTGGCACCGGCCCGTCCGACGGTACGAACGGGACCACCTGCACACCCGGCCCGTACAACATCGCCCGGTTCCTCCAGGCGGCCGAGGCATTCCCGGTCAATCTGGGCATCATGGGCAAGGGCAACGGCAGCCTCCCGGAAGCGCTCAACGAGCAGATCGAGGCCGGGGCCTGCGCCCTGAAGGTCCATGAGGACTGGGGCGCGACCCCCGCCGTGATCGACAACGCGCTGAGCGTCGCGGACCGGTACGACATCCAGGTGGCCATCCACACAGACAGCCTCAACGAGAGCGGCTTCTTCGAGGACACCCGCTCCGCGATCGACGGCCGCACCATCCACACCTTCCACAGCGAGGGCGCGGGCGGCGGTCACGCACCGGACATCATGCGGGTGGCGGGCGAGCCGAACGTACTGCCGTCGTCCACCAACCCGACTCTGCCGTACACGAAGAACTCGGTGGACGAACTGCTCGACATGGTCATGGTCTGTCATCACCTCAGCCATGACATCCCCGAGGACGTCTCCTTCGCCGACAGCCGTGTCCGCGCCGAGACGATCGCCGCCGAGTCGGTGCTCCACGACCTCGGCGTGATCAGCATGTTCTCCTCCGACTCGCAGGCCATGGGCCGGGTGGGAGAGACCGTCACCCGCGCCTTCCAGACCGCCCACCACTGCAAGGACAAGCTCGGCACGCTGGAGGGCGACTCCGCACGCAACGACAACCAGCGGGTGCTGCGTTACCTCGCGAAGGTCACCATCAACCCGGCCATCGCCACCGGCATCGCCGACCACGTGGGCTCCATCGAGAAGGGCAAGCTCGCCGACATCGTGCTCTGGCCCATCCACTCCTTCGGAGCCAAGCCGAAGATGGTGATCAAGGGGGGCATCATCTCGTGGGCGCAGATGGGCGACCCCAACGCCTCGCTGCCGACCCCGCAGCCGGTCATCTACCGGCCGATGTTCGGGCAGTACGGCAAGGCATTGCAGGCGACCCACGCCACCTTCATGTCCCAGGCCGGAATCGCCGCCGGGGTCCCGGCCGAACTGGGCCTGGAACGCAAGGTGTTGCCGGTCCGCCGCACCCGCAACATCGGCAAGCACAACATGGTCCGCAACAACGCGCTGCCGGACATCAAGGTCGACCCGGAGACGTTCAAGGTCACGCTCAACGGCAAGGTCGCCACCATCGACCCGGCCGACGAACTGCCCCTCAACCACCTGTTCTTCCTGGTCTAGGCGATGTACCGCGAAGAGGGTGACACCCCGCCGGAACCCGTCCCGACGGTCACGGCATTCGCACCTGAGCCCGCGCTCGAACCCCTCCTGGTCAGCCTCCAGTTGACCGACTCGGCGTTCCCGAGCGGCTTCTACACGCTGTCCCACAGCTTGGAGGGCTTCGCCCAGGCCAAGGCGGTCGACTCCGTCACCCTGCCGCTCCTGCTCGAAGACCTGCTGCTGCACGGCGTCGGGCCGGCCGACGCCACCGCGCTCGCCCTCGCCCACCGGGCGACCCTGGCGGGCGACACAACGGCCGTCGCCGGAATCGACGAGTATCTGTTCGCCACCAAGCTGGGCCGGGAGATGCGCCAGGCCGCCACCCGCACCGGCCGCCAACTCCTCGACCTCGCCCGGGAGGTGTTCGACCGGCCGGAGATCGGTGACTACTTCGACCGTGTCGTACGCGGTGAGGCGCCCGGCACCCAGGCGGTGGCCGCCGGGGTCATCTACGCCGCGACGGGTGTGCCGGTCCGCCAGGCCGTCGCCTCGGACCTCTTCGCCTTCTGTGTGAGCTTCGCGGGCGCGGCGCTGCGACTGCGGCTGACCGACCACCGCAAGGCACAGACCCTGCTGCGCGGCGCGGCCCCCGTCATCGAGGTGGCCGTCGACGCCGCGCTGCGGCGTGAACTCGCCGATGTCGGCGCCACCGTCTTCGCCGCGGATGTCATGACGGGCCGTCATGAGCGCGCCGAGGCAAGGCTGTTCGCCAGTTGATCCCCCCACACAAGCCAGGGAGCACCATGGACGACAACGTACTGCGGGTCGGCGTCGGCGGGCCGGTCGGATCCGGAAAGACCGCGCTCATCGAAGCACTCGTACCGGTGCTGATCGAGCGCGGCCACCGCCCCTCCGTCATCACCAATGACATCTACACGCAGGAGGACGCCCAGCACATCCGCCGCACACTCGCCGGTGTTCTCGAACCGGAGCGCGTGGTCGGCGTCGAGACGGGCGCCTGCCCGCACACCGCCGTACGCGACGACCCCACGATGAATCTCGCGGCCGGTGCCGAGATGCTGGAGCGCTTCCCCGACACCGACACGCTGCTCTACGAGTCCGGCGGCGACAATCTCACGCTCACCTTCAGCCCCGCCCTGGTCGACCTGTTCCTCTTCGTCCTGGACACCGCCGAGGGCGAGAAGATGCCACGCAAACGCGGCCCCGGCATCACCGACTCCGATCTGCTCGTCATCAACAAGATCGACATCGCGAAGTACGTGCGCACGGACATCGACGTCATGGAGTCCGACGCCCACCGGGTGCGCGAGAACCGTCCCGTCGTCCTCACCGACTGCCTCACCGGCGTGGGCATCGAGGACATCGCGGACTACCTCGAATCACGCCGCAAGGCGCTGATCTGACATGCCGTCAGCTCTGTCTCGGCCCGACCGTCCCGACCGGCTCGCTCCCGGCCACTACACGGCGGTCCGTGTCCCCCCTGAGGTGGCGGCCCTGGCCTCGGTACCCGACACGCTCGCGCCCGGCTCACCGGCCAAGGTCGGTATCCTCGATCTGGCCTTCGCCGTACGGGGCGGGCGTACCGAACTCGTTGAGCGCTACCAGAAGACGCCGCTGCAGATCATGCGGCCGCTGTGGATCGACCCCGAGTTGCCCGGCATGAGCTACGTCTATCTGATGGCGACGGGCGGCGGCATCGCCCAGGCCGACCGCTACCGGATGGACTTCCGCTGCGGGCCGGGCACCCAGGTGCATCTCACCACCCAGGCGGCCACGAAGGTCTTCCGGATGGAGCACGACTACGCGAGCCAGCGCGTGCATCTGACGGCGGATCCGGGCGCGTACGTGGAGTATCTGCCGGACCCGCTGATCCCGTTCAAGGACTCGCGGTTCTACCAGCGCACCGAGGTCACGGTCGCTCCCGACGCCACCGTCGTCATCGGGGACACCCTGACCGCCGGGCGGCTCGCCCGCGGCGAGCGCCACGACTACCGGGTCCTCGCCACCGATCTGCACATCAGCCGGCCCGACGGCACCCTGCTGGCCATCGACACCCTGCGCCTGGCACCGGGCACGGGCGCCTCCGGCCACGGTGTCGTCGGCCCCGGCGTGTTCGCCGGACACGACCACGTCGCGTCGCTCTTCGTCGTCTCCGACCGCGCCCCCGCCACCGGGATCGCCGACACCATGCACGAGGCGCTGGCCGGGCTCGGCGTCCTGTACGGGGTCAGCGTGCTGCCGCGGGAGTGCGGTGCCTGGCTGCGGTTCCTGGACGACAGCCCCGTCCGTGCCGCCGCCGCGCACACCGCCGCCTGGCACGCCGTACGCCGACTGCTCACCGGCCACCCGGCCCCCGACCTGCGTAAGACGTAACCGCGCAAGACGTAACGCGTCACCACCGAACCCCCGACTTCGCACACCCCACACCCCGGCATCCCCCCACACCGACCACGAGGTTCCCGCCGATGAACATCGCCCCCGCGCCGATGCCACCCGCGTACGACTCCGGTGACACCGCCTGGCTGCTCGCCTCCACCGCCATGGTGCTGCTGATGACGCCGGGACTGGCGTTCTTCTACGGCGGCATGGTGCGCACCCAGCACATCCTGATGATGATCAAGATGAGCTTCGCCGCGCTCGCGTTCGGCACGCTCGTCTGGTGGGTGATCGGCTACACGCTCGCGTTCGGCCCCGACGTCGGCGGCGCCGGACTCATCGGCAACCTCGATCACGCGTTCATGCGCGGCATCGAGCTGAACACACTGACCGGCCATATCCCCACATACCTCTACAGCACGTTCCAGATGGGCTTCGCGATCATCACGGTCGCGCTCATCAGCGGCTCGATCGCCGACCGCGCCACGATGAAGGGCTGGCTCGTCTTCGTCGTGCTGTGGCTGCTGATCGTCTACATCCCGCTCGCGCACTGGGTGTTCGACCCGGACGGCTGGATCGTCAAGCACCTCGGCGCGCTCGATTTCGCCGGCGGTCTGCCGGTGGAACTCAACTCCGGAGTCGCCGGTCTCGCCGTGGCCCTGGTGCTACGGGCCCCGCGCGACTTCGCCCGCCGCGAGGAGCGGCCCAACAACATTCCGCTCGTCGTGCTCGGTGTCGGGCTGCTCTGGTTCGGCTGGTTCGGCTTCAACTCCGGTTCGGCGCTGACCGATCAGGGGACCGCGGCGGCGGCGTTCCTCAACACCCAGCTCGGCGCGGCCGGCGCCATGGTCACCTGGCCGCTGGTGGAGAAGTGGCGTACCGGGAAGGTCACCACCGTCGGGGTCGTCTCCTCGGCCGTCGCGGGCATGGTCGCCATCACCCCCGCCTGTGGCGAGATCAACACGCTCGGCGCGGTCGTCACCGGCCTCGTCGTCGGCGCGGTCTGCGCGTACGCGATCACGCTCAAGTTCCGCTTCAACGTGGACGACACGCTCGACGTGGTGGGCGTGCACGGTGTCGGCGGTCTGATCGGCCTGATCATGGTCGGTCTGTTCGCCACCGCACGGATCAGTGGCCAGAAGGGGCTCTTCTACGGAGGCGGCTGGGGTCTCCTCGGCAAGCAGGTCGTGGCCATTCTCGCCGTGATCGCGTTCTCCTTCGTCCTCACCTGGATCATCGCCAAGGCGGTCGAAACGACTGTCGGTTTCCGCGCGAAGGAGGAGTACGACAGCGTTCCCGGTACGGAGCGTGAGCGGGCTTACGACTTCCAGACCGCCGAGCGTCTCGGTGCCTTGGTCGCCGACAAGACGGTGACCAGCGACGACGAACTCGTCAGACAGATCACCAGGCTCCTGCGGGCCCGCGAGGAGTCCAAGTAACAGGGTATGGACCCCACTTGCGGTCACTCGCCCGCGATCACCACTTTGAGTTCGTCGAGCGACTCCCGCAGATGGCCTCCCCCCTCACTGAACCCGCCCTGCTCGGCTTCGCCGTCCTCGCCATCCGCAACGCACGTGTGAGTGACGAACGGGCGTGGTTTCTGACGGGCCGAGGGGTTCCGCTGATGGTCGGCGTGCGAATGACGTCGTTGTTCGTCGCTCGTGCCAGCACCAGCTCGTCACTGCCTGTCAGTGCGAGCTACCAGGTCGTTGGGGCTACACCGCTGCCAACCAGCCGCCGAACCGCCCGGCATCACCGCGAACGTCGTGGGCGCGAGCAGCGTCGTATCGCCCAGTGCGACCGTCGCACCGTCCGCCGCGATCACCGGAACCGCGGTCACTTTCCCCTCCAGAACCATAGGCGGTCTACGCTCGCGGCATGACGATCACCTACGAATGGCGGGGCGACTTCGAGAACACGGCCGTCAACGTGTTGCACGCGGAGGGCTTCAACCACCGGACCCTGGACCTCGACTGGCTGACGCGGGTCCACCGCCACAGCCTCGGCTGGGTCTGCGCACGGCGCGAGGGAGAACTCGTCGGCTTCGTCAACGTCGCATGGGACGGCGGCGTCCATGCGTTCGTCCTGGACACCGTGGTCAGCGGTGAACTCCGTCGCTCGGGGATCGGGGCCGGACTCGTCGCCACAGCCGCCGAAGAGGCCCGCGCGGCGAAGTGTGCATGGCTGCACGTCGACTTCGACGACGACCTGCGGGCGTTCTACTTCGACGCCTGTGGCTTCAAGCCGACGAACGCGGGTCTCATCGCGCTCTGAGCGAGCGCACCGCGATCACCCGCCCCCGTCCGGGGCCGGTGTGCCTCAACTGGCCGTCGAAGACCCGTCGTCGCCGATAGTGTCGGGCCGACCGGACGACGGGTACACAGGAGTACGGGTGCGAGGACGCGTCACATGCATGGTGCTGCTGGCCGGTGCCGGTGTCGCTCTGGCCGTGTTGGGGGCGCTGGCCGCCAACGCCGCGACATCGGACGCGCGTTGGCCCGGCGTCCTGGATCTGTTACGGCGGAACTCCTGGGAGTCCGTCGCGGGTACGGCCCTGCTGGCGGTCCTGGTCGCCGCCGCCGTGGCCGTACGGCAGGAGCAGCCCGCCGCCGTCGCGGGTGATCCGCCGCCGCCCGAGCCGCCACCGGTCGCCGACTGGGTGGTCGACCGGGGCCAGGGGGACGACGTCGTCGCGGCCGTGTGCGGCAGCGGTGGGGCCGTCGGGATCACGACCTCGTTGTCCGGCGCGGGCGGCTTCGGCAAGACGACGCTGGCCGGGGTGGTGTGCGCCGACCCCCAGGTCCGGCGGCGGTTCCGGGGCCGCGTGTACACCGTCACCATCGGCCGGGACGTACGCGGCCGGGCCGCGATCGCCGCGAAGGTGGCCGAGGCCACCCGCTTCATCACCGGGAACACCGAGGAGTTCGACGACCCCGCTCTCGCCGGGGCCCATCTGGGCCGGCTGCTGAACCAGCGCCCGCGCACGCTGCTGGTCCTGGACGACGTGTGGGAGAGCGAGCAGCTCGCCCCCTTCCTGCGCGGTGGGAAGCGCTGCGTACGTCTGGTCACGACCCGTATCCCCTCACTGCTGCCGCCCGACGCCCGCTCGATCCCGGTCGACGAGATGTCGCCCGACCAGGCGCGGGCCGTCCTCACCTGGCAACTGCCGCCCCTGCCGGACGACATCACGGAGGCTCTGCTGCGGGCCACCGGCCGATGGGCCCTGCTGCTGCGCCTGGCGAACCGGCTCATCGCGGAACAGGTCGCCACCGGCGCCGACGTCACCACCACCGCCACCGACATGCTGCGGGAGCTGTCCGCACACGGACCGGCGGTCGTGGACCGTACGCCGGGCGTCCTGGATCTGGACGATCCCGAACGCAGGAACCGGGCGGTGCGGGCCACGGTCGAAGCGGCCACCACGCTGCTGCCTCCGGGTGGCGCCGATCGCTTCGCGGAGCTGGCGGTCTTCGCGGAGGACGAGGCGGTGCCGTTGTCCCTCGTCGCGCAGTTGTGGCGCATGACCGGCGGTCTGACCGAGTCGCGGTCACGTGCCCTGTGCGCGGACCTGGAACGGCTGTCGTTGCTGTCGCTGTCCGCCGAGAGCGAGGGCCGGATCACCCTGCACGACGTGATCCGCGACTACTTGGCCGGTGAGCTGGGCGAGGCGGCACTGGCCACCGTCCATGCCCGGCTGGTCGACGCCGTCGCCGACGGCCTTCCCGCCGCCGAACCTCTGGCCGCCTCCGCGCCGGATCCGGGCAGGGCGTGGTGGGAGCTGCGCGAGGGCTATCTGCTAGACCACCTGATCGAGCATCTGCTGGCCGCCGGTCCGGCCGAGTTCGCCGAAGCCGTGGCGAGCGACCTGCGCTGGGTGGAGACCCGACTGGCGCAGCGCGGTCCAACCGCCCCCTGGAGTGATCTCACCCGGATCGGCAGCCCCACCGCCGCCGCACGCGCCCACACCATCGCGCAGGCCGCCCATCTCCTCACGCCCACGGACCCCGCCCGGGCGCTGACGTCGGTTCTGCACAGCCGCCTCGAAGGTCTCCCGCTCTGGGCCGACCAGTTGGCCGCGCGGCTGCAACCGCCGCCCCCGGGGCCTGTGTTGGTCAACGCGTGGCCGCCGCCGGACCTGCCGGTCCCCGCACTCCTGCGTACGCTCACCGGATTCACCGGCCAGGTGACCCAGTTGGCGATCGCACCGAACGGGGCCTGGATCGCCACCGTCGAGGGGACCACCGAGGTACGGATCTGGGACCCCGCCACCGGCACCTGCACCGCCACCCTCACCCGAGCGAGGGGCAGGAGAAGCCCGGTGGAGTCGATCGCGATCGCCCCTGACAGCACCTGGATCGCCACCTCCAACGGCACGGACAAGGTACGGATCTGGAACCCCGTCGACGGAACGCTTACCGGCAAGATCGTCACACCCGACATCGATGACAGCCAGCAGTCGGTGAGGTCGGTGGTGATCTCACCGGACGGGGGCCAGGTCGCCGTCACCAGCGACAAGCGGACGAGCATCTGGAACCCCGCGGGCGGACCCGCCACCAGTACTTTCACGACCGGCAGCACCCGGGGTGTGTGGCAGGGCATGAGGGCGACCGACGGGACGTGGCTCGCCTACACCAGCTACGGCAGGAAGGTGCGGATCGCGTGCGAGGACGAGCCCGTGTGCACCGCGGTTCTCGACGATCCCGCGGGCCTGGTGGAGTCGGTGGCGGTCGCACCGAACGGGGCCTGGATCGCCATCGCGAGCGACAACGGCACCCTACGCCTCTGGAACCGTCGCACGAAGACCTTCACCGCCACCCTCACCGGGCACACCGGCACGATCCGATCGGTGACCATCTCGGCGAACAGCACCTGGATTGCCACCGCCGGCGACGACGGAACAGCACGGATCTGGAACCCCGTCAGCGGTACCTGCACCGCCGTTCTCACCGGCCACAGCGGCCCGGTGCGCTCGGTCGCGATCTCGCCGAGCGGGGCCTGGGTGGCCACCGCGAGCGACGACCTGACCGTACGGATGTGGGACCGGAGCACCGGCTCCTGCGGTGCCGTACTCACCGGCCACGCCGGGCGGGTGGAGTCGGTGACGTTCGCGGCGGACGGCACGTGGCTGGCCACCACCAGCGACGACAGGACGGTACGGATCTGGAACCGTAGCGGCGGAGGGCCCCCGGTCGCCCCGAACGACCCCGTCCGGCACCTGGAGCTGGTGGCGGTCTCGGCCGACGGCGGCCGGATCGCCACCAGGGGCGAGGAGCGCGCCCTGCGGATCTGGGACCGCGCAAGCGGCACAAGCACGACGATCCCGGCCGGTGAGACCGACGGGGAGGAGCCGGTGGCGATCGCGCCGGACGGCACCTGGCTCGCCACCACCGGCGACGAGGGAACACTACGAATGTGGGACCGGGCGAGCGGCACGAGCACCGGCACTTTCGCCGGGCACGCCGGTTCGGTGCGGTCGGTCACGGTCTCGCCGGACGGGACCTGGCTCGCCACGGCCGACGGGCAGGGGATGCTACGGATCTGGGACCGGGCGAGCGGGACGTGCACGCGCACCGTGCCCGCGTACGGCGCGGGATCGGTGACCGTCGCGTCCGACGGCAGTTGGCTCGCCACCGTCGGCCAGGACATGACGGTGCGCGTCTGGGACCGGACCAGCGGGGCGTGTACGTCGGTCCTCACCGCTCACACCGACGGAGCGACGTCGGTCTCCGTCGCACCCGACGGCGCCTGGCTCGCCACCACCGACGCGCAGGGGACGCTACGGATCTGGGACCGGGCCACGGAGCGGGTGGCCACCCTGATGCGTGTCGACGGCCCCCTGCACTCCTGTCTGTGGGCGTCCGACAGCCGCGTCGTCGCGGCGGCCGGGGAGCGGGGGCTGTATCTGTTCGCCCTGCGCCGGTGAACGGGACGTACGGAGACGGGTGCCGCCTCAGCGGCCCGCGTGGCGGATCTTCAGGCGGCCGAAGCCCATCGTCCCGGAGATCCGGATCGTCGGACCGCCGGCGCGGGAGCGCCTCGGGGGCTTGTAGCGCGTGTCCTTCCAACCGGTGTGCAGATTGTCGAAGTCGACGATCGCGTCGCGAGGCACCGTGATCTTGGCTCTGCCGGTGCCGAGCTGCAACTCGATGTCGATGACCGGGTGTTCGACGACCGCCCGGGACAGGTCCAGGTGCACCCTTCCGAAGGCGGACTCGACCTTGAGGTTCCGGGGTACCCGCCATGCGCCGCGCCGCCGGATCCGTCCGCCGGCCGCGGCGATCGTGGACGTGGTGGCCGCCTTCTCCGCCGGGAGCGAGGCCAGTGCCGGCACGAGATCGCCGTGGGTCTTGGCGGTGAGCGCGGTGTGGAGGCGTTCGTCCATCTCCTCGTGGGAGATGTGCCCTTCGGCGTACGCCTCCTGGAGGCGCCGCACGGCCGTGTCGCGGTCGTCTTCGCCGATCGGTCGCTGCGGGTTCTCCGGCAGGGGGGTCACCGCTTCACTCTAGTGGGCGACGGGGTCGGCGCAGGCCGAGGACCTTGAACACGGGCTTGGCCGCCGCCTGTTCGATCCGGCCCCGCTCGTGTTCGCTGCGGCCCGCTCGTGTTCGGTCCGCCCCGAAAACCGCGTTGCACGGCCGACGGGCGGGAGCCATGATCCCTGGATGGTTGAGAGCCCGTACACCGACGGCCGCGCGGGGATCGACGCGGCGCTGGTGGGACGCCTGATCGCGGCCCAATTCCCGCAGTGGAGCGGCCTGTCCGTCACGCCGGTCGAGGTGGACGGCTGGGACAACCGGACCTACCGGCTCGGCGACGCGATGACCGTGCGTCTTCCGACCGCCGAGGGTTACGCCCCCGCGGTCGACAAGGAGAACCGGTGGCTGCCCAAGCTCGCGCCGTCGCTGCCCGTGCCCATCCCCCCGGTCCTGGCCGTGGGGCAACCCGGGGAGGGATATCCGTTCAACTGGTCGGTGCGTGGCTGGCTGGACGGCTCGACCGCGACCCTCGACCGCATCGACGACATCACAAGCTTCGCGACGTCGGTGGGCGAATTCCTCCTCGCCCTGCAGCGCGTCGACGCGGCTGACGGTCCCCCGGCGGGCGCGCACAGCTTCTACCGGGGCGCCCCGCCGGCCCACTACGACGACGAGACGCGCCGGTCCCTGGCCGCGCTCGGCGGTCGCGTCGACACGCGCCGTGCGACGGCCGTCTGGGAGGCCGCCCTCACCACCAGCCGGCAGGAGCCACCGGTGTGGTTCCACGGCGACATCGGCAGCGGCAACCTCCTCGCGCGGGACGGGAAGTTGGCCGCCGTCATCGACTTCGGTACGTCGGGTGTCGGCGACCCCGCGTGTGATCTGGTGATCTCGTGGACGATGTTCTCCGGCGACAGCCGTGCCGCGTTCCGCCGCACCGTCCGGCAGGACGACGGCACTTGGGCGAGAGCACGCGGCTGGGCGCTGTGGAAGGCCCTGATCACCCTGGTCGATCTCATCGACACCGACCCGGCGGGGGCGGCCGTCCACCGCCGGGTCATCGATGAAGTCCTGGCGGACCACGACCGTTTCGGCTGAGCCGTCCAGGTGGTCGGACGCCTGCGACGCTCCTGACGACGCAGACGCCTCGGACGCCTCGGACGCCTCAGACGGTGAAGGCCTCGATGAGCGTCCAGATCGCGAGTCCGGCCATGCAGGCCGCGCCGATGCGCTGCACCGTCTTGAGGGGGACGCGCTGGGCGATGAAGCGGCCCGCGAGCAGGGCGAGGGCGGAGACCGACATCAGCGCGAGGGCCGAGCCGATCGCGGTGGGCAACCAGCCGTTGCTGGCGGCCAGGTTGGCGGTGGTGATCTGGGTGAGGTCGCCCCATTCGCTGATGAAGACGGCCATGAACGCGGTGGTGTAGACGGGCCAGAAGCCGGTGACGGTTTTGCCCGCGCCGTCTTCGTCGTCATCGTCCCCGCTGCGCAGCAGAACGACGGCGCCGAACGCGAACAGGGCCGCGGAGACCAGCTTGACGGCCATCTCCGGGAGCATCCCCAGCAGGCTGCCGGCGCCGACGGCGATGGCGACATGCACGATGAAAGCCGTGGAGGTGCCGAACCACACGTACAGCGGCCTCATCCGGGTGCCCATGGCCAGTGAGGCGAACATGGTCTTGTCGGGGAGCTCCGCGAGGAAGATCAGCCCGAAGGCGGTGAGAATCGCCAGGGGGTCGAAGGTCATTCTCTTGCTCTCTGCTGGGGCCGGGCCGTCAGCTCGTACGGCACCCAGAGGGCGACGGGAAGAACCACTCGACCCGGCACGACGGACGGCCCCCACAGAAGTGCGGGCCGAATCATGCCTTGGCCGAAGGTCTCGTCCGCCCCGCAGAGTATGCGGTGGCCCGATGGCCGGGGCGCCCTAAGGCGTCCAGTGTGTCGACCAGCGGTTCTCGGGACTACTCCCCTTCGCTGCCAGACAGCCTAACAGGCGGGGTCGGAGCGACCCAGCCGTTCCCTATGTCGTTGAATTGAGCTTGCATGACAATTTTTTGCGGTCCTTCTTGTGTGTCCTGCGTTCCATGGTTGAAGATCTCCTTGCAGTAAACGCTTACTTCCGTCCGGCGGGGAGCCGGACAACCACACAGGGGAGAGAACAAGATGCGCAAGCGCGCAGCACTCGTGAGTGCCGGAATCGCCGTCCTGGCCCTGGCCGGGATCAACGCCCCCGCCCAGGCGGCGGCTCCGGGAACATCCGTCGGCGCCTCGGCCGAGGCCGCGGCCGGCTGGCTGTACATCGGCACGTACAGCAGCAGGTCCGCGTGCGTCGACGCCGGGCAGCAGTACGTGCGTGAGGGCTTCAGCCAGTACAGCTGCGAGGTCGTCCCCGGCAAGTTCTCCTACTACCTGTACGTCCGCTAGGGCCTGTCCGGCACTCCGTCACCCGCTCCACACAGGTGGCCGCCGCCCCCGCCGGGTTCCGTACCGGCGGGGGCGGCGCCGTACGGTGCACCGGAGTTGGGCCCTCCATTTGTCTGACGCGTGTGCGTACCTTCCACGGGCAGACGGTTCATCAGATGAAGGTCGACGGTTGACCGAGACTGCGCAATGGAGGAGATCCTGATGGAAAGGCCGAACAATCGTAAGCGCGTCGTAGCGACAGCGGTGGCAGGTGGCCTGGTGGCGGTGACCCTGGCGGGCTGCGGCGGTGGCAGCTCCGACAGCGGCAAGAAATCCGCGGGCGGCGGCGGTCCGGACGGCGTCAAGCAGTCGACGCGGGCCGTGCAGGCCACGCATCACAAGACCACCGGCGCCAAGACCGCCAAGCTGACGCTCGCCACCGAGGTCAAGGGCGCCGGCGAGCAGGCGGCCGCCACCGGTGCCGGAGTGGTCGACCTGGCCGACGGCAGCAGCGACGTCACGCTCACCTCCCAGGGGCAGGAGCTGCAGCAGCGCACCCTGGACGGGATGATCTACCAGCAGCCGCCGGCCGGGTCCGAGAGCGGTCTGCCCGACGGCAAGTCCTGGATGAAGATCGACCTGAAGAAGCTGGCCGAGCAGCAGGGCGCCGGGGCGGGTGCCGGGGAGGTCAGCGATCCGGCCGCCTCGTTCTCGTACACCAAGGGCATCTCGGACAAGAACGTGAAGAAGGTCGGCGCCGCGACCGTCGACGGCGCGAAGACCACGCACTACCGGGTGACGGTGGACGTCGACGCCCTCGCGAAGGGCAACACCGAGCAGACCCGGAAGCTGAAGGAACAGCTCGGCGCCACGCTCCCGCTGGACATCTGGCTGGACGGGGACGGGCGGCTGCGGCAGCAGAAGATGGAGCTGACGGTCAAGCGCCCGGCGGGCGAGACCGAGGGCCCCGCCCAGGTCGCCGTCCTCACCACGCTCAAGCTCAGCGACTTCGGTACGGACGTGAACGTCACCGCACCGGCCGCCAAGGACACGGTCGACGTGACGGCCAAGCTGGCGGAGCAGGGCAGCGGGAGCCAGGCCGGCTAGCCACTGGCCAAGAGTGCGTCAACGGGCGCGGCACAGCAACGCCGCCCGCAGGTCGAGGCGGTCGTCCAGTCGGGACAGGTCGCGGCCGGTGACGTGCTCGATCCGCCGGATGCGGTAGTGGACGGTGTTGACGTGCAGATGCAGTTCCTCGGCCGCGCGCGCCCATGATCCGTCGCGGGCGAGGAACGTCTCCAGGGTCTGGAGCAGGGCCGCGGACGAGGCGTTGTCGGCGTCGAGGAGGGAGGCCAGGACGGTGTGGCTGTACGCGGCGCGGACCTCTTCGGGTATGCCGGTCAGCAGCGCCTCAAGGCCGGTGAAGCTCGCGGCGTCGGTGACGGACGACGCGCCGGGGGCGGTGTTGCGGCCGGAGGCCAGGGCGTAACGGGCTTGGGACAGCGCACCGTTGAGATCCTGCGGGCCGTCGGCGCGGGGGCCCACTCCGGCGTGCAGGGGGCGGGAGGGGTCGCACGCGGCGATCAGTGGCCAGATCGCGGCGAAGGGCTCGGCGGGCGAATCGGCGGGCGAATCGACCGGCAGCACCACGAACGCGGTCCCGTCGGGCAGCCCGCCCACGGCTCCGCCGCCCGGCCGCACATGTGCCACGGCCTCCGCCAGCGCCGAGCCGTCGGGCGCCGCGGTGATCACCTGGTACGGGCCGTGCGGCGGGAGCCCGCACGCCCGCAGCGCCGCCCGGACCGTGAAGATGTCGGCGTCGCCGCCGGTGAGCAGTGCGCCGAGGGTGCTCGCGGCCTCGTACGCGGCAGCCCGGCGCCCCGCGCCTGACCGCTGCCAGGAGCCCAGGACCGCGGCGATCTCCTGGAGCATACGTGGCGGGGCGCCGCCGGGCTCGGGTACGTACACGTGCAGGCGCCCGTACGGCCCCGAGAACGGACCCGCGTCGTCGCCCTCGTCCTCCACCGGCACCGTGACCCCGCTGCCGTCCGCCATCAGGCGGGCGGCCTCCCGGGCCGCGAGCGCCGTGGCGTCCGCCGTCGCGGCGACCGTGCGGCCCGAGGCCGTGAGCAGGTACGCGGCCGGCCGGTCGAGATGCGCGAAGGCCGCGTCCAGGAGGGCGGCGGCGGGGGTGACGTCCACTCCGAGGACCGTGCCCGTGTCGCCCACCTCCGCGCAGAGCGCGGGCAGGACGCGTCCGGTGCCGCAGCCCAGGTCCAGCGCGGTCTGTCCCGGCCGCAGTCCCATGCGGGCGACGGCCGACACGTACGCCGGGGTGTCGGCGGCGAAGCGGGCCTCCCAGCGGTCCGCCTTCGGGGTGAAGAACGTACGGCTCGCGGTGTGCTCGGCGCGGTCGGCCACCAGCGCGGCGAACCGGTCCAGTACGCGGTCCCGGTGCGGAGCCAGCGCGGCCAGTGCGACCGGGGTGGCTTCCCGCAGGCCGGGGACGGTGGCGGCGTCCGCCGGGAACGCGGCCATGAAGGTGTCCGTGGTCTCCTCGTCCGCCTCCAGATGGAACTGCAGGCCCCACGCGGCGCCGCCCACCCGGAACGCCTGTACGGGATAGCGGTCGCAGGACGCCAGCAGGACCGCCCCGTCCGGCAGGTCCATGGTGTCGCCGTGCCAGTGCAGCACCCCGAGCCGCTCGGGCGCCCCCGCCAGCAGCGGATCCTTGGCGGCCGGCGGACCGGTGCGTACCTCGCCCCATCCCACCTGCAGTCCCGAGCCCGTACGGGCGGAGCCGCCCGCCGCCACCGCCAGCAGCTGCGCGCCCAGGCACACCCCCAGTACCGGCACCTCGGCGGCCAACGCCGCACGCAGCAGGGCGAGTTCGGCGCCACGGGTGGGGAAGCCGTCGTCGCTGTACGCGGCCATCGGGCCGCCCATCACGACCAACGCCTCGACCCCGGCCAGGCTTTCGGGCAGTAGGTCGCCCGCCCACACCCGGCAGAGCCGCGTCCGCAGCCCGGCCGCGTCGAGCGCGGCGCCGATCGCGTACGGCCCCTCCCCCGGTACGTGCTCCACCACCAGCACAGCCACAGCCCCGCCCCCTGTCCGCAGATGCGGCCTTCGACGTCGACATCAGACAGTACATCCGAGACGGATACGGCGTATCGGCTCGTATCTGCGGGATGACGCGGGGCTGCCGGCGGGTCACTCCGTCTCGGCCGGCACCCGCCCCGTCTTCACCGCGGCCACCAGGGCCGCGTGGTCGCGCTCGTTCTGGTCGGCGTAGCTCTCCGCGAAGTCGGCCAGCGCGTTGTCGAACGTGGGGCCGGCGCCCAGATACGCGGCGATGGCGATCCGGTCGCCCGAGCGGGCGTGGGCGCGGGCGAGTGTCGCGCCGCACATCTCGGCGAACACCCGCATCCCGTTGGGGATCATCTCCTGAGGTTCCAGGATGCCTTTCCAGTCGTGCAACTGCCGTACGTAGAAGTCCCGTTGGCGGCCGTCCAGCCCCCGTACCCGGTCCCACCCCAGAAAGACGTCGCCCACCGCCTGCATGAGCCGCTGCCCGGCGACGACGCGCTGCCCCTGGTTGTTGTACTCGCTCGCGCCCACGTGCTCGGCCAGCACCGAGTGGTCCGCCTCCTTCGCCTGGAGGATCAGCGGATCCGTGTCGTCCTTGCCCAGCAGGAGCAGGATCCAGCAGCGCGTGCCCACGCTGCCCACGCCGACGACCTTGCGGGCGATGTCGACCACGCGGTACTGCCGGAGCAGTTGCCTCCGCTCGGTGGACAGGCTCCTGCCGTAGCGGTCGACCAGCTTGTGGAGTTCGGTCACGAACGTCTCGTGCTGCCCGCCCCGCAGCAGGTCGTCGATCGGCACGACCAGCGGCGGATCGGCCGTGAAGCGGCGCTCGCCGTCGCGCGGCCGGGTCAGCTTCTCGAACGCCTTGAGGCTGTCGCGCGTGCGCGCCTTCGTCATCGACTTCGAGAGCCGCTCCCGGCCCTTCGCGCCGAGCCGCCGGTCCGCCAGCGGCTCAAGTTCCGCCATGTCGGCGACGGTGTACCAGACGTCGAGATTGCCCATCCCGGCGAAGGCGCGCATGCGCTCGCGGTAGGACCGTACGGCCGCCCGTACGATCACGGACCGCTCCTTGGCGGAGTAGCCGTTCTCCCGGCCGGCGATCACCAGGCTCGCGGCCAGCCGCTTGACGTCCCACTCCCACGGGCCCGGCAGCGTCTCGTCGAAGTCGTTGATGTCGAACACCAGCCGTCGTTCGGGCGAGCCGAGGAGCCGGAAGTTCAGCAGATGCGCGTCGCCGCAGAGCTGGGCCCTGATGCCGGAGACCGGGGTGCCCGCCAGATCGCCGGCCATGATCGCGGCGGCGCCCCGGTAGAAACGGAACGGCGACTCGGTCATACGGCCGTACCGGATGGGCACCAGCTCCTCGACCCGCGACTGCGACTGCGCGTCGACGACCGACACCGGGTCGGGCCGGTCGCGGCCCGCCTCGAACTCCGCGTGGCTCGACCTCGGCGCGATCTTGCGCGCCGCCTTCCCGCGCTCGGCCCGCTCCGCGGGGGACGCGTGGACCGCCCGGGGTCGCCGCGTACCCGCGCCGGAGTGCCTGCCGGAGTGCCCGCTCGGACTACCGCCGGAGTTTCTGCCGCGCCTGGTCATCGATGCGCCTCCACCCCGAGAGCCGCCCCCACCCGTCCACTATCCGGCCCCCACCGGCCCCGCGCATGTCGACGGGGCCGGTGACGGCGCGCCGGGCCGCCCCGGCGACCGCGGGCAGACAGTGCCCATGCAGGTCAGGACTTGCGGACCGCGGCCAGCAGAGCCGGTGAGTGGTAGGCCGTGGACGTACCCGCGTGCCAGGACACGAGGTCCGGTGCCTCCGGCCGGGCGCCGCCGAGGATGTAGAGGGTCACCAGGCTCAGCCCGCCGATCACGGTGATCCCCAGCGTGATTCCCACCGCCTGGTGGAACCCGTCGGCGAGTCCCTGGATCAGCGCGAAGTGCAGCAGGACGGGGCCGATCAGGAACGCCGCCTCCGAGCGCAGCAGTTCGACCAGGGCGAAGGTCGGACCGATCTGCAGGGCGGGGACGGAGAAGCCGGCCAGGAAGAGTCCCGGTGTCACGCCGGCGCCCGCGCCGAAGCCGAGGAAGAACGAGGCGACGGGGACGGTCGTGGACGCGTTCGACGTGGAGGCCGCGAGTAGGACGGCGGCACCGATGGCCACGCTGATGGTGCCGCACAGGGCCAGATACGGCGTCCAGCGGGTCGACATCAGCCGGCGGAACAGCAGGGCGGCGATCAGGACGCCGAGGATCTGGGGTGTGACGAGCGCCCCGATCCGTACGGCGGAGAACACCGCCTCCCTGGTGTAGTAGACCTCGATCAGCTCCAGCAGGGTGGTGAAGCAGGCCCCGACGAGCATCGCGTTGAGCGTGCCGACAACCGGCAGGGTGTTGCTGATGGGCCGCACCGGCATCAGCGGCCGCTCCTTCCGGTACTGACCGCCCACCAGGGCGACGCCGCAGACCAGCCCGACGAAGACCGGTACGTAGAACTCGGGGTCGCTGAAGTCGCCGCGGGTCAGCCACGAGACGCCGAAGAACGGCAGCGCCGTGGTGCCGAACGCGAGCGGGATCGCGGACCAGTCGAACTTGGCGCGGCGGTCCGGTGGCTCGTTGCCCTCGAAGGTCAGTGAGCCGACGAACAGTCCGATCAGCGCCAGGGTGCCGATGCCCGCGAACAGCGGGCGCCAGCCGCCGAACGAGCCGACGAGCCCGCCCACCAGCGGCCCGAAGGCCACCATGCCGAACAGCCCGAGGCTGACGACGGCGGCGGTGGTCTGCAGCTTGGTGATGGGGTGTCCGGTGATCAGCGGCGGCAGCGCGGCGACCAGCAGCATGCCGGTGAACAGCCCCTGGAGGACGACTCCGGCGGCGAACATGCCGATGTTCTGCGCGCTGAGCGCGAGCGCCGAGCTCAGTACGAATCCGGTCTCGCAGACGAGATAGACCCGGCGCCGGGCCACCCGCTGCACGAGGTCGGCGCAGGCGACGGCGCCGAAGGCGTACGCGGCGTTCGACATACCGCTGGTGAGCTGGAGTTCGTATGGCGTGGCGCCGATGCTCCGCATGATCTGCGGCTCCATCAGGGCGGTGGCGGTGGTGAGGATCAGATACGGGCTCAGCGCGAGGAGCGCCAGGGTGACAGCCGCCGGGTAGTTCCCGGCCAGCGGAATCCGGGTGAACAGATTCGGCGAAGGTGAGCTGGACGGCAAGAACGCCTCCGGGGCCGACGTGGGGGGACGCAGGGGGAAGTGGGGAAAACGGGGGGAGCACGCGGTGGGGAGGGTCCGCGAACCGGCTCAGCGTACGGTCGTACGCCGCGTACTCCGGCCTGACACGCCCGCCCCGCGAACGAGACCTCCGTCCGCACGACCGGCCGCCATATACCCCCCACCGGTATAAACTTCCGGTGCGGCCGGGATCGTCCGCCGCATCACACGAGGGGGAACACGATGCACGTCGAAGGGCATGTGGCCGAGGGGTACGAGACGGTCCGTCAGGTCTTCCGGGCGATGGTGGACGACGGCCGGGAGACCGGAGCCGGTCTGTCGGTGTGGCGGGACGGTGTCGAGGTCGTCCGGCTGAGCGGCGGCTGGGCCGACACCGCGCGGCGACGGCCCTGGCGTCCCGACACGCTGGTCCAGCCCTACTCCGTGTCGAAGCCTTTCGCCGCGCTCGCGGCCCTGGTGGCGGTCCGGGACGGCGCGCTGACACTGGACGAGCCGATCGGGCGGTACTGGCCGGCGTACGCGGTGGCCGGCAAGGAGCGGACCACGCTGCGGCACGTCCTCACGCACCAGGCGGGCCAGGCCCGGTTCCCGGTGGCCGCCGCGGGGACGGATCTGCTGGACGACGCGCGGCTGCGGGAGCTGCTGGCCGAGTCGGCTCCGGAGTATGTCCCCGGCACGTCGCTGGGCGAGCACGCGCTGACGTACGGCCATCTGATCGACGGGGTCCTGCGGGCCGGGGCGGGCGTCTCGCTGGAGCGGATGTTCGCCGACGTCGTACGCCCCGCGCTGGGCCTGGACGGCTGGTTCGGCGTACCCGAGGGCGAACTCCACCGGGTCGCCGACCTGGAGCACGCGTCGCCCGATTGGCCCGAACAGCAGCCGCAGGCACCGTGGTTGACCGTTCCGGCGGGCGTGCTGGACGCGGCGCGGATGAACTCCACCGCCTGGCGGCGGTCGGTCTTCGGCGCCGCCAACCTGCACGCCACCGCGACCTCCGTGGCGAAGTTCTTCGCGGATCTCACCCGCACGGACGGACCGGTCCGCCGGCTGCTCGGCGACGAGCTGCACGCCGCGTATCTCGCGCCTCAGGTCCGACGGCACGACGAGGTCTTCGCCACCACCGTCGGGTGGACGCTGGGTCTGATACGCGACGACGGGAAGATCGCCAAGGGCGGGCTTGGCGGCTCGGCGGCGTGGTGGTCGATCGAGCACCGCCACTCCTGCGCGTTCCTGACCCGCCGGCTGGCCGACCTCTCACGCGCCGCCGAGATCGCGGAGGCCCTGGGTGACGATCTGAGCCTGCGCTGAGTCGCCGTCCAGGGCCTCCCGGGGCCGTGTTCCAGCCGCCCCGCCGCCACGCGCCGTCCCGCCTACTCCGGGCGTTCGGTGATGGTGATCCTGCCGCGTCTGATGGTGGCGAGGCGGGTCGCGCGGCGCGCGATGGCGCTGTCGTGGGTGACCATCACGAAGGTCAGCCCGTGCTCCTTCCAGAGCCCTTCGAGCAGATCCATGATCTCGTCGCGCATGGACTCGTCGAGGTTGCCGGTGGGCTCGTCCGCGAGCAGCACCTTGGGCTGTTTGACGAGCGCCCGCGCGATGGCGACGCGCTGCTGCTGACCGCCGGACATCTCGGAGGGCACGTGCTTGAGGCGCTCCCCCAGGCCGACGGAGCGCAGGGCCTCGGCGGCGCGGTCGCGGCGTTCCTTGGCCTTGACGCCGAGCGGGACGAGCGCGGTCTCGACGTTCTCCTGCGCGGAGAGGGTGGGGATGAGGTTGAAGCTCTGGAAGACGAAGCCGATGGACCGGCCGCGTACATCGGTGAGTTTGGCCTCGCCGAGCCGGGCGAGGTCGGTGCCGTCGAGCAGGACGCTGCCCGCGGTGGGCCGGTCGAGGCCGCCGAGCATCTGGAGGAGGGTGGACTTGCCGCCGCCGGTGGGGCCCTTGATGACGAGCCGGTCGCCCTCCCCGATGGTCAGGTCGACCCCGGCGAGCGCGTCGACGGTGTCCTTGCCCCTGCGGTACTGCTTGGTGACGCCGCTGAGTTCATACATGGTGCGACTCCTGGGCTGTGCGATGGGTGGAGGGTGGTCGTACGGCCCAGGGGTTACTCGACGCGGCGCAGCGCGTCGGCGGGCCGGAGGCGCGAGGCGCGCCAGCCGCCGAAGGCGCCGGCGATCAGGCCGCCGGTCACCGCGAGGCCGACCGCCAGGGCGATCGTGGCGGCGGAGATGGGTGCGGTGAGGGCGATCTCGATGGCCTTGTCGGCGGCCTGACCGGCGGGGCCGCCCGCACGGGCCATGCCGCCGCCCGGAGCGCCGCCGGCACCGGGGCCGCCCGCCGCGGCGCCGAGTTGGGCGGTCAGGGACGGGCTGACCGCGGTCAGCGCGTACGCGCCGGCCACGCCGACGGCTATACCGAGCGCGCCGCCGACCAGACCGTTGACCATCGCCTCGCCGACGACCTGCCGGGTGACGCGCCCGCTCTTCCAGCCGAGGGCCTTGAGCGTGCCGAATTCCTGTACGCGGCGGCTGACGGCCGACATGGTGAGCAGACCCGCGACGACGAACGCGGCGATGAGGACGGCGATGGACAGCCACTTGCCGACGCTGGTGGCGAGGTCGGACGCCGTGGAGAGGGAGCCGGAGACCGTGTCGGCGAGGTCGGCGGAGGTGGTGACGGTGGTGCCCGAGATGTTCTTCTGGATGGCCGACTTGACGGCGCCGATCTGCTGCGAGTCGTCGGCCTGGACGTAGACCGTGGTGACCTTGTCCTTGGAGTCGGACAGGGTCTGCGCCTGCTTCAGCGGGATGTACAGATTGGCCGCGGCGTCACCGCTGTCGGCGGTGGATACGCCGACGATCTCGAACTTCGTTCCCTTGATGGTGACTTCGGTGCCGACCTTGTACTTCTTCTCCTTCGCGTAGGCGGCGTCGACGACGGCCACCTTGGCGTCGGTCTCGGTCGTCTTGAACGCGCGGCCGTCGGTGATCTTGGAGGAGGTCAGCGGGCCGAGGTCCTGGTGGGCGGTGTCGGTGCCGTAGACCGTGTAGGAGTTGACGCCGAAGTTGGCTCCGCCGCCCCGTACTTCACCCTGCGGACCGCCGCCGCCACCGCCGGTCGCGCCTCCGCCGCCGGTCGTGCCGCCCTCCCTCGGCTGGAACTCGCCGGGCTTGAACTCCCCGTCGACCTTCAGGACCGTGAGGCTGAGGCCGCCCACGGCGGTGGCCACGCCGGACTGGCCGCCGACCTTGTCCACGGTGCTGGACGCGAGGGTCTGGAAGCCCTGCGGCATGACCATGTCGCTGCTCTGCTGCTCGTCGCCGTCCTGGGCGTCGAAGTTGAAGCGAGGCCGTGCGCTGCCGCCCTCGGAGGCGGGCGGGGCGGCCTTGGTGACGGTCATGTCGGTGCCGAGTCCGTACAGCGACTCCAGGACCTTCCCCTGGGCCTTCTGCATGCCGGATGAGACGGAGTTGACGACAATGACCAGCGCTATACCGAGTGCGAGCCCCGAGGCGACGACGAGCGCGGCCTTTCGGCGGCGGCGCAGTTCGCGCCGGAGGTAGGTGAAGAACATGGCGTGAAAATATGCACGGTGCGTGATGGCAGCGTATGAGCAAGGTAAGAGAAGGATGAGAAGCCGTCAGCACAGCGAACGGGAGTCATGGATGTCGCGCTACGACGAGATCAAGCACCGGGCCGTCACCACGTTCCAACGGCGGGTCGCCAATCCGCTGTCGACCCGGATGCCGGGGCAGATCCTGCTGGAGACCACGGGGCGCACGTCCGGACTGCCCCGGCGGACACCGGTCGGCGGAAGCCTGGTCGGGCAGGAGTTCTGGCTGGTGTCGGAGTACGGCGACAAGTCGCAGTACGTACGCAACATCCGGGCCGATCCGAGGGTCCGGGTGCGGATCAAGGGCAGCTGGCACCACGGGACCGCGCATCCGATGCCGGAGGACGATTCCCGCGCGCGGCTCAGGACCCTGCCGACGGGCAACAGCGCGATGGTGCGGCTGATGGGCACGAACCTGCTGACGGTGCGGGTCGACCTGGACGGCTGACCGTGGCCGTCCGCCCCTACGCGTCGCCGCCCGACGTGTCGGGGAACGAGTGGTGCTCGTGCGCGACCACCCACCGCCCCCGCTCCTTGCGCAGCCCGACGGTCAGCCGCAGCCGGGTCGCCGAGCGCTCGGCCACCTCGCGCGGCGAACCGCAGCGCAGGAGGGCGTACGCGTAGGCGACTTCGGCGCCCGCGGTGACGTCCAGCTCCAGGATGTCGAACGTGGCACCGTTCGCCTGCCACTCGAAGAAGCCGGGCCAGGTGTCGCGGTAGGCGTCGATGCCGCGTACGCCCTCCTGGGGTGGTGGCACGTCGAACATCACGATGTCCGCGGCGTGGTCGGCCAGCACCCGGTCCATGTCACCCGTGCGCACGGCCGCCGCCCACCGCTCGATCAGGGTCCGGATCTGCTGCTCGTCGTCGGACATCGGCGTGCCTCGCTCTCCTCGGGTGCGGTGACCGTTTCGATCGGATTCCGTTCTCTTCCGGTCATTCATGGTGATCTTAGAGACCGCGTGCCGGGTCCCCGGGCCGTACGTCGGCGACGTGCGTTTCGGCGATCAGGGCTGGGTCCCGTCCAGGCCCCGGGGGGCGTGGCTGTCAGATCTTCCTGATCGTCTCGCCCACCTGTGCCGGTGAGGTGCGCCAGGGGGCGCCGTGGCCGGGAAGCACCCAGGACGCCTGCAGTGCGGCAATCTTGTCGAGGGAGGCGAGCGCTTGGGCCTCGTCGTCCGTGAAGGGTGCCGGCTGCGGTCCGGTGCGGCCGGTGAGGACGTGCCGGGTGGTCAGGGCGTCCCCGACGAAGACCGCGTCGACGAGGGGGACATGTACGGCTACGCTCCCCGGGGAGTGTCCCGGCATGCCCACGATCGACGGGTTGCCGGGCAGGTCCAGGACGTCGCCGTCGTGGACCTCGGTGGCCGCTGCGACGTACCGGGTCCGGAGGCCGTTCTTGCTCAACAAGTAGCCGAAGAAGCGCAGCGTGGGGCCCGGTCGCAGGGGGCCGAGCGTGCTCTTGGGCTTGTCTCCGGTCCGCGCGCGGGCGGCATCGGCGGCGTGGATGAACACCGGCACGCCGTGCTCGCTACGGAGACGTTCGGCGAAGCCGATGTGGTCGGAGTCGCCGTGAGTCAGGACGAGTCCGCGGATGTCGTCGACGGACTTGCCCAGGGAGCTCAGTTCGCGCTGCAGATCACGCCAGTGGCCCGGCAGGCCCGCGTCGATGAGCGTGATGCCGTCGGGCGTGTCGATGAGGTAGCACGCCACCACGTCGTTGCCGAGGCGGTGCAAATGAGGTGCGAGCTTCATGGAGACTCTCTCTGGGATAAGGACTGCGGGTTCTGATGGCTAACCTACGTAGCTATGATGGCTTCGGTCAATAGCTATCAGAGAGGAAGTGCGGAGCATGCCGACTCCGGAGAAGACCTCGCTCAGCCGGATCGTCGCCGCCGGCCGTGAGCTGCTGGAGACGGGCGGTCAGCAGGGACTGACCATGCAGAGCGTCGCCAAGCGAGTGGGCGTGCGGGCCCCTTCGCTGTACAAGCACGTCGACAACCGTGACGCTCTCCTGGCCGCCGTGGCCGAGGCCACCGTCGCCGACATGACCGCTCACCTGGAGGCGACCGACGGCACCCTTGAGGACCTGGCACGCTGCTACCGGCGGCACGCCCTGGAGTGGCCCGAGGGCTTCCGGCTCATCCATTCGCCGCACGCACCCCCCGAGGCCCTCGCCCGCCTGGCCGGCCCGGTACTGCGCATCGCCCGGGAACTCGTCGGCGAGCAGGAGGCACTCGAGGCCGCGCGCATGCTGACCGCTTGGGTCACCGGCTTCATCGGGATGGAGATCAACGGCGCCTTCCGGCTGGGGGGCGACATCGACCGCGCCTTCGAGTACGGCCTGACCGGCATGCGCCGGGCCCTCACCTGACGTTCGGAGGGGGCTCGTTGGTGTACGGGGCGGCGGCCGACCTGGTGCGTTGCCGGTTTGCCGAGAGGCTGAGTGAGCGGTTCAGCCCGGTCGCCTCGGCGATCTCCGACAGGCTCTCAAGGGAGGGCCACCTCGCCCTGGTTCAGGACGCGCGGGTGGAAGTAGCCCGCCTGGATCTCGGCGTTGGAGTTGCTGCCCTGCAACTGCTCCGACCAGAGCATGAAGTACGCCCAGCGCGTCTGGCTGTCGAGCAGTGCCGCGTTGGGCATCTTGCCCAGCTCGGCGATGGCCATCGGCTTGGCGCCCGCGATGGACCGGAGCTGCTGGTAGTCGGACCCGCTCGGGTGGCCCTTGTACCAGACGTCCAGCGACACCACGTCGACGTATTGGTCGCCCGGGTAGTACGAACTCCAGCCGCCCGCCGGGTTGTCCTGGACGTTCCACACCCAGATCAGATTGTCGAGGCCCTTGCCCGCGAGATGGTCACGGGTGATCCGGTAGAGCCGTGCACCACCGTTCGGTCCGGGGCGGTTGCCCCACCAGTTCCAGGACTCGTTCATCTCGTGGAGCGGGCGGAACAGTACGGGGACGCCCGCGTCCTTGAGCTGCCGGAGGTACGGGACGACCTCGTCCAGACGGCGCTTCCACGCGGCGTTGAGCGCCGTGCCGTCGGTGATCGTCGCGTCGAAGTCCTCCTGGGAGATCTTGGACTTGACGCCGCCCTCGAACTCGCACGAGCCGCCGACGGTCGGCGGGCAGACGTGCCAGGTCAGCGAGACGAGGGAGCCGTTGGCCCATTCGGTCTTCGCCTGGTCGACGACGCGCTGCCGGTTGGCGACGTCCTCGGCGCGGAACATGAGGTCGCCGCCCCAGAGGCCGGGGTACTGGCCGGTGATGTCCTTCACGAGCTGGGTGTAGCGGCCGGGGGCGGAGGCGGGTTCCTTGTTGTGCTGGCCGGAGACGACACCCGAACCGGCAAGGGAGTTGAGGTAGTTGAGCACGTCCTGCTTGGGGGTGGCGGGGAACGCCTCGGCGGGGGCGGGTGCGGCGGCGAGGGACATGACCGCCGTGGTGAGTACTGCCGTGGCGACGGCGACAAGCCGGGATCGGGAGTGGGATCGGAAGTGGGATCGGGATCGGTTTCCGCGCATGGCGAAGCGAGCCTTCCTCTTCGGTGGGGGTGCGGAGGGTCGCGCTGATCGTGGAGGTGAGGGGTTACGGGGGCGGCGGTGGCCCGGTCGAGCCGCGTGGGGTCAGGGTCGGGGTGGGTACCTGTCGGGCGGCGACGCGCTTGCCGGCCAGGAGGGCGTACATCGCCCCTGCCACCTCGGCGCCGAACGCGTGGACGTCGTGGCTCATCGCGGAGAGCGACGGGTGCGTGAGCCGGCACAGCTGCGAGTCGTCCCAGGCCAGCAGGGACACGTCCGCCGGGACGCGGAGCCCCATCTCGGCGGCCACGGACAGCCCGGCGACGGCCATGAGGTCGTTGTCGTACATGATCGCCGTGGGGCGCGTGGCGGTGGCGAGCAGCGAGCGGGTGGCGGCCGCGCCGGCGCCGCCGGAGTAGTCGGTGACGCTCTGGCGCCCTTCCCCCAGGCCGAGTTCGGCCATGGCCGCCGTGAACGCCTCGCGGCGCAGGGCGCTGTGGCCCAGCTCGGCGGGTCCGCCGACGCGGGCGACGGAGCGGTGGCCGAGGGCCGCGAGATAGCGGACGGCCTCCGTGACGGCCGTGGTGTCGTCCGTCCACAGGGCGGTGAACGGTCCGGCGAGTGAGGGATGGCCGACGGCGATCACGGGCATGCCGAGCTTCGCGAGTGCGGGGACGCGCGGGTCGTCGCGCTGGAGGTCGACCAGGAGGGTCCCGGCGACCTGGCCGGACCGCCACCAGTGGTGCTGGAGTTCGATCTCCTCGTCCACGTCGCGCACCAGGCGCAGCAGCAGGGCACTGGAGCGTTCGGTGAGGACGCTTCCGATGCCGGAGATGAAGTCCATGTAGAAGGGTTCCAGGCCCAGTTGGCGGGCCGGGCGGCGGATCGCGAGCCCGAAGGCGCCGGTGCTCCGGCCGCCCCGCGCGCGGGCCGAGCGGTTGGGCTCCCAGCCCATGGCCTCGGCGGTCCGAAGGATGTGCGCGCGCGTGGTCTCGGACACGCCCGGCTTGTCGTTGAAGGCCAGGGAGACGGCGGCGCGCGAGACGCCGGCGCGGGCGGCGACGTCCCTGATGGTCAGCCGCTGCCCGGCCGCGCTCACGCGGGCTCCACCATGAACAGCGCGGCCCGGACGGCGTCGGGCGAGCCGGACCCGTCACCGTCCCAGCCGCGTACCCGGACGGTGACGCTCTCGCCTGCCAGCAGCGTCAGCGGCCCCTGGTCGGCGACGGCCGACGGCGCGAGCCGGTCGGCCTGGAGCAGCAGGTCGCGCAGCAGCGTACGCGCGGTGACGACGACGTCCACGGCACCCTCGCGGTCCACGGTCTCCACGTCGTAGCGGGGGGCCGGGTAGGCGAACTCCCGGTCGCGTACGGGGAAGTGCAGCGCCCGCAGCTCCCCCGCGTCGGCGACCAGGAACTCCTTCGCCGAACCGGCGTCCGGCAGCAGGTCGTCCGGCACCGGCGCGAGCGCGACCGAGCGGGCCCCGGCGCGCGCCGTCACCGTCGTCTCGGCGAGGGTCCGCCCGTCGGCGGCCATACGGCGCAGCCGCACGTCGGCGTCCCAGGGCGCCGGGGACTGGTTGTCGGCCACGACGGTCGGCCGGCCGTCGCGGTTCTGCACGGTGAGCAGCCGGTCCGCGTAGAGCCGCCGTAGCGTGAAGTACAGCGGCTTGAGGCGTGCGTCGCCGTCGATGGCGGCCCAGGAGGTCACCGGCCAGCAGTCGTTGAGCTGCCACAGGACGGTGCCCGCGCACACCGGCCAGTGGGAACGCCAGTGTTCGATGCCGGTGGCGATGGCGCGTGCCTGGTTGAGCTGGGTGAGGTAGTGCCAGCGGTCGAAGCCGGCCGGCCCGGCGTCGGGCAGTGCGAAGTGGTGGGCGAGGCCGCGCTCCAGTTTGCCGTTGCCGTCGTACGCCTTCTGGTGGTGGAGCATGCCCGGTGAGGTGGCGGACAGCTCCTCCCCCGGCAGGGCGCGCCGCAGTGTGGCGTGGGCGGGCGGTGCCTGCCAGCCGAACTCGGCCACGAAGCGGGGGACGGTGTCGAGGTAGTCGGTGTGGTCGGTGCGGTTCCAGACGTCCCAGGAGTGCGCGGTGCCGTGCGCGGGGTCGTTGGGGTGGTGGTCCCAGGTGCCGGACCAGGGGCTGCCCGCCCAGTAGGGCCGGGTGGGGTCGGTCTCGGCGACGACGCGGGGCAGCAGGCCCAGGTAGTAGCCCTCGCCCCAGGAGTCGCCGTCGAGCGCGGGCTCCCAATCCCAGTCGCGGAAGCCCCACAGGTTCTCGTTGTTGCCGTTCCACAGGACGAGGGAGGCGTGCGGCATGAGGCGCGTGACGTTCTCGCGGGCCTCGGCCTCGATCTCGGAGCGCAGCGGCTGCTCCTCGGGGTAGGCGGCGCACGCGAAGAGAAAGTCCTGCCAGACCAGCAGGCCGAGTTCGTCGCAGACGTCGTAGAAGTCGTCGCTCTCGTAGATGCCGCCGCCCCAGACCCGTACGAGATTGACGCGCGCGTCGGCGGCCTGGGTGAGGCGGGTGCGGTAGCGGTCGGGGGTGATACGGGAGGGGAAGACGTCGTCGGGGATCCAGTTGACGCCGCGCGCGAAGACCGGCTCGCCGTTGACGGCCAGGGTGAACGCGGTGCCGTGCGTGTCGGCGCCGGTGTCGAGGGTGACGGTACGGAATCCGAGCCGTCGCTCCCAGCGGTCGAGGACGGCGCCGTCGGCGTCCAGCAGCTCCAACTCCGCTGCGTACAGCGCTTGTTCGCCGTAGCCGCGGGGCCACCAGAGGGCGGCGTCGGGGACCTCGACGGTGAGGGTGGTGTGTGAGTCGTCGAAGTCGGCGGACGCGGTGTGGTCGCCGACGCGCGCGCGGACGGTGAGGCTCCCTGCCGTGGGGGTCCGCTCGACGTCGACGCGCAGTTCGGCGCGGCCGGTCGAGCCGTCCACGGTCACGAGCGGGCGGACGGTGGCGAGCCGGGCGGTGGACCAGTGTTCCAGGCGGACGGGCTTCCACATTCCGGCGGTGACCAGGGTCGGCCCCCAGTCCCAGCCGAAGGAGCAGGCCATCTTGCGGATGTACTGGAACGGTTCGGGATAGGCGTTGGGCCGCTCTCCCACCAGGGCGCGTACGGCCTCGGCCTCGGTGTAGGCGGAGGTGAACTCCACGGAGAGCGACGTGGGACCGGCGGGGTCCAGCCGGTCCGTCACGTCGAAGCGGTAACTCCGGTGCATGTTGCGGGTGTTGCCGACGCGTTCACCGCCCACGCTGATCGCGGCGACGGTGTCGAGTCCCTCGAAGACGAGGTCGGTGCGCTCGTGCGCGGTGTCGCGGGCGCCGAGGACGGTGTCGTAACGCCAGTCCTCTCGGCCGACCCAGGCGACCGCCGTCTCGTTCCGGGAGAGGAAGGGGTCCTCGATGATCCCGGCGGCGAGCAGGTCGGTGTGGACGCAGCCGGGGACCGCCGCCGGTACGTCGGTCCGCTCGTGGCGCAGCGTCCAGCCTTCGGTCAGGGGGGTGACGTCCTTCATGCGGCGTGCTCCGATCTCGGACGGCGTGCCGCTCAACGTAGAGGCGGTCACGTGGTCCGGTCCATAGACCGGTCAAGCATATTTCGTGGCTGTGGGTAAGGGAGTTGGCGTCGGATTACTGAACCTTTACTCAACTTCCCTGTGTGCGTCAGGGCACCATCGCGATGCCGTCCAGCTCCACCAGCGCGCTCTCGTCCCAGAGTCTGACCGCGCCGATCAGCGCCATCGCCGGGTAGTCGCGGCCGGCGAGCCGCCGCCACACCCGGCCCAGTTCGGCGGCGTGCGCCCGGTAGTCCGCGACATCGGTGGCGTAGATGGTGACGCGCGCGAGATGGTCCGGAGTGCCGCCCGTCGCCGCCAGCGCGGCGAGGAGGTTGCCGAGCGCCGTCTCGAACTGCTCGACCAGGGTCTCCCCCACGACCTCGCCGGCCGGGTCGAGCGCGGTCTGGCCGGCCAGGAACACCAGTCGGCCTTCCGTCGCCGTCACGCTCACCGCGTGCGAGAAACCGGTGGGCGGGGCGAGTTCCGCGGGGTTGGTCCGCTCCAGGCTCATCCGTACAACTCCTTGGCGATGATGGTGCGTTGGACCTCGGTCGCGCCCTCGTAGATACGGGGCGCGCGGACCTCGCGGTAGAGGTGCTCCAGCAGGTGGCCGCGTTGGAGGGCGCGGGCGCCGTGCAGTTGGACGGCGGCGTCGACCACGTACTGCGCGGTCTCCGTCGCGAACAGCTTCGCCATCGCGGAGCGGCGCGGCACGTCCGGCGCCCCGGAGTCGTACGCCTCGGCCGCCGCGTACACCAGCAGCCGGGCCGCCTCCGTACGCGTCGCCATCTCCGCCACCTGGTGGGCGACGGACTGGAGGTCCTTGAGCGGGCCGCCGAAGGCCGTGCGGTCGGCGGTGTGCAGGAGGGTCGCTTCGAGAGCGGCGCCCGCCATGCCGACGGCGAAGGCTCCGACGCTCGGGCGGAAGAGGTTGAGGGTGTTCATGGCGACGCGGAAGCCCGCGTCCACCTCGCCGAGGACGTCGGCGGCGCTCACGGGTACGGAGTCGAAGGCCAGGGCGCCGATGGGGTGCGGTGAGAGCATCTCGATCGGCGAGCCGGTCAGTCCCGGCCGGTCGGCGGGGACGAGGAACGCGGTGACGCCGCGCGCGCCGGCGCCCGGGGTCGTCCGGGCGAAGACGGTGTAGAAGTCGGCCTCGGGCGCGTTGGAGATCCAGCGCTTCTCGCCGGTGAGCAGCCACCCGCCGGCCGCGCCCTTCTCCGGTACGGCGCTGAGCGCGAGGGCCGCCGCGTCGGATCCGGCGCCCGGCTCGCTGAGCGCGAACGCGGCCACGGCGCGGCCCGCCGCCACCTCGGGCAGCCAGCGCGCCCGTTGTTCCTCGGTGCCGGCCTGGACGACGGGGTAGCTGCCGAGGCCCTGGAGGGCGAGCGCGGTCTCCGCCTCCGTACTGCCGTGGGCCAGGGACTCGCGCAGCAGGCAGAGATCGAGCGCTCCGGCGGTCAGCATGCGGTCGAGGAGCCCCAGCTCACCGAGGGCGGCGACCAGCGGGCGGTTGATCCGGCCCGGCTCGCCCTTCTCGGCGAGTGGGCGCAGCCGGTCGGCGGCGACGGCGCGCAGCTCGTCGCACCAGGACTTTTGTGCCGGATCGAGCGAGAATACGGGCATCCGGGCCCTCACTTGAATCGCGTCTATCGCGGACTGTTGACTGTCGTCACCTACACGATACGCTCGATGCACAAGGCCACCAAGCCACCCCACAAGGGGGCGAACGATGGAGCTGACACCGGCGGTTCTCACACCCTCGGCGCACCGCGACACTTTTCCGCGCGACCATCTGCCGCCGGCCGAGCAGTGGCCGGAGCTGGTCTTCGACCCGCCCGAACTGCGCGGGCCCGACCGGCTCAACTGCGCCGTCGAACTGCTCGACCGCACGGTGGAGCGCTTCGGCGCCGACCGCCCCGTCTTCCATCTCCCGTCCGGTGACAGCTGGTCGTACGGCCAACTGCGCACCCACGTCGACCGGATCGCGCACGTCCTGACCTCCGACCTGGGCGTGGTGCCGGGCAACCGGGTCCTGCTGCGCGGCCCGACGACACCATGGCTGGCCGCGTGCTGGCTCGCCGTGCTGAAGGCGGGCGGGGTGGCGGTGACGGTGCTCGCCCAGCAGCGGGCGCGGGAGCTGGCCACGATGTGCGAGATCGCGCGGGTCGGGCACGCGCTCTGTGACATCCGGTCGGTGGACGAACTGGTCACGGCGGAGGTGCCGGGGCTGCGCGTCGCGACGTACGGAGGGGACGCGCCGGACGACCTGCTGCGGCTGGCGGCGGGGAAGCCGGAGCGGTACGAGGCGGTGGAGACGGCGGCCGACGACGTCGCGCTCATCGCGTTCACCTCGGGGACCACGGGGCGGCCCAAGGGCTGTATGCACTTCCACCGCGACGTGCTCTCCATCGCAGACACGTTCTCGCGCCATGTGCTGCGCCCGGAGCCGGACGACGTGTTCGCCGGCAGTCCGCCGCTCGGCTTCACCTTCGGGCTCGGCGGCCTGGTCGTCTTCCCGATGCGGGCGGGCGCGTCGACGCTGCTGCTCGAACAGGCGGGTCCCAAGCAGCTGTTGGCGGCTGTCGCCGAGCGCGGGGTGTCGGTGCTGTTCACGGCGCCGACGGCGTACCGCGTGATGCTGAACGAACTCGGCGCCGCGGAGGCCGCGGGGAGCGCGGGGACCTATGACATCTCCGGTCTGCGCCGCTGCGTGTCCGCCGGGGAGAATCTGCCCGCCGCCACCTGGCAGGACTGGTACGACCGGACCGGGATCCGCGTCATCAACGGCATCGGCGCGACGGAGCTGCTGCACATCTTCATCTCGGCCGCCGACGAGGCGGTCCGGCCCGGTACGACGGGCGTGCCGGTGCCCGGCTGGGAGGCGCGCGTCGTGGACGAGTCCGGCGACCCGCTGCCCGACGGGGAGGCGGGACTGCTGGCCGTACGCGGCCCGGTGGGCTGCCGCTATCTCTCCGATCCGCGCCAGTCGGTCTACGTACGCGACGGCTGGAACCTCACCGGCGACACCTATGTACGGGAGCCGGACGGCTACTTCCGCTACGTCGCGCGCGCCGACGACATGATCATCTCGGCCGGGTACAACATCGCGGGCCCCCAGGTCGAGGAGGCGCTGCTGGCCCACCCCGATGTGACGGAGGCGGCGGTCGTGGGCCACCCCGACGAGCTGAGGGGCCAGATCGTGGCGGCGTACGTCGTGCTGCGCGAGGGCGTACGGCCGGGCGAGGAGACACGGGAGGCGCTGCGCGCGTTCGTCACGTCCCGGCTGGTGCCGTACAAATGCCCGCGCGTCTTCGAGTTCCTGGACGCGCTCCCCCGTACCCCGACGGGCAAACTCCAGCGTTTCCGGCTGCGGCCGGTCGCCTGAGCGGGATCTCGGCGCGGGCCGGGGGCTCAGTACAGGCTGGGGTGGAGTTCGGGTGGTCCGCCCAGGGTGTACCGCAGGGACAGCGGGGCGCTGCCGTCGATGTCGGTGACACCGAGGTGCGCGCCCAGTTCGGCGCCGATCAGCGTCCTGCCGGAGAGCCGCATGAGGTCGTCGGACGCGTGGAGGGCCGCGATCACCCGGCCGGTGAACTGCGGGGACTCGCGCCTGGTGGTCGGTCTGGCCTCAGGGGGCAGTGTCGCGAAGTGCGCGCGTGCGCGCTCGGTGTCCAGCCCGCCCATCCAAATCGACACGGCGGCGACATGGTGGGGGCGCAGGTCCTTGGCCATGTCGGCGGCCATCTTGTCGGCGCCGGCCTTCTGGGCACCGTAGGCGGGTCCGAGGTGGTAGGACACGGCGCCGTAGTGGCCGGTGTTCACGATCAGGCCCCGGCCGCCGGCGATCAGCAGGGGTGCGGCGTGGAAGCTCGCGACGTAGTGCGACCGCAGGCCGACCCCCATGACATCGGCGGCCTCCAGCGGCTGCTCCCAGAACCCGCCGGGGGACATGGTGTTGACCACCGCGGCCGCGTTGTTGACCAGGATGTCGAGCCGGCCGTGGTCGCGCCCTATCCGGGCGAACAGTTCCGCCACGGCGCCGTCGTCCGCGTGGTCGACGGCCACCGGGACCCCTCGGCCGCCCGCTTCGTCGATGAGCGCGGCGGTCTCCGCGACCGTCCCGCCGTAGGGCGAGTCGGACGACTGCCGGCTGCGACCCGTCACGTAGACGGTCGCGCCCGACTGCCCGAGTGCGAGGGCGATGCCCTTGCCGGCTCCCCGGCTGGCTCCGGTGACCACGGCCACTCGTGGCCCGCTGCTGATCGACGCCGACATGGCACGCTCCACTTGGTTGGATCCTTAGTTAGATTCCGATCGAACACTTGCCACTGTACGATGGCGATCTAACATGTCAAGCCGAGGAGGGCTCCGCCATGGCCGAGCCGGTCGCGCCCCGTGCCAGAAACCTGGTCCACGCCGACCCGCAGGACGTGACCCTGCAGGACGCGCTCAACGCCCTCGCCGATCCGGTACGGCGCTCGATCCTGCGCGAATGCGCCGGTGAACCGGATTTCAGCCGGGCATGCGGGACGTTCGACCTGCCCGTCTCGAAGGCGACGGCAAGCCACCACTTCGCGGTCCTGCGGGCCGCCGGGCTCCTGGAGCAGGTGGACAAGGGCGCACGCAGGCTCAACCGGCTGCGGCAGCCCGAATTCGAGGCGCGGTTCCCGGGCCTGCTGGCACTCGTCCTCACGGAAGGCACCCCGCCCGCAGGCGGACGGCGCCCCTTCGAGGACAGGCCCTAGCCTTCGAGGACAGGCCCTAGAGTGATCACGTGGCCGAGCAGCACACCCCGCGATCCCTGATCGTCACCCTCTACGGCGCGTACGGCCGGACACCGGACGGCGCGCCGCTCGCCGTGGCCGAGCTGGTCCGGCTGCTCGGCGCGCTCGGGGTCGACGCGCCGTCGGTGCGGTCGTCGGTGTCGCGGCTCAAGCGCCGGGGGCTGCTGATCGCCGAGCGCACACCGGAGGGCGCGGCCGGGTACGCGCTCTCGGCCGACGCGCGGCAACTCCTCGACGACGGCGACCGGCGCATCTACGACCGCCCCGCGCCCCGGCTGTCGGACGGCTGGGTGCTCGCGGTGTTCTCCGTCCCCGAGGCCGAGCGGCACAAGCGCCATCTGCTGCGGTCGCGGCTGGCCCGGCTGGGCTTCGGTACCGCCGCGCCGGGGGTGTGGATCGCACCCGGCCATCTGTACGAGGAGACGCGGCACGCACTGGAGCGGCTGCGACTCGACCCGTACGTCGACCTGTTCCGCGGCGAACACCTGGGCTTCGCGGCGACGGCGGAAGCGGTGGGCCGCTGGTGGGACCTCGGGGAGATCGCCACCCTGCATGAGGAGTTCCTGGCCGCCCACGAGCCGGTGCTGCGGCGCTGGGAGACACAGGGCCCGGCCGCCGATGCGGCCGAGTCCGCCTACCGGGACTATCTGCCGGCACTCGACTCCTGGCGCCAACTTCCCTACGCCGACCCGGGGTTGCCGACGGAGCTGCTGCCGGCGGACTGGCCGGGCGGACGCTCGGCGGAGGTCTTCACGGCGCTGCACACCCAACTGCGCGACGCCGGGGCGGAGTTCGTACACCCAGCCTGAAATCGGATGACTCGACCGGCCGTCCGCGGTCATCATGCGGAGCATGGAAGAAGCACCCGAACCGCAGTGGATGGTCGTCGCCAACATCGTGCGGTGGCGGCGGTACGGCGACGGCGGACAGGAGTTGCGCCCCGGCACGAAGGCGTACCGGGGCGGCGCGCGCGTGTTCGTGATCTCCACCTACGCCGGCATGGGCAACATGGAGCTGACCACGGTCGGCCAGGCCCGCAACACCGGCCACTGGGTCACCATCGACACATCGACCCGCCATCTGCACACCTTCCGGGCCAAGCTCGTGCACACCCCGGCCGTGCTGCGCCGGGCCGGCAAGCTCGGGACCAAGTGGCACACGGAGGAGCTGGCGCGGGAGTGGGCGACCGGCCTGGAACGCCTCGCGGCGCTCTACCGCCAGGAGACCTACGAGGGCGTCCCGCACCCGGGCGGCTGCCTGTGCCACGAGTGCCTGACGTCGACCTGACACCCCGCTCCGGCCACTCGGGCCCACTCACGTCAGGAGAGGGTCAGCCTCGGCTTCGGACCGTCCGTGCGGCCCGTCGGGGGTGTGCGGCTGCCCGCGCGGTACGGCAGGGGCCAGGGTGCGGCCGGGCCGCTGTAGCCCTGGTCGGCCGCCGCGTGGAGGGTCCAGTGCGGGTCGTAGAGGTGGGGGCGGGCCAGGGCGCAGAGGTCCGTGCGGCCCGCCAGCAGGAGTGAGTTGACGTCGTCCCAGGACGAGATGGCGCCGACGGCGATCACCGGGACCCCGAGGGTGTTGCGGATCCGGTCGGCGAACGGTGTCTGGTAGGAGCGGCCGAACTCGGGGCGTTCCTCGGGGACCACCTGCCCGGTCGACACGTCGATCGCGTCGGCGCCGTGCGCGGCGAACGCGCGCGCGATCTCGATCGCCTCCTCGGCGGTGTTGCCGCCCGGGGTCCAGTCGGTGGCGGAGATCCGGACCGTCATCGGCCGGTCGGACGGCCACAACTCCCGTACGGCGTCGAAGACTTCGAGCGGGTAGCGGAGCCGTCCTGTGAGGTCGCCGCCGTACGTGTCGGTCCGGGTGTTGGTCAGCGGGGAGAGGAAACCGGAGAGCAAGTAGCCGTGGGCGCAGTGGAGTTCGAGCAGGTCGAACTCCGCGTCGGCGGCCCGGCGGGTCGCGGAGGCGAACTGCTCGCGTATCTCGGTGAGTCCGGCCCGGTCGAGCGCCTGCGGGACCTGGCTGACGCCCCTTAGGTACGGCAGCGCCGAGGCGGCGGACAGCGGCCAGTTGGCGCCCGGCAGCGGCTGGTCCATGCCCTCCCACATGAGGCGGGTGGAGCCCTTGCGTCCCGAGTGGCCGAGCTGGATACCGATGGCGGCCCCGGCCCCGGCCCCGGCCCCGGCCTCAGCTGAACCGGCCTCCGCGGGCGCGCCGTTGTGCACGAAATCCGTCACCCGCCGCCAGGCCGCGCCCTGTTCGTCCGTCCAGAGCCCGGTGCAGCCCGGCGTGATCCGGCCCTCCGGGCTGACGCACACCATCTCCGTCATCACGAGCCCCGCCCCGCCGAGCGCGCGCGCCCCGAGGTGTACGAGGTGGAAGTCGCCGGGAACGCCGTCCTCGGCGACGTACATGTCCATGGCCGAGACCACGACCCGGTTGCGCAAGGTCAGTCCGCGCAGCCGGAAGGGGGTGAACATCGGGGGCGTACCGGGCGCGCAGCCGAAGTCCGCCTCCACCGCCCCCGTGAACCCGGCGTCGCGCAGCCGCAGATTGTCGTGGGTGACGCGGCGGCTGCGGGTGAGAAGGCCGAACGCGAACTGCCGGGCCGGCTGGTCGGCATAGGTGGCCAGCTCCTCGAACCAGCGCAGACTCGCCGCCGCCGCGCGCTGCGTCGACTCCACGACGGGGCGCCGCTCGGTCTCGTACGCGGTGAGCGCGGCCGGCAGATCGGGCTGCTCCTCGACGCATGCCGCGAGCGCCAGTGCGTCCTCGACGGCGAGCTTCGTGCCGGAGCCGATGGAGAAGTGCGCGGTGTGGGCGGCGTCGCCGATGAGGACCGTGTTGCCGTGGCTCCAGTGTTCGTTGACGACCGTGCGGAACGCCGTCCAGGACGACTTGTTGGCCCGCAGCGCCCGCCCGCCGAGCGCGTCGGCGAAGATCTTGGCGCACTGTTCGGTGGACTGCCGCTCGTCGAGCGTGTCGAACCCGGCCGCGCGCCAGACCTCTTCGCGCATCTCGACGATGACGGTGCTCGCGTCTGCCGAGAACGGGTAGCCGTGGAGCTGCATCACACCGTGTTCGGTCTCGGCGATCTCGAAGCGGAACGCGTCGAAGGCGAAGTCGGCGGCGAGCCAGATGTAGCGGCAGCGCTCGGTGGTGACGGTGGGCCGGAAGACATCGGCGTGACTCTCGCGGGTGCGGCTGTTCACCCCGTCGGCGGCGATCACCAGGTCGTGGGTGGCGGCGAGTTCGGCGGCGGGCGGTGCCTGGGTGCGGAAGCGGAGCCGTACACCCAAGGACGCGCAGCGCTCGTGCAGGATCTCCAGGAGCCGGCGGCGGCCGAGGGCGGCGAAGCCGTGGCCGCCGGAGGTCAGGGTGCGGCCCCGGTGGACGATGTCGATGTCGTCCCAGCGCACGAACTCGCCCCGCAGGGCGGCGTGGACGGCGGGGTCGGCGTGCTCGATGCCGCCCAGGGTCTCGTCGGAGAGGACGACCCCGAAGCCGAAGGTGTCGTCGGGGGCGTTGCGCTCCCAGACGGTTATCTCGCGCCGGGGGTCGAGCCGCTTGAGCAGCACGGCGGCGTACAGCCCGCCGGGTCCGCCACCGATGACGGCGACCTTCAGGGGCTCGGCAGTCAGGGGTTCGGCGGCCAGGGGCTCGGCGGCTGTCCCCGCGCCCGACACGGCTAGCGGCCCTGCCACTTGGGGGGCCGCTTCTCGGTGAAGGCGGCGTGGAACTCGGCGTAGTCCTCGCCGTTCATGAGCAACGCCTGCGTGGCGGCGTCCAGTTCGACGGACGCGGCGAGCGGCATGTCCAGCTCGGCGGTGAGCAGCGCCTTCGTCTGCGCGTACGCGAGGGCCGGGCCGTCGGCGAGCCGGCGGGCGAGTTCGGCGGCGCGGGTGTCGGCGGCGCCCTCGTCGGTCAACTCGCTGATGAGACCGATGCGTTCGGCCTCGGGCGCGCGCACCGGTTCGCCGAGCATCAGCAGCCGGGTGGCGTGTCCGAGGCCGACGACGCGCGGCAGCAGATACGCCGCGCCCATGTCGCCGCCGGAGAGACCGACGCGGGTGAAGAGGAACGCGAAGCGCGCGGTGGGGTCGGCGATACGGAAGTCGGCGGCGAGCGCGAGGACGGCGCCGGCACCGGCGGCGACCCCGTGCACGGCGGCGATCACCGGGAACGGGCATTCGCGTACGGCCCTGACGACCTGCCCGGTCATCCGGTTGAAGTCGAGGAGCTGGGCGGTGTCCATGGAGAGCGTGGCACCGATGATCTCGTCCACGTCGCCGCCCGAGCAGAAGCCGCGCCCCTCGCCCGCCAGGACGAGGGCGCGTACGGACCGCTCCCTGGACAGCTCGGCGAGCAGATCGCGCAGGTCGGCGTAGGCGCCGAAGGTGAGGGCGTTGAGCTTGTCGGGGCGGGCGAGGGTGACGGTCGCGACGCCGTCCTCGCGCGTCAGCCGCAGATGGCGCCACTCCTCGGTGCGGGGGGTGGAACCGGCGAACGGGCTCATGGGGTGCGGCCTCCTTCAGCTCGATGCTGGGCGGACCTTCGCAAGAAAGGTATCACTCGTCCGTGACTGCCGTCACGAGTACGCGATACGGTGCGCGATGCCGTGCGCCATGCGGTACGCCACGCCGTGAGCGGGCCACCCCCGGCCCACCAGATCCCGTGAGTGGGCCACGCCCGGCCCACCAGATCCCGCCCGGCACCGCCGAAGGTCCCGGGCGATAAGTGGCGGAGGTCCCATTTCCGGCGGTCCGCTGCCTCTTGTCATGCCGCTCACGCTCCGTAAGGTTGGGCTCAAGCCCACCTGTGTCGCGAGACCCCACGCGTTACGGCTCGCGACCTCACGGCCCCCGCACAGTCCCGAACGGATCCCCGGCCTTGCTCGACAAAGCATCGGACACCGCCTCCTGGCGCATCACACTGCCGCACAGCGCGGCTGCGGTGCCGATGGCGCGTGCCCTGATCCGTGCGGCGCTGGCCGACATCGGGCCGACGGCGGACAGTGACACGGCGGAGCTGCTGACGGCGGAGCTGGTCGCCAACGCCGTCGAGCACACCAATCCGGACGTCCCCATCGAGCTGGTGGTCGAGCTGCTGCCCTCGGGCTGCCAGATCGAGGTCCACGACGGCGACCCGGGCCCGCCGGGCGACCTGTCGACGCCGGTGCCCGGCCGCGTACCCGACCCCTGGCAGGAGCACGGCCGGGGGCTGCTGCTGATACGTACCCTGAGCGCCGACTGCGGTCACCGTCCGACGGATCAGGGCAAGGCGGTCTGGTTCACCCTGTCAGCCCGCTGACACCGTAGACATGAGCACGCCCGACACCGTGGACGCGAGCGCGCCCGACACCGTGGCCATGACGCGCCCGACACCGCGAAGGTCAGCGCGCCGCACCACGCGGCGTGACCGGGTCCGGGGCGAGCGTCGCGACGAGCACGGCCTTGATCGTGTGCAGCCGGTTCTCCGCCTCGTCGAAGACCACGGAGTGCGCGGACTCGAACACCTCGTCGGTCACTTCGAGTTCCGTGAGCCCGTGGCGCTCGTGGATCTCCCACCCGACGACCGTCCCCAGGTCGTGGAAGGCCGGGAGGCAGTGCATGAACTTCACGTCCGGATTCCCCGTCGCGCTCAGCACGTCCATCGTCACGCTGTACGGCCCGAGGGCCGCGATGCGCTCGTCCCAGATCTCCTGCGGCTCCCCCATCGACACCCACACGTCGGTGGCCACGAAGTCGGCGCCGCCGACACCCTCCGCGATCGACTCGGTGAGCGTGATGCGGGCGCCGCTGACCTCGGCGGACTTGCGGGCGAGGGCGATGACGTCGTCGGCCGGCCAGTAGGCGCGGGGCGCGACGATCCGTACGTCCATGCCCAGCAGCGCACCGGTGACCAGGTAGGAGTTGCCCATGTTGTAGCGGGCGTCGCCGAGGTAGGCGAAGGCGATCCGCTCCAGCTGTTTGTCGGTGTGCTCTGTCATCGTGAGCACGTCCGCGAGCATCTGCGTCGGGTGCCAGTCGGCGGTGAGCCCGTTGAAGACGGGCACCCCGGCGTACGCGGCCAGTTCCTCGACGGTCGCCTGCGCGTCGCCACGGAACTCGATGCCGTCGAACATCCGGCCGAGCACGCGCGCGGTGTCCTTGGCGGACTCCTTCTTCCCGATGTGCGAGCCGGTCGGGTCGATGTACGTGGTCGAGGCACCCTGATCGGCGGCGGCCACCTCGAACGCGCAGCGCGTACGCGTCGACGCCTTCTCGAAGATCAGGGCGATGTTCTTGCCGCGCAGGAGCTGCACCTCGTTGCCCGACTTCTTCGCGGCCTTGAGCCCGGCGGCCAGCTCGACCAGCCCCCGGAACTCCTCGGCGGTGAAGTCGAGCTCCTTGAGGAAGTGGCGGCCTGCGAGTTGTATCGCCATGTGGCTGCTCCTGCGTCGCGAATACGGAGACCTGTACGGGGACCGATACAGAGACCTTGGAACTATATACGACCTTCCGTATTGATATACAGGGGGCGTGGGCGGCCCGGCCCAAGGAGGACTCCGCGTCCCGTCAGACCGACTCCCGTCAGACCGCGTCCCGTTCGATCGGACAGCTCATACAGCGCGGCCCGCCCCGCCCCCGGCCCAGCTCACTGCCCCGGATCTCGATCACCTCGATCCCCTGCTTGCGCAGATACGTGTTGGTGGTGGCGTTGCGCTCGTACGCCACGACCACCCCCGGCTCGACGGCCAGCACGTTGCAGCCGTCGTCCCACTGCTCACGCGCGGCCGCGTGCACGTCCTGCGTCGCCGTCAGGACACGGATCTCGTCGAGTCCCAGGGCGGCGGCGATCGCGCGGTGCATGTGCTCCGGCGGATGGTCGGTCACCTTGAGCTCGTTCCCGCCCGCGCCCGGCTCGATGGTGTACGAGCGGAGCATGCCGAGGCCCGCGTACTGCGTGAAGATGTCGCGGTCGACCATCGTCATCACCGTGTCGAGGTGCATGAAGGCGCGCCGCTTCGGCATGTCGAGCGCCACGATCGTCCGGGCGGAGCCCGCCTCGAACATTCCGCGCGCCAGCATCTCGACGGCCTGCGGCGTGGTGCGCTCGCTCATCCCGATCAGCACGGCGCCCTCACCGATGACCAGGACGTCACCGCCCTCGATGGTGGAGGGATAGTCGTCCTGCCCCTCCGACCAGTGATGGAAGGGCCCCGCCTCCGGGCCGGTGAAGAGCGGGTGGTGCCGGTAGATCGCCTCGAAGTGGACGGTCTCGCGCTGCCGGGCCGGCCAGCGCATCGCGTTGATGGACACGCCGTCGTAGATCCAGGCGGAGGTGTCGCGGGTGAAGAGGTGGTTGGGCAGCGGGTCGAGCAGGAAGTCGTCCAGGTCCATGACGTGGAAGCGGACGGAGGTCGGCTCGGCGTGGCTGTCCAGGAACTCCCGCTTGGTCATCCCGCCGACCAGTGCCTCCACCAGATCACCGGTCGGCAGCTCGTCGAAGACCGATCTGAGGTGATCGGTGGCGAGCGGGCCGTACTCCTTCTCGTCGAAAACACGGTCCAGGACGAGCGCGCGCGCCACCGGGATGTCGAGCGACTCGCGCAGCAGGTCACCGAAGAGATGGACCTTCACGCCCCGGTCGCGCAGGACGCCGGCGAAGCCGTCGTGCTCCTCGCGCGCGCGGCGTACCCACAGCACGTCGTCGAAGAGCAACGCGTCCTTGTTGCTGGGGGTGAGCCGCTTCAGCTCCAGGTCTGGGCGGTGCAGTATGACGCGGCGCAGCCGCCCGGTCTCGGAGTCGACATGGAATCCCATGACCCCATCCTCGCGGATCGGGCGCCGTTCACGCGGGGAAAAGGGAAGTCCCTCTCGGCCGGTGGCGAGTTCATACCAATGAACGATTCGTATGGATATGAATGCCGAGCCGCGTTCGGAAAGTCAACTACGCACCATGGACACGTCAAGGTCTAGACCTGCACGATATTCAGTCCAAGACCGAGAGAGGTTGTTCACATGGATAGACGACAACTGATCGTTCGGGGGGCCGCCCTGGCATTGGCCGCCCCCGCCCTGCCCCTCCTGCTCGCCCCCACGGCGCACGCCGCTCCGCCCTCCGCCCAGTTGCCTTCCCGCGCCGAGATCATCGCTGTGCTGCGCCGGGTGACCGATCACTGGATCAGCACGCACGGCGACTCGGGGAACAACGGCTGGGCCCGTGCCACCTTCTTCAGCGGGCTCATGGCCGTGTACCGGCTCACCCGCGACGCCCGCTATCTCAACTACGCCCGCGCCTGGGCCGAGAAGCACAACTACGGCATCCTCGGCGGCGTCACCACCCGGCACGCGGACAACCACAACGCCATCCAGACCTATCTCGACCTCCACGAAGTCGAGCCCGAGGCGCGCAAGCTCACCGCGGCCGAGGACACGCTGCGCCGCATGATCACCAACCAGCCCAACAAGAACGACGACTGGTGGTGGGACGACGCGCTGCACATGGCGATGCCGCCGTTCGCCCGTTTCGGCCAGCTGCGCAACGACACCGCCTTCTCCACCAAGCTCCACCGCCTCTACAACCACACCAAGCGCGTGCAAGGAGGCCCCGGACTGTGGGCCCCCGGTCTCGGTGGCCTCTGGTACCGCGACGACCGCTTCCTGCCCGGCAAGATCCTCTCCCCCAGCGGCAAGCCCGTCCTGTGGTCACGCGGCAACGGCTGGGTGGCGGCCGGCCATGTCAAGGTCCTCAAGGCACTGCCCGCGGGTGCGCCCAATGTTCCCGAGTACCGCGACACCCTCACCCGGCTCGTCACCACACTCGGGCCCCTCCAGCGCACCGACGGCTTCTGGAACGTCAACCTCGGCGACGCGGCGCATCTGCCCGGCCCGGAGACCAGCGGTACGTCCTTCTTCGCCTACGGCGCCGCGTACGCGATTGCCGCAGGGCTCGTACCGTCCGCGACGTACCTGCCCGTCGCCGCCCGCGCCTGGAACGGGATGGTGGCGACGGCCGTGCACGCGGACGGTTTCCTCGGATACGTCCAGAACGTCGGAGACCGGCCCGAGTCGAGCCAGCCGATCACGTACAACTCGACAGCGGACTTCGGGGTGGGGGCGTTCCTCCTGGCGGGAACGGAGCTGGCCGGCCTGGCACGCTAGGGGGTGTCCGCCGGCATGCCAGGTCCTGGCCGGCGGCACGCCAGGTCCTGGCCGGCGGATCTTCGGGCCCGGTTCGGGGCCTCGGCGCGCAGCCACTGACCGCCCGTCGAGGCACCGAACACGGATCCACCCCCGGCGCCCGTGCGGCTACAGCCGGGGGTCCACCGGCTCCGACTCCAGCGCCAGCACCGCGAACACCGCCTCGTGCACGCGCCACAGCGGCTCGTCGTCCGCCAGCCGGTCCAGCGCTTCGAGCCCCAGCGCGTACTCCCGCAGCGCCAACGACCGCTTGTGACCGAGGAACCGGCCGCGCAGCCGCTCCAGATTCTCCGGCCGCGTGTACTCGGGGCCGTAGATGATCCGCAGGTACTCGCGTCCGCGCACCTTGATGCCCGGCTGGACCAGCTTCCTGCCGTTCCGTACGAGCGCCTGGAGCGGCTTGACGACCATGCCCTCGCCGCCGCGCCCGGTCATCTCCAGCCACCAGTCGACCCCGGCCCGTACCGACTCCTCGTCGCCCGTCTCCACGACGAGGCGGCGGGTGACCTGGAGCAGACCGGTCGGGTCGTGCTCGGTCAGCCGGTCGATCCAGGCCAGCTGCCGGTCGTGCGGTTCGGCGGCCAGGCTGCGGCCCCGCGCGGCGAGGAGCTGGAACGGCGCGAGCCGTACGCCCTCAAGGCCGTCCGTCTCCCAGCAGTAGCGGCGGTACGCCTCCGTGAACGCGGCCGCGTCGGTGGCCCGTTCACGCTGGACGGCCAGCAGCGCGCCCACGTCGACACCCCGGCCGACGGCCGCTTCGAGCGCGCCCGTCACGGCCGGGAAGACGGCACCCGCCGCCGCGCCGACCGCCGCGTACTGGGTGCGCAGAAGGCCGGTGGCCTTCAGCGACCACGGCATCAGCTCGGCGTCGAGCAGCAGCCAGTCCGTGTCGAGTTCGTCCCAGAGACCGGCGGCGCCGATGGCCGTACGGAGACGGCCCAGGATCTCCTCGGTGACCGCCGGGTCGTCGAAGAAGGGGCGGCCGGTACGGGTGTGCAGCGCGCCCGTCGGTGCGCCGCGGTCGTCGGGGTCGCCGATGCCGAAGCGCTCGCGCGCCACGGACGCGTCGCGGCAGACCAGCGCCACCGCGCGCGAGCCCATGTGCTTCTCCTCGCACACGACCTGCGCCACGCCGTCGTCGCGATACTGCGCGAAGGCCTCGGCCGGGTGCTCCAGATAGCCCTCCTCGCGGGACGTCGCGGTCGGTGCCATGGTCGGCGGCAGATACGCGAGGAGCCGCGGGTCGACCGCGAAGCGGCTCATGACCTCCAGGGCCGCCGCCGCGTTCTCCTCGCGCACCGCGAGCCGGCCCATGTGCCGGGTCTCCACGGCACGCCGGCCGTGCACGTCGGCGAGGTCGAGCGGCCGGCCCTCGCGGCTGCCGGGCGCCTCCGTGTTGAGCGGCTTGGCCGGCTCGTACCAGACACGCTCCGCCGGTACGTCGACCAGCTCGCGCTCGGGCCAGCGCAGCGCCGTCATCTTGCCGCCGAAGACCGCGCCGGTGTCGAGGCAGATGGTGTTGTTGATCCAGGAGGTGTTCGGTACGGGGGTGTGGCCGTACACGACGGCCGCCCGGCCCCGGTAGTCCTCGGCCCACGGGTAGCGGACGGGCAGGCCGAACTCGTCGGTCTCACCCGTCGTGTCGCCGTACAGCGCGTGCGCACGGACCCGGCCCGACGTACGGCCGTGGTACTTCTCCGGCAGCCCGGCGTGGCAGACGACAAGCTTGCCGCCGTCCAGGACGTAGTGGCTGACGAGACCGTCGATGAAGGTCCCCACCTCCTCACGGAAGGCGTCGTCCTCCTTCCCCAACTGCTCGACGGTCTCCGCGAGTCCATGGGTGACCTGGACGTTTCTGCCCTTGAGCCAGCGGCCGAGCTTGTTCTCGTGGTTGCCCGGCACGCACAGCGCGTTGCCCGCGCCGACCATGCGCATCACGCGGCGCAGCACGCCGGGGCTGTCGGGGCCGCGGTCGACGAGGTCGCCGACGAAGACCGCCGTGCGGCCCTCGGGGTGGGCGCCGTCGCCGTCCGCGTAACCCAGCTCGGCCAGCAGTGTGTCCAGCTCGGAGCGGCAGCCGTGGACGTCGCCGATGATGTCGAACGGGCCGGTGAGGTGGGTGAGGTCGTTGTAGCGGCGCTCGGTGACGACCTCGGCGCGCTCGACCTCCTCGACGCTTCGCAGGACGTGGACCTTGCGGAAGCCCTCGCGTTCGAGGCCGCGCAGCGAACGGCGCAGTTCCCGCTGGTGGCGTTTGATGACATGGCGGGCCATGCCGGCCCGGTCGGGGCGGGCGGCGTTGCGTTCGGCGCAGACGGCCTCGGGCAGGTCGAGGACGATCGCGATGGGCAGCACGTCGTGCTCCCGGGCGAGGCGTACGAGCTGTCTGCGGCTCTCCAACTGGACGTTGGTGGCGTCGACGACCGTGCGCCGGCCGGCGGCGAGGCGCTTGCCCGCGATGTAGTGGAGCACGTCGAAGGCGTCGCCGCTGGCGCCCTGGTCGTTCTCGTCGTCGGCGACGAGGCCGCGGCAGAAGTCCGAGGAGATGACCTCGGTGGGCTTGAAGTGGGTGCGCGCGAAGGTCGACTTGCCGGAGCCGGTGGCGCCGATCAGGACGACGAGGGAGAGGTCGGTGACGGGGAGGACGCGGGCGGGAGTGGTCTCTTCCACTGTCTCGTCCGCTGTCTCGTCCGCTGTCTCGTTGCTGCTCATGCGGCCTTCTCCTCCTTCTTCGTCTCCGTCGCGGCGACGGTGAACACGGCCAGCTGCGTGGGCGGCCCCACCTCGGGGTCGTCCGGCCCCACCGGGACATACCGCACGGCGTACCCGTGGCGCAGCGCCACCTTGTCCGCCCAGGCGCGGAACTGCGCGCGAGTCCACTCGAAGCGGTGGTCCCGGTGGCGCACATGTCCGGCGGGCAGGGTCTCCCAGCGGACGTTGTACTCGACGTTCGGCGTCGTCACGACGACGGTCGCGGGCCGCGCCGTACCGAACACCGCGTACTCCAGAGCGGGCAGCCTCGGCAGGTCCAGATGCTCGATCACCTCGCTGAGCACGGCGGCGTCGTACCCCTTGAGACGCTTGTCCGTGTACGTGAGCGAACTCTGCATCAGCGCGACGCGGTCGGCCTGGCGCTCGCTCATCCGCTCCACCTTGAGCCGGCGGGCGGCGACGGTGAGCGCGCGTACGGACACATCGACACCCACCACCTTTGTGAAGCGCACATCCTTCAACAGCGCCTGAACGAGCTGGCCCTGGCCGCAGCCGAGGTCGAGCACACTGCCGGCGCCCGCGTCGCGCAGGGCGCTGAGGATCGCCTCGCGGCGCTGCTCGGCGAGGGAGACGGTCTTCTTCTCCGCCGGGGTGTCATCGGCCTCCGGTGCCGGGTCCTCGACGGCGTTGTCGATCGCCTCTACGCCGATGTCGTCGGCCTCGGCGAGCCGTACCAGTTCGAGCCGTTCGGTGGCCTCCCTGGTCAGGCCCCAACGGCGGTTCAGATAACGGCTGGTGATGAGCTGCCGCTCCGGGTGGTCGGCCAGCCAGCCCTCACCGGCCCGCAACAGTTTCTCCACCTCGTCGGGCGCGACCCAGTAGTGCTTGGCGTCGTCGAGCACCGGCAGGAGCACGTACAACTGCCGCAGCGCGTCCGCGAGTCGCAGCTCCCCCTCCAGTACGAGCTGTACGTAGCGGGACTCGCCCCACGCGGGGAACGTCTCGTCCAGCGCGACCGGCCGCACGTCGACCGTCGTCCAGCCCAGCGGCACGAACAGGCCGCGGACCAGGTCGGCGCCACCGCGCGCGGGCAGGGCGGGCACCTCGATCCGCAGCGGCAGCGGCTCGGCCGCACGCTCGGGCAGCGCCTTGCACACACCGCGCAGGGCGCTCTTGAAGACGGTGCTCAGGGCGACGGCGAGCAGCGACGACGCGGCGTACGGACGGTCGTTGACGTACTGCGCGAGCGCCGCGTCGGGCGCGCCCCCGCGCCCCTTGTTCTTGCCGCGCCGGACGAGGGCCACCGCGTCGACCTCCAACAGGAGCGCCGCCGTACAGCGCTCGGCGGACGCCTCGGGGTAGAGGACATGCGCGGTGCCGTGGGAGGTGGAGAACGTCTGCGCCTTGTCGGGATGCTTGTGCAGCAGAAACCCGAGGTCGGTGGCGGGGCGTTCAGGGGTGCCGGTCGTACTGATCGTAAGGAACACCTGACCGAGTATGTGTGCCGGACGGCCCGTACCGGTAGCGGATTACGGCGACACACCCAGCGGACCGCCCGGTGTTCGGTGGGGTGCGCGTGGGGGCCGGCCGGGCGTGGGCTCGGCCGGGCGTGGGCTCGGCCGCCTGCGGGGTCGGCCGCCTGCGGGGTCGGGCGCCTGCGGGGTCGGGCTCACAGCTCACACCAGCACCCACACCCTCACGGGTCACGCCAGCCACGCCGTGCCCTGGGTGATCCCGGCCGACCGTCGTTCTTGTGGAGTGTGGCTACGCATCATGCGCACTCTGTAAGCACCTAGACGACTGCGTGGTTCGGGCCGTCATCCCACAGCCGGCCGATCGAACGGAGAAGCGCCCCCGGGCAACGGCGGTCAAGGACCGGCCCTCTCCGCGTCCAGTAGGGTCGCCACCTCGGCGATCCGGGTGGGGCCGACGCGGCAGCAGCCGCCGAGGAGACGGGCGCCGGCGCGCTGCCAGGCGTGGAGGCGGTCGGATGAGAACGGCGAGGGGAGGGGCCCCTCCCCCCTCCCCTCCCCCACCCACCCCCTCGTTGTCGCGTTCCACGTCTCGCCGCTGTTCGGGTAGACCACGACCGGTTTGTGTGTGGTCGAGGCCGCCAGCGGGACGGCTCGGTCCGCGTCGGACGGGTCGCAGCAGTTGACGCCCACCGCGATCACGTCATCCTCCTCCGCCGCCAGGGCGAACGCTTCGGCCAGCGGCTGGCCGGCGCGCGTACGGTCGCCCGCGATCGTGTACGAGAGCCAGACCGGCACTCCGCATCCCTCGGCCGCCCTGAGCAGCGCCTCGGCCTCGTCGGTGTCCGGCACCGTCTCCAGCGCCAGGACGTCCGGCCCGGCCGCGGCCAGCGTCTCGATCCTCGGCCGGTGGAACCGTTCCAACTCCCGCACCGACAGCCCGTACCGTCCCCGGTACTCGGCGCCGTCCGCGAGCATCGCCCCGTACGGCCCGACCGACGCGGCGACCCAGATCTCCCGCGCCACCCCGGCCCCGGCCCGCCGGGCCAGAGCCACGCTGTCGGCCAGCAGCTCGGACGCCCGGTCCCGCCCGACGCCCCGGCGGGCGAAGCCCTCGTACGTCGCCTGATAGCTGGCGGTGATCAGCACCTGGGCGCCGGCCCGTACGTAGGCGGCGTGGGCCGCCTCGATCTGCTCCGGGCCGTCGTCCAGGAGCCGCGCCGACCACAGGTCGTCGGACAGATCGCAGCCCTGCGCCCGCAGTTGGTCGGAGAGACCGCCGTCGAGGACAAGGCTGCCCTGGGCGAGCGCGGCGGCGAGTGTGCGGACGGGCTTCACGGACACCTCCCTGTCCTCGATCGGCGGACAGCTCGGCTCAGTGCGGGGACTGCTCGACCAGGTCGGCGCCGAGCTGGGACTGAACCTGGGAGGAGAGCAGTTCCAGGTGGTCGAGGTCGTCCAGGTCCAGCATCTGGCAGTAGATACGGGACGCGCCGATGGCTCCGTACCGACCGATCTTGTCGACGACCTCGGCGGGCGAGCCCGCGAGTCCGTTCGCCTTCAGTTCCTCCACCTCCCGTCCGATGGACGCGGCCCGGCGGGCCACTTCCGCGTCGGTCCTGCCCACGCAGGCGACCAGCGCGGTCGAATACACCAGGTCGTCGGCCTTCCGTCCGGCCTTGACCGCCGCGTCCCGCACGCGGCCGAACTGCCTCTCGCTGTCCTCGATCGAGGCGAACGGGATGTTGAACTCGTCCGCGTACTGCGCGGCGAGGCGCGGCGTGCGCGTCGCGCCGTGGCCGCCGATCAGCACCGGGACCTTGGACTGGGCCGGCTTGGGCAGCGCGGGTGAGTCGGCCAGTTGGTAGTGCGTCCCGTCGTACGAGAACGTCTTGCCGGGCGGCGTGCTCCACAGCCCTGTGACGATGGCGAGTTGCTCCTCGAGGCGGGCGAACTTCTCCTTGGGGAACGGGATTCCGTACGCCTTGTGCTCCTCCTCGAACCAGCCCGCGCCCAGGCCCAGTTCGACCCGGCCGCCCGACATCTGGTCGACCTGCGCGACCTGGATGGCGAGCACGCCCGGCAGCCGGAAGGTGCCTGCCGTCATCAGGGTGCCGAGTCGGATCCGCTTGGTCTCGCGCGCGAGACCGGCCAGTGTGATCCAGGCGTCGGTGGGGCCGGGCAGGCCGTCGGCGGAGCCCATCCGCAGATAGTGGTCGGAGCGGAAGAAGGCGTCGAAGCCGAGGTCTTCCGTCGCCTTGGCGACGATCAGCAGCGTCTCGTAGCTCGCCCCTTGCTGGGGCTCGGTGAAGATTCGAAGATCCATGCATCCATCCTGCACCTTCGAGCGCCCGTCGGCCGCGCCTCCTCGCCGGGCCCCACCCATTCCCCTCTCGGCCCTTCACACCCCGGGCCGAATGTCGGCCCCATCGTCGGCCCGTACGTCAGCCCGATCGTCGGGCCGATCCTCAGCCCGTTCATGCCCGGTGCCTCATCCCCTCTCCTTCTCCGTCTCGCGCACTCGATCCCGCTCCCGCACCTCGTCCTGCGCGGTGAGTTTGCGCAGCATGCCGAGCACTCGGTCGTTCGATTCGTCGGCCGCGTCGATCGCCTCGATGCACTGCCAGTACAGCCCTTCCTCGTCCGTCCCGCAGGCCACCGAGACCAGCGCGATCCCCACCTCGCCGAGGAGCACGCCGAGCCCGGTCAACGCACTGCGCGGGTCTATCACCGTCGAGAGCCGTGCCGCCCGTATCCCTCCGGCGCGCAGCGAAGGGTGATCAGGTGACGCGCCGCCCCGCGCGCCCGTCTCAGCGAGGCCTCTTGCCTCCGTCCTCAGCTCCTGCGGTCCGTGCAGGGCCAGTTGATCCCCGATCGCCTGGGCGAGCGCCTGCGCCTGCCAGGCCTCCGCCACGATTTCCAGCGGCGCACCGCTCCGGGCCAAGGCAACCCGGCCGGCTCCGATGAGCCTTTCCGCGTCCATTCGCCATCCCCGTCTCCGTCTGTCCGATCTGTCCGGCTGTCCCCGTCTGTCGAACACCCTGCCCACTTACTCATTACCCAGAGTGAGGGGTTGGCAACAGAAAGACCAGAGGAATTCGGAAATCTGTGGACAGGAAGCCGGTTGTGAATAACTCGCTCACTCCGCAGAGTGACGAATCAGTCGGATGTGGACGCCGACGGCGCCGGCGGTTGCCGGGGTTGGGAGCGGTCGGCGCTCGGCGGGAAGCGCAGCTCGTTCCGGTCGATCTTCTCGGAGAGCGCGGTCAGCGCGTCGATCCCCAACACGTCGCAGAACTGCAGCAGATACGCCAGCACGTCCGCGACCTCGTCCCGCACGCGGTGCGCCGACCCGGGGGCTTCCATCACCCGCGCCGACTGCTCGGGCGTCAACCACTGGAAGATCTCCAGCAGTTCGGACGCCTCGACGCTCAGCGCCGCGGCCAGGTTCTTCGGTGTGTGGTACGGCTCCCACTCCCGCGCCGCCGCGAACTCCACCAGTCTGCGCTGCAATCCTTGTACATCAAGTTCAGTCACGGACCCAGATGTATCAGTTGCATCGGAAGTGTCGCGCACGCCGGGTGTAGCGGCCGTACCAGGTCACGGCTGCTGGACGGCCGCCGCGGCGATCCCCTCGACCTCGGTGCCGGCCGGCGCGAGGAGGAAGACGTTGCGGTCGACCCGGTGCATGCCGCTGCCGAGCCCGAAGACGACGCCGCTGCTGAAGTCCAGGATCCGTTTGGCCACGTCCGTGTCGGCGCCGGTCAGGTCGAGCAGCACCGGGATCTGCGCGATCAGATGCTCCGCGACATCACGCGCGTCGGCGAAGACCTGCACCCGCAGGACCACGAATCGCCGCTGCTCGGCGGCGTAGTCCTCCGGGATCGCCCGGTGGTCGACCCGCGAGGGCCACTCGTTGCGGCCCCGCAGCGGGACGACCTGAGCCAGGCCCTCCCACTGCTCGTCGGTGGCGTCGTATCTGTCGTAACCGCCGTACCTGCTCACCGGATCACCCCGCCCGCGCACTGTGTCTGCATGCGGCCATCCTCCCGCTCCTCACCCGTTCGGCCCAACAGCGACACGGGCCAGTCCGGACCGAACTCGATGGGGGGGGCCGCCTCAGGCGCCCACGTACGCCGCGAGGTGTTCGCCGGTGAGCGTGGACCGGTCCGCGACGAGATCGGCGGGTGTCCCCTCGAAGACGATCCGGCCGCCGTCATGTCCCGCGCCGGGGCCGAGGTCGATGATCCAGTCGGCATGCGCCATCACCGCCTGGTGGTGCTCGACCACGATGACCGACTTGCCGGAATCGACGAGCCGGTCGAGCAGGCCGAGCAGTTGCTCGACATCGGCGAGGTGCAGACCGGCGGTCGGCTCGTCGAGGACGTAGACGCCGCCCTTCTCCCCCATGTGGGTCGCCAGCTTGAGCCGCTGCCGCTCGCCGCCGGACAGGGTGGTGAGGGGCTGGCCGATGGTGAGGTAGCCGAGCCCGACGTCGGCGAGCCGTTGCAGGATGCGGTGCGCGGCCGGTGTGTGCGCCTCGCCCGCGCCGAAGAACTCCTCGGCCTCGGCCACCGACATCGCGAGCACCTCGCTGATGTCGCGCCCGCCGAGGTGGTGGTCCAGCACCGAGGACTGGAACCGCTTGCCTTCGCACTCCTCGCAGACGGTCGCGACCCCGGCCATCATCGCCAGGTCGGTGTAGATGACGCCGGCGCCGTTGCAGTTGGGGCAGGCGCCCTCCGAGTTGGAGCTGAACAGCGCCGGCTTGACGCCGTTGGCCTTCGCGAAAGCCTTACGGATCGGGTCGAGGAGCCCGGTGTACGTCGCCGGGTTGCTGCGGCGCGAGCCGCGGATCGCGCCCTGTCCGATCGCCACCACATCCGCTCCGGCGCCGCCCGCACCCTTGCCCAGCGACCCGTGCACGAGCGAACTCTTGCCGGAGCCCGCGACCCCGGTGACGACGGCGAGCACGCCGAGCGGGATGTCGACGTCGACATCCCGCAGGTTGTGCGTCGCCGCGCCGCGGATCTCCAGCGTGCCGGTGCGTTCGCGCACCGTCTCCTTGAGAACGGCCCGGTCGTCGAAGTGCCGCCCGGTGACAGTGCCGGCGGTGCGCAGCCCCTCGACGGTGCCCTCGAAACAGACGGTGCCGCCCGCCGTACCGGCGCCGGGGCCGAGGTCGACGACGTGGTCGGCGATCGCGATCGTCTCCGGCTTGTGCTCCACGACGAGCACCGTGTTGCCCTTGTCGCGCAGCCTCAGCAGCAGGTCGTTCATGCGGCTGATGTCGTGGGGGTGCAGGCCGATCGTCGGCTCGTCGAAGACGTACGTGACGTCGGTGAGGGAGGAGCCGAGATGGCGGATCATCTTGACGCGCTGCGCCTCGCCGCCCGACAGCGTGCCCGACGCGCGGTCGAGGCCGAGGTAGCCGAGTCCGATCTCCACGAAGGAGTCGAGGGTCCCGCCCAGCGCTTGGAGCAGCGGCGCGACCGACGGTTCGTCCAGGGCGCGCACCCAGTCGGCGAGGTCGCTGATCTGCATCGCGCAGGCGTCGGCGATGCTGATGCCGCCGATCTTCGAGGATCTGGCCTCCTCGCTGAGCCGCGTGCCGTGGCACTCGGGGCAGGTGGTGAAGGTGACCGCCCGGTCCACGAACTCCCGGATGTGCGGCTGCATCGCCTCCCGGTCCTTGGAGAGGAACGACTTCTGGATCTTGGGGATCAGTCCCTCGAAGGTGAGGTTCACGCCCTCGACCTTCACTTTCGTCGGCTCGCTGTGGAGGAAGGCGTCCATCTCCTTCTTCGTGAACCTGCGGATCGGCTTGTGCGGGTCGAGGAGGCCCGACTCGGCGTAGACGCGCACGGTGAAGAAGCTGTCCGACTTCCAGCCGGGGATGGTGAACGCGCCGTCGGCGAGCGACTTGGAGTCGTCGTAGAGCTGGGTGAGGTCGATGTCGGAGACCGTGCCCCGGCCCTCGCAGCGTGTGCACATGCCGCCGGTACGGCTGAAGGTCGCCTTCACGGTCTTGCGGTTGCCGCGTTCGACGGTGATCGCACCGCTCGCCCGCACCGACGCGACGTTGAAGGCGAAGGCGCCGGGCGAGCCGATGTGCGGCTTGCCGAGTCGGCTGAAGAGGATGCGCAGCATCGCGTTGGCGTCGGTGGCGGTGCCGACCGTGGAGCGGGGGTCGGCGCCCATCCGCTGCTGGTCGACGATGATCGCGGTGGTCAGCCCTTCGAGTACGTCGACCTCGGGCCGCGCCAGCGTCGGCATGAAGCCTTGTACGAAGGTGCTGTACGTCTCGTTGATCAGGCGCTGCGACTCGGCGGCGACCGTGCCGAAGACCAGTGAGCTTTTTCCCGAGCCGGAGACGCCGGTGAAGACTGTCAGCTGGCGTTTCGGGATCTCGACGCTGACGTCCCTGAGGTTGTTCACGCGCGCGCCGTGCACCCGGATCACGCCGTGGATGCCGGCGCCGTCCCCCGCCGACGTACCCGGCTTCGCGCCCGCCTGCGAGCCCGCCCGCGTTCCGGCCCTCGTACCCGTTCTCGTGGGCTTGCTCATCGTGTCTCCATCTGTGCGGCCGGGTCGCCCGGTCCGGACCGACCGGCGCTGGTGTCCATGGCCGCCACGCTAATGCGGCCAGGTGGCCAACGCTTCTCCGATCCTGATCGGCCTGGACAGCACGCGGGGCGGCGCGGTCGGGTCAGCGGGCGAGCATTTCCAGCGACACGTCCCACAGCCGGGCCGCCGCCTCGGGGTCGAGCGCGTAGTCGGCGACGCCGGTGCCGGCCGGCGGCACGTTCGGTCCGGCTTCCGTGGCGTCTTCGAAGTACCGGCCGCCGATGCCCTCCAGCAGCGGTGAGACGGCGACCAGGATCGAGGTGGCCGCGCCCTGCTCGGTGGTCTTCCAGGCGGCGCCCTCGATCAGTTTCTGGAACTCGGGGTTCGCATTCTGGTGGCGCTGCAGATTCGTGCGGATGCCGCCCGGCATCAGCGCGTTGGCGGTGATCCCGTCAGCGGCCCACCGCTTGGTCGCCTCGACGGCGAACAGGACGTTGGCCGTCTTGGACTGGCCGTACGCCGCCCACGGCTCGTACTCCCTGTTCTCGAAGTGGATGTCGTCGAAGACGACGGGCGAGCGCAGGTGCGCGCTCGAACTCACCGATACGACGCGGGCGTTGCCCGCCTCGGCCAGCGCGTCGTGCAGGCCGAGCGCCAGCCCGAAGTGACCGACGTGGTTCGTGGCGAACTGGTGCTCCCAGCCCTCCTGCGTACGGTTCAGCGGCTCCGCCATGACACCCGCGTTGTTGACCAGGATGTGCAGCGGCCCCTGCCAGGCCGCGACGAACGCCGCGACCGACGCGCGGTCGGCCAGTTCGATCGGGGCGACCGAGATGTGGGAGTTGCCGGTCGTGGCGGTGATGTCGGCGGCCGTACGCTTCCCGGCCTCGACGTCGCGTACGGCGAGCGTGACCTCCGCCCCCGCCGACGCCAGCGCGCGGGCGGTCTCGACGCCGATGCCGGAGGCGCCGCCGGTGACGACTGCACGCCTGCCGGTCAGGTCGATGCCGTCGATGACCTCGGCGGCGGTGGATTCACGGGTGAACGGGGTGGTGATCCGGTCGTGACTGCTCATGACGGTCCTCTTCTGTACGGCTCCGTAGGAGGCGGGGCCGGGCCCCGCCGTACACTTAAACGGAGGATCCTCCGCTCAGCCTCCACGCTAATCGGAGGAGGCTCCGTTTAGCAAGCACGTCCAGCCGTGGGCTACGTTCTGGCCGGGAGCACGAAGACGACGACCAGCACCAGGGACGGAGGAGCGCGTGGCAACGAACGGCGACCGACCGCTGCGCGCGGACGCCCGGCGCAATCGCGACCTCGTCCTCGCCGCCGCGATGCGGCTGCTCTCCGAGGGCGACGGCGACGGAACCGGCGGGAGCGCGACCCTCGACGCCATCGCCAAGGCCGCCGGGGTCGGCATCGGTACGCTCTACCGCCACTTCCCCACCCGCGAGGCCCTGGTCGAGGCGGTCTACCGCAACGAACTGGCCGCCGTCTGCGACGCCGCGCCCGCGCTCCTCGCCGAACTGGCCCCCGCCGGGGCGACACGGGCATGGATGGACCGCTACATAGACTTCATGATCGCCAAGTACGGCATGGCCGACGCACTCCGCGCGGTCATCGCCTCGGGCAGAAACCCCTACGCGCAGAGCCGCGACCTGCTCGGCTCCGCGATCAAGCTGCTGCTCGACGCCGGGGCGGCGGACGGCGTCTTCCGTAAGGATGCCGACGCCGACGACGTCCTGATCGCCGTCAGCGGCGTCGGCCTCGCGGCGGGCGAGCCGGGCATGCGCGAGCAGGCGGGCCGCGCACTCGATCTCCTGCTGGACGGTCTGCGCTACCAGCACTGACGCCGGCCCTCAGACCCCTTCGCGTGAAGTCGACACGTACGCCCACACGGTCTTGCCCGGCCCCGACCGCCCGCTGATCCCCCACCGCACGGCGATCGCGTCCACCAGCACCAACCCGCGGCCCGTCTCGCCATCGGCGGCAGCGCCGCGCGGCGCACGCGCGGGCATCGCGTTGTGGGTGTCGGTCACCTCGATCCGTACGAGGTTCTTGCCGGTGTTGTACGCGAGCCGCAACGCGAAGTCCCGCCCCGGAACCCGGCCGTGGAGCACAGCATTCGCGGCCAGCTCGGCGACCACGAGGGCGGCCCCGTCGGACGGCTCGGAGCCGTACGGAATGCCCCACGCGTCGAGCTGCTGAGTGGCGAGCATCCGCGCGAGCCGCGCGCCGCGCCGGGTGGCGGAGAACCGCTGAGTGAACACACGTACGGTGACGGCCGCTTGGGCCTGAGGGGATGGTATATGCCCAGCGTCCGGGCCGGATTGTGGGCGTCACCAGGGCCAACGCCAGTACACCTGGCCGTTGTACTGGTTCACCCTCTGGACTGGGTGAGTAACTACCAGTGATGATTAACCAGTTGTGCGGGTTACGCATCGAGCGGAGCAGGGCCACGGAGAGGCGAACGGGATGACGGCGGACGGCAGTGGTGGCGGCGGCAGTACGAGCAGTGAACCCGAGACGTCGGACAGTCTCAAGACCTTTGGGGCGGTCTTGAAGGCCCTGCGGGAGGAAGCGGGCCTCACGCAGGAGGAGTTCGCACCACGCGTTCAGTACTCGGTGCACTACATCGCCAAGATCGAGCAGGGGAAGCGGTTCCCGCCGAAGGATCTGCCGGGGCGAGCGGGGGCGGTGCTGGGTCCGGTCGCGGAGAGGGTGCTGACGGCGGGGGCGAGGAGTCTCACGAAGGGGGCGGGGCTGGCGTCGTGGTTCCGCAAGTGGGCGCTGATCGAGGAGACGGCGATCTCGTTGTACGCGTACGAGTGCCGGGCGATTCCGGGGTTGTTGCAGCCGGAGTCCTATCTCAGGGCGATCTTCGAGCGGAGGCTGCCGCCGTTGGCTGAGGACGAGCTTGAACAGAAGGTAGCCGCTCGGCTGGAGCGTCAACGACTACTGACGGAGCGACCCAACACCTCATTCAGTTTCATCATCGAACAGGCGCTCCTGGAAAGGGGATTGGGGGGACAACACGTGACCAGAGCGGTCGTCGATCGACTGCTGGAAGCGGGCGCACAACGCAACATCGAGATCCAGCTCGTGGCGCTGCGCCAGGAGGATCACATCGGCTCAGACGGTCAGATGTACCTGGCCGAGACACCCGATCACCAGTGGATCGGCTACTTCGAAGGACACGACAGCAGCACCCTGCTGACGAGTCCGAAACTGGCGAGTTCCATGCTCCAGCGCTATGGCAAGATGCGGTCACAGGCTCTGAGCTGTCAGGCCACCGCGAGCCTGCTGGAGCAGATGCGAGGAGCGTAATGAGCACCACTGAACTGAACTGGTTCAAGAGCAGCTACAGCGGCAGCGGCGGCGACAACTGCATCGAAGTCGCCTGGTCGAAGAGCACCTACAGCGGTAGCTCCGGCGACAACTGCGTCGAGGTCGCCGCAGGCGAAGACACCGTCCTCGTACGGGACTCCAAAGACCCCCACATCGGCCGGCTCACCCTCACCCCCGCCGCCTGGGCCGCCTTCACCACCCACCTCGCAGCGCGCTGAAACGCTGACACGCTGACGGGGTGGCCCGAGTTCCCTCGGACCACCCCACCCGCGTCAGTCCCGCGTCAGCACACCTTCTCGCTGGCCGCCTCGCCCCCGAGCGGGTCGCCCGCCCTGCGGAGGGCGCCGACCGCCGACGTGCAGTCCTTCACCGTGTTCGCGCCCTCCGACCAGAACTCCTGGCCGTTGTGGTCGGTCCACGCCACCCCGCCGAAGAAGTCGTCCTGGCTGTAGCTGTAGACGGCGACGCTCACGTCGTAATCCTTGTTGGTCTTACGGAATGAATCCCAGACCCAGAGATATCCGTAATTCTCGTTGCACGTCTTCGAGTAGAACTGCTTGACCGAGGCGACGTGCGCGCCGGCCCTGTCGATGTACGCTGTCTTTCCGACCTGGTACGCGTCGGCACAGACTCCCGCCACTCGCGCTTTCGCGCTCGACGGGTTTCCCGCCTCGGTCGGTGCGGTCGACTTGGGCGCCTTCGAGGACTTCGACGGGGCCGGTGCCGGGCCGTCGCCCGCGAACGCCGCGCTCGCCGGGATCAGAGCGAATGCGCAGGCCGTGGCCACGACCGCACGCTTGGTGTAGCGCATAGGAACACCTTTCTCCGAGCACAAGGGCGCAGTAAACCCACGGGCCCGCCAAAGGCGGCTACCGCTCGGCTATTGGGCCCGATGCTGTCTGCTGGAATTTCATCCGAACACATAGGCAGACACGCGATCTTCCCCGAGGGTTGCACGACTTCACGAGTTTAATTTCGGGCAGGTAAACGGAATTCCCGCCTCGGCTCCTTTTCGATCTCTGGAGAGACATGACGACCGACAACGACGCGTTCACCGGCAGCCGGCGACGGCCGTGGAACGAACTCCCGTCGTCCGTACGGACGGGCATCGAGGACGTGCTCGGGGGGACGGTGGCGGGGGCCACGAGTCAGAAGGGCGGGTTCTCCGACGGGCTCGCGGCGCGGCTGCGACTGGCCGATGGGCGACGGGCGTTCGCCAAGGCGGTGGACGCCGCCGCCGCGCCGGGCGTCGCGGCGCACCATCGGCGTGAGGTCGAGGTGAACGGCGGGCTGCCGCCCGGGGCTCCCGTACCGAGGCTTCTGGGGGCGTACGACGCGAACGGCTGGGTGGCGCTCGTCTTCGAGGACGTGGACGGGGCTCTGCCCGTACAGCCATGGCGCGAGGGCGAGTTGGTGCGGGTGCTGGACGCGATGACGGATCTTTCGGAGCGGCTGACGCCGGCGCCGCGCCTCAACTCCGCTGCCACGTCGCCCCGGTTGGGCGGTTGGGGGCGGCTGGTGGACAGTCCCCGGTCGCTCGCCAGGCTGGCCGTGGTCGCGCCGCGTGCCGCGCGCGAGTTGGACCGGCATCTCGCGCTTGAGGCGCGGCTGCCGGAGGCGATCGTCGGGGAGACGTTGGCGCACGGGGATCTGTATCCGTTCAACGTCCTGCTCACCGACGAGCGCGTCGTGGTCGTGGACTGGCCGCACGCGTGGACGGGGCCCGCGTACGCGGATGTGGTGATGCTGCTCGGGAGTGTGGCGCTCGACGGGATCGACCCGGAGCCGTACGCCGCCCGGCATCCGCTCCTGCGGGGTGTCGATCCGGTGGCGGTGGATGTGCTCATCTCGGCGCAGGCGGGGTTTCTGCTGGCTGCGGCGTGTTCGATGGATGCCTCGGCCCCCCGTACGGATCCGAGGCTGGAGCACGCGATGACGGCGCTCGGCCTCGCCTCGCTGCGGTGGCTGTCGCTGCGCCCACGCCGTGGGCCGGGGCGGTGACTGTGCGGTCGTGGCCGGGGGAATCGGTTGGCGGGCGGGCGGGTGCTCGGGCAGGCTGGGCCGCATGGTCTCGGTGTTGCAGAACGTGGCGATCGATTGTGCGGATGCCTATGCGCTGGCGCGCTTCTGGAGCGAGGTGACCGGCAGTCCGCTCCATCCGGAGGACGGGCCGGGCGCCGAGGAGACCGCGGTGATGCTGCCGACCGGTCCGATCCTGTACTTCAATCAGGTGCCGGAATCGAAAAGCGTCAAGAACAGGATCCATCTGTGTCTGCGTCCGGAGACCTCCCGTGAGGAGGAGGTCGATCGGCTGCTGGGCCTGGGCGCCACCTTGGTCGCCGACCTGCGGGAGGCTGACGGTGCGGGGTGGGCCGTCCTCGCCGATCCCGAAGGCAACGAGTTCTGTGTGCTGCGCAGCGAATCGGACCGTGCCGCGATGTCCTCCTGACTCCCGGCCAGGCCGTGGAGGAGCCGCGAGACGTACGAGGACGGGCCCGCCCTCGTACGTCTGCGAGTCGGCGGACGGCGAGGCGTACGCCGGGGGTCGGACCGGGTGCCGGACCGGCTGTCAGCTCGGGTTGAGCTTGATGGCGAAGGCGTTGAAGATGTCCACCGCGTCGACCCAGTAGATGGCTCGTATGTCGGTGAAGGACGCGGCGCTGACGATGCCGTTCATCTGCCGGGAATCGGGGTTGTTGATGGTGACCACCGGGCCTCCGCTGTCGCCCGGTGTGACGGCGTCCACGCCGTCCTGCTGGAGGGCGTAGACGCCCTTGATCTGGGTGGTCGTCCCGCTGAGGGTGTAGAACTGCTCGTGGTTGATCACCTTCAGGTTGCACATGACCTTGGTGTTGTAGCCGAGTTGGCAGGTCCAGTCGTTGTTGACGGTGCTGCCTACGCCGTTGAGGTAGCGGCTGTAGCCGGTGGCGTCGTAGCCGTCCCAGGTCCTGCGGTTGGTCGGGGCTTCGATGAACGCCGCGTCCCACTCGGGCAGCTTGGCCCAGACCGAACCCACGACTCTGCCGCCGTTGGTGCGTACGACGTCGTTGACGTTGTAGCAGTGGCCGGCGGTGACCAGCCACTGGCGGCCGTCCCACGTACTGACCGCCGGAATCCCGCTGGTGCAGTAGGACGGTCCGCCGATCGATCCGTTGAGGGCGGCTCCGGCGTAGTACGGGGCGGAGTCGTCCTCTCTGCTCATGGGCTTGACGGCGGAGCCCTGCTTCACTTCTACGGGGATGGCGGACCTGCGGGCGCCGAAGTACGTGTCCGCGGCGCCGAGATCGTCGGCGAGTACGGTGATCCCGCTGCCGTCCACCGCCGCCGAGGCTCCGACGATGCTGAAGGACTGCTTCAAGGTCTGGCTGTGCAGAGACTTGATCGTTTTGTGCAGTTCGGTGCGGGTGTGGAGCCCCTGCTTGAAGGTGATGCGGGCCGAGCCGGGCTTTATGGCGCTTCGCCGCATCTCCTGAAGGAACGATTCCTTTTCCGCCGGGTCCGTGAGGTACACGTTGACGCCCTGGTATCCGGGGGCTATCTCGGCGCCGGTGAAGACGTCCTGTCTCTGCTCACGGCCGACCGCGGTCGCGGACTGGGCCGCCTGTCTGAGGGGGGTGAGGATCTTCGCCTGCTCCTCGGGAGTCATGGCGGCCATCCGGCTGTCGGAGTAGGCACCGGACTCGCCGGCCGAGGCCTGATGGGCGGCGAGCGGCAGCACCAGTAATGCCGCCGCCGCGAGGACTCCGTACTTGACACGTGAGTACATGAAACTCCCTTGAGTGAGTGTGGAGTTGAGTGATGGAGAATTCGTGCGGGCGCTGTGCAGAGCAGACAGTAGCCAGCACATACCTGGGCGGCGATAAACGAATAATGAATGCGAGCTTCACCTGTCACGATCTGGACACACAGCACATTGAGGCGGTTTGTCTGCAGGGCAGCGCTCGTACGCGACGTGCCACAACAGCCCTCGGCGGCCTCTACCTGCGAACCTGCGAGAGAACTCCGTTACGTGCGACAGGTACAGGTGGCCGCAGCCCCTGCCACAACAACCCCTGTGGCCACAGCGGTAATTCGCGCAGCACCGTCAAAGCCAGTCAAAGCCCTGAAGCGACTGCGCCGCACCCTTGTACCGCACGAGCCTTTCTGTGCCGAAGCGGTATTCCTGGTGGCGGCTGGGCGAATTCTGGGAGCCAAGAGGGCTCATCGCAGAAGAGGGCGTAGTCGGGTGATGTCGGCTTTCGAGGTCGTCGGCACGGATTTCCACGCTCGGCCGCACTCCTGTCCGGGCGCGGCGAGGCGGGCGCCGAGGGGCGGGCTATGTGCTGTCGTTGCCGTCGCGCAGGGATTGGATCATGCTCTGCAGGATCCGGAACGCGCCTGACTGCTCGGTCTCGGTCATGCCTCCCAGCATTCTGACCTCGACGGACCGGACCGCCGCGGACGCTTTCTCCAGGCTCCGTCGGCCGCGAGGTGTGAGCCGCGTGGGAAGGACCTTCCCGACGGGTGCCTCCGCGGGCCTGGTCACGTATCCGTCCCGTTCCAGGTTCTGGAGCAGCACGTTCATCGACTGCCGTGTCACGAACGCGCCCCGCGCGAGCTCGGAGTTCGACAGGCCCGGCCGTTGGGCCAGCAGCTCGAGGCAGGAGTAGTGCGTCACGGTCATCCCGAGTGGCCGTAGCACCTCCTCCATGGCTGCGCGCAGGGCGCTCGAAGCCTGTTTCAGCAGGTAGCCCAGTGATATGTCCAGGTCGACGCCGGTGTCGTTTTGACTCATGTCAGTATTCTGACATACGTTGGTCTGTGTCAGGAATCTGACACGAAGAGAAGGAGCATCATCATGCCCGCCACCGGCCCCGACTTCATCTCGCTCCAGGCCCGCGACCTCGACGCTTCGCAGGCGTTCTACGAGCAGTACCTCGGCCTCGTCCGCTCGCAGGCCGGACCCCCGCACGCCGTCGTCTTCGAGACGAAGCCGATCGCGTTCGCACTCCGCGACGTCGTTCCCGGCACCGATCTCGCGTCCGTCGCCCAGCCCGGCATCGGTGCCGCGATCTGGCTCCACGCCTTCGACGTCCAGGCCATCCACGACGCTCTCGCCGCCGACGGTCACACCATCGTCTCCGCACCGATCGACGGCCCCTTCGGCCGGACATTCACCTTCGCCGACCCCGACGGCTACCAGATCACCCTCCACGACCGCGCCTGACAACCCGGACGCCAGTGGCGATCACCGTTCCGGGGATGAGCGCCGGTAGTCGGCTCAACGTCCCACGTGGAAGATGCTCAAAGGAGATACAAGTATGGAATCCAATCGGTTTTCCGGCCGCGTCGCCCTGGTCACCGGGGGCGGGTCCGGTATGGGGGCCGCTATCGCTCTGCGATTCGCCGAGGAAGGTGCGACCGTCGTCATCGCCGGGCGCGACGGGGAGAAGCTGAGCCGAACCGTCAAGCAGGCGCCTGAGGGCAGCACGATCGTCCAGCGAACAGTCGACGTCCGCGATGAGACGGCTGTTGTCGAGTTGGTGGACGGGACCGTCGCGGAGTTCGACCGCTTGGACATCCTCGTGAACTGCGCGGGCGCCAGCGACATCGGCCTGCTCGCAGGGCTGGATGCGCAGACCTGGCAGGACATCATCGCCGTCAACGCGAGCGCGATCTTCTACGCTGCCAAGGCCGCTGTCCCGCACCTGAAGAAGAGCAAGGGCAACATCGTCAACATCGGCTCGTCCAACGCGCTGCGCAACAACTACGGCCAGCCCGCTTACGGTGCCGCCAAAAGCGCCGCGGAAAGCCTGAGCGCCAGCATCGCGATCGAATACGGCGCGGATGGTATCCGCTCGAACACGGTGCACCCCGGGGTCATCTATCCGACCGGCATGACGGGTGCCTTGGCTGACTTCCCGGGCGTCCTCGACGCGTACTCGGCCCACGTGCCCATGCGCCGCACGGGCACACCCGAGGAAATCGCCTCCGTCGTAGCCTTTCTGGCAAGCCCCGAAGCCAGCTACGTCAACGGCGCGGCCATCACGGTCGACGGCGGGCTGAACCAGGTCATGCACCTTCCCCCGACCGTAACCCCCTAGGACTGCTGGGACGGCGACTCCCGCCGGCCGTAGCCCGTCGGCCCGCCTCAGCCCCCGGCCGACCCGGCGTTCGGCGTCACGGCCGCCGACACCGCTTGGAGCAGTGCCTCGGGCCGGGCGCCCCAGCGTGAGCTGATCACCAGGTCCCGGGCCGGGTCGACCCAGAGCAGGTGGGCGCCGCCGTTGCCCCGGGCGCAGCGTCCGGTCGAGGGGTCGTCGGGCCATACGGTGCGGTCGTCGTTGAGCCACCAGGACAGGCCGTAGTTCGGCTTTACCCGGCAGGGCGTCCACAGTTCCTCGATCCAGCGCCGGGAGACCACCCGGCGTCCTTCCCAACTCCCGCCCCGCAGACAGAGCTGGCCGATGCGGGCCAGGTCGAGGGCGTTGATCCACAGTCCGCCGCCCCAGTGCGCGCCCCCGAGGAGCACCGTGAGTGCCAGGGCGGCCAGGTTCACGCGTACGTCGTTGTACGCCCAGCCCTCGCCGGGCGCGCCGCCCGGCGACTCGGTGCCCTCCCGGGTGCTCTGCGCGTCGACCGAGGTGGGTTTGGACCAGAGTTCGCCCTCCCACCGGCTGGTCTGGTCCAGGAGGTGCCGCCAGGTGATGGCCCGTCCGTAGGAGTCGGCGAACTGCGGCAGGTCCACGGAGCGGTGCACCGGCTCGTCGAGTCGCAGCAGTCCGTCGTCGTACGCCGGTCCGGCGGTCAGCGCCAGGACGCTCTTGGTCGCGCTGAAGGCCATCTCCACGCGGGCCGGATCACCCCAGGAGGCGATGACCGCACCGCGACGCAGGGCGACACCGCTCGGGGCTCCGCCGTCCAGCAGCGGGCCCACGACCTCACGGTGAGAGGTGTCGGACACCTGGGCCGCCAGGTACGTCTCCATGTCCGCCACGCCGCGTACGGCCCGTTCCGACTGCTCTCGGGTCGCTCGCGCCAGGGCGTCCGTGTTCACTCCGGTCCACGGATCGCCGGCGGCGTTCTGCCGCTCCAGCCGTTCGCCCACCCCAGTCACGCCTCGACACCTCGTTCCGTGCGCTTGTCGCCGTGCGCCGAGGCCCGTTCATGCCTTCCGCGCGGGCCGAGATCGCTTTCCGGTGACGGTACTGCGCGCGGATTGGCCGGCCCGTGGCGAGGCCAAGGGGTCACGGCCGCCGAGCGCCTCGGCGGCCGGCCATGCGTTCAGCTGGTCCGGTCGGGCTCCGCCAGATACGCCGCCAGCCGGATGCCGTACTCGCGGTGTCCCGTTTCGGCGCGGGTGCGGAGCTCGTCGATCCGGCCGTATTCAATGAGCAGGTCGGCCTGGGCGCCGGCCAATTTGCCGATGACGAAGCGGCGATCGTGGTCGGCCATGGCGCGGTCGAAGACCCGGACGGCTTCGTCGATTCGGCCCTGCGCGGCCAGCAGCGCGGCAAGCTCCTCGTCTGCGCCGCTGCCGCGGGTCCGCAGGATTCTGATCGCGTCCTCGGCGCGGCCGTGTTCGTCCAGGAGCCGCGCCACCTCGACAGAGGCCGTGGAGGTCGCGTCATACGGGTTGCGCGACGCGGACTCCAGGGTGGCCAGGGCCTGATCGACGCGCCCGTACTTCACCAGCAGTTTGATCAGGAAGTCGTAGGCGTGCGGCTCGTTGGCGTCGAGGCATTCCTGCATCACGACGATTGCGTCATCGACGCGCCCCAGCACGACCAGCGCGCGGGACAACTCGAATCCATGAGCGCCGAGTGCCCGCAGCTCCTCGATCCGGCCCTTCTCGACGAATACGCCCGTCACCAGGTCGCGGGCGTAGCGACGCGTGCTGTCGGCCGCCATCGTCCGCACGTCCTCGATACGGCCCTGGAGGAGAAGCAGATGGGCCAGCAGGTGCCATCCGATGTAATCGGTCTCCTGTGGGCGCGCCTGGAGGAAGGCGATGGTTTCCTCGATCCGGTCCTGTGCGCGGAGCAATTCGATCAGCTCCTCACGGGCGTCCTTCTCAAGCGTGTCCAGGCGCACCTTCATCACGGCGACGGCCGCTTCCAGGCCGTCCTGCCCGGCCGTGGTGCCGGCCAGTGCGTCGGTCAGTGTGTCGGTCAGCAGGAGTTCCAGCTTCCTGTTCTTGTTCTCGGTGCGGACAAGTGCCCGTACCTCCTCGATATCGCCCTGCTCGGCGTAGAGCTCCATCAGCCGTACGCGGGCCTGCGAAGTGCCGGTGCGGGCCGCCGACCGCAGCTCCTCGATCCGGCCCTCGTCAAGCATCTCCTGGACCCACTGGCGGGCCCACTCGTCGTAGCCCGGCCGCTCGGGGTACCAGCGGTCCCAGTCGATACTGGCCTGTCCACCCCGCGCCCGCCCGGCCGGCCTCCCGGCAGTCCGACGATCCGACCCGCCCCCCTCGCCCGCCCCTGATGCGTTCATCCCCCAAGTCTCCGTCCGCCAACTGCCTTCCACCAGACCGTGCAAGACCGGAACCCAAGGCGTCGAAGTCGCGCAACGCCGCGTCGAACAGCCGGACTCGACCGCTCAGTCTCAGGTGTTGAGAATGAGCGCTCCAACTGGCGGGTGGGCATCCGAGTTGGCCAAGCGAGAACTTGTTGGTGGGTGGACAGCATCGGAGCCCGATCCACGGTCGAGGAGATGGGGTTGGCCGCCAACCCACTCGATCGAGCAGTCCGAAGAGGTAGCCGCCCGACCTCACAGCCGAGCCCTCCACCACCTCATCCTCGAATGATCAGTGGGGCACAATGGGCCCGCGTTATCGGCTGTCGGTGAGAGAGGTGCCCATTGAGTAGGTTGCTGGATGTTTTCGAGACGACGGTCTCCCCGAGTTATCGCCTGTTGGGACTGGTCGACACGACCATGGGGGCGGAAACGTTCGACGACGATGCGGACAGGTCGAAGTGGCTGCTTCCAGGCCCGGGTCTGGTGTATCTGCAGGTGCCCTCGGAGGTGGGTAGGACGGCGATACGTCTGGAGTCGTGGACCACCTCACCGGCGCTGCCGCCCGGTCAGTGGGCGGGACATGAGGAGGTCGAGGTGGACCTCCCCGAGGGCGAACTCGGTCTGCAGACCGTCGACGGCGGGCTCAGGGAGATTCCGCTGGTGCTGCCGTCGCCGGGCACGTACCGGATGCGGTGGCAGTGGGTGTTCAACCCGGACAAGGGGCCTTTCACCTCTCCTCTCCAGGGTTGTTCCGACGTGCCGGCCACGCCCGCCGGCCATGAAGCCGCTCTGGGCGGGGAGGATCAATTCTGTCTGGTGCAGATCTGGCGGACCGCCACCGCTTGAACCGCGTTGAAAGGATCGCAGGGCCGCCCCCGAATGGGGACGGCCCCGCTTTTGGTTTACCGGAGTATCACTGCCGGAGTGTCAGTCGCCGATGCTGACGGTGAAGGCTTCCCAGTCGAGGATCCGGTCACTGTGATACCAGGCGCCCAGGCGGCGGCCTGCTTCCTGGTTTTCCGCCGAGTCGATGTAGCGGACGGAGAAGTCGTCCTTGTACTCGTCGCCGGTGCCTTCGTACAGGTAGCGGGCGGCGCCTTCGGCGGATGAGCGGAACGGGTATTCGTCGCAGTCCTTGCCCGCCGCCGGGGCGCCGGGGGTGCTCTCGTTGCAGTCGAGCTTGCGGACCCTCTCGTTCTCGTCGTAGCGCGCCTTGGAATCTGCTCCGGCGGACTCGGTGATTCGGTGCAGCGGGTGCAGCGGGCTCTCGCCAGGCAGGTTCTTCCCGGTCTTCGTCGGGTAGCTGGCGTCCGGGTCCTTGCGTGCCTCGTCGATATGCCTGGCCACTGCCTCAACTCCGGTGTATGCCACCGGCGGACCTGCGTGGCTCGTGTCGCTCTTGTCGTACCGGAGAGAAGGCGTTGCGTCGGGGAAGACGGAACCGACCTTGGCCCAGGGGTTGTAGGCGGCGCTGTCGAAGCGGATCTCTCCCTCTTCGCCCTCCGTCGGAATGAACTGGCCGTAGCCGGGGAGGGTGAACTCGAAGGTCGGTGTGAACTTTCCTACGGCTACCTGCTCACCGCCCTCCACGCTGGGCACGTGTGGCGTTGACGACCACAAGTCGAATTGCGCGTCACCGTTGATTTTCCACTGAGCGGGAGAGTCTTCACGCTCCTCATAGAGTCCGGAATAGCAGGCTTCGGCCTCTTTGGCGTCCGCGTTTCCGGCGTTCCATGACCCTTCGCACGGCAAGGTCGCCTTCAGTTTGGCACCGGGCTTCGTGAACTCCCCGCCCAACCAGTGGACGTCGATGTTCAGATCGAATTCGGAGTGGCGAGTGTATTCACCGCCGTCCAGACTGCCGATCTTCCCCCTACCGATCAGGGTGTTCGTCGCGATGAACTCTCCTTGCAGGTAGCAGCCCGGCGGCCACAGACCGCACTTGATGGCCGGCATGAGCGTCAGCGTCTCCTGGCAGTAGGAGAACCGGTTCTTGATGTAGCCGGCGGCGTTGTCCGAGTCATCAGCGTTGGAGCATTCGTCGACGTCGGCGATGTATTCATACTGATCCGCAGGCTTCCTGCCTGCGATGAACTTCGTACTGGGCGTGGTGTAACTGCGCTCCCAGGGAGCCCTGGTGTTCTTGGCCGCCGGGGCGGAGGGGCCGCGGTTCGGCTTCAGGCCGAGGGCTTCGAGGTTGCCGTCCCTGGCGAAGACTTCCTGCACCTTGGCCGGGTCGGAAATTATCTTACGATCCGTGATTGTGTAGGAATCGCCCGGCTGGAGCGAGGTGGGCTGCCCGGCGGCAGCCGTTTCGACGACGAACTCGCGCCACGGTGAGAAATTCAGATTGTAGTGGGTTCCGTCGTACGCATTGGTGCGGAATTTGTACGTCTTGCCGTCCACGAGCTGCCCGGCCGGCACCTGCACGGTCGCCCACTCGCCGGGATTGACGAAGTCGGACACGAGCAGCCCTTCACCGGCGGGGGTGGTGATGGGCGTGTTCGTGGCGGCGTCGTACACCTGGAAGGTGCCGTTGACCTTGTCGCCGTCGGCGTCGGTGAACTTGTCCCGCAGCGTGGGGGTGAGTGTATTGACCCCCCACACACCGGCATAGGACTTGAACGGAGCACCGGCCTGCTGATCGGTTCCGTCGCCGGGACGGTAGTTGTAGGTCACGCTGAGCTTGGGCTGGTTGGCCGTGTTGTTGGCGGAGTTGACGCGCTTCCACGCCTTGGTGTCGTCGGTGGCGGCGCGCAGGCCCATGTGGCCGCGGGTGGCCTTGGCGGACGCCCAGGACTGGACGAGGGCGTCGACGTCGGCGTTGATCCACCCGTCGGGCTGGGTGGCAGCGCAGTCGGTGTTGCCCCTGGTCTGTGTGGAGGAGTGGTACTGCTGGTTCCAGGTGGGCTGGGCGGTCCAGCGGGAGGCGGTGGATGCCGCGGTGGTGTCCCAGACGGTCCACTCCTGGCTGAGGCAGTCGGTGTTGCCGGAGTGGAAGTTCCACAGCGCCAGGTTGGTGTCGACGATCAGTGCGTCCTGGATCGGGGTGGTGTTCCAGGTGATGAAGGAACGCGCGGTGCGCGGGGTGCCGTTGGGGTTCGTGGTGCCGGGGTTGCCGAGGTCGAGTTCGACGTCGTTCGACCAGTCGACCGTCTCACCCTGCTGCACGTAGGTGTCGAAGGTGCTCGACAGGGCGGAGGTCGAAGGGTCGACCGTGACCGGGAACTTGGTGTCCGGGTCGGCGAGGAAGCCGGCGTCCGGGGTGACGACGAGGTCCACTTGGCCGGCGCCCCTGTCGAGGACCTTCATGTCGACGCGGGCGCGATTGGTGTGCTCTCCGGAGCGCTCGTCGACGGCCGAGTCCCACATCACTGGGGCGGGCATCGTGGCGCGCTCGGCGCCGGTCCCGGCATCGGTGAAGGTGACCGAACCGTCCTTGTTCGCCTTCGCCTTGAGGCCCTTGGCCTTGACCGGGAGCGTGTAGGTGTAGGCGCCGGTGGGCCGCTCGCCGATTTCCACGAACTGCTCGAAGCCGGTACGGGTGGCTTCGACGATCACATCGGCGCCGGGCACGGCGTCCTTGTACGTTGCGATGGTGCCGTCGAGAACAGGCTTGGGCAGGCCGCCCTTCCACTGCAACGTCACCTGCTCATCGCCCGTACCCAGGGTGACCAGGTCACGGCCCGTGTCGCCCTGCGCGGCCCTCAGAGACTTGGCCGGGGTCCCGCCACCGGCGGCAAGGGTCAGGCCCGCGGGATGCGCCTTGGCCCGCACACCGCCATCTGCAGTGGTCGCCAGGGTGGCATCGACATCGACCCACTTGCCCTCGCGCTCCATCCGCTCCGGCCCGGCGGTGAACTCGGAGGTCAGCGTGCCATCGGTGTTGGCGTAGGTGAGGTTAGTGGGCGTGGTCTCATCCGGGACGAGCACCCTCTTCCCTGACTTGGCCACCTCGGCGAGCGCCCAGGGAATACCCCCCTTGCTGTGCTTCTGCGCCCAGGACAGGTCCGACGCGCGGATCTCGCCCTCGGACGGCTGCTGAGCCGCCTTCGGGGCGCCGGGTTCTGTCGGGGGCGCCGCGCTGGTCGGCACCGAGGCCCCGGCTATGAGCACGGCTTGGGCGACCATGAGCAGAGCGGCCCCGGCCGCGAGGCGCGCCCGGCGCCGTCGCACTTGCGGTCTGTATAAAGACACGGAAGCGCGTCTCCTTCCCTTCAGAGAAATGCGACACATGTGCGAATGCACGTCACGAGAACAGGACGCTAGGCGCAAGTAATGTGCGAGTAAAGGCAGTTACCTCCCACCGACCCCCATCCGCCGGACCAGAAGCGCGAGTTGGGGCCGAACCTCGCCCCCAAACGCGGGAAGGATCACATCGGCCGCCCACGACTGGGCGGCCTTCGCCGCAGCTGCTTACCTGCGACGAAGCGACGTGGCGGACGGACGGATACCCGCCAACTGAAATGCTCAGCCCCGCCAACTCAAGCGCTCATCCGCCAGATGAAGCGCTCAGTCTCAGGTGTCCGGTGTCCGGCCCGTGAGATACATGTGCGTTGAATCGAATATGGGCACTATTCTCGCCGCCATGTCCGCACCCGCCCGCCTCCTCTGTCTCGCGTGCTTCGCGAACTCGGTGTGGTGCGTCGACGACAACCTCTGTTGTCCGTGAGTCGAGACCCCGCGCCCCGCTGCTGATCAGCACCCCCGATCAGCGCCCCCTGATCACCGACCGGCGAGTACCGCCCGCCGATCAGCGACCACCGACCACCGACTTCGGAGAACAGTCGTGACCACCACCGCTCCCCCGCGCCGGACAATCCCCGCCGCGCTGCTCGTCCCCTCCCCGACCTCCACCCCCGCCCCCGCCCCCGAGGCAGAACCGGCGCCTCCGGTACGGCGTGTACCGCTCGTCATATCCGTGCTGCTGGCCGTCGCGCTGACCGCGTACGTGTGGTCGACGCACGGCGGCAAGCCCGGCTCGCTCCTACTCCTCGGGCTCGGGCTCGGTGTCGCGCTCTTCCACTCGCGGTTCGGATTCACCTCCGCCTGGCGGCAGTTGGTGGCGGTCGGCAACGGGCAGGGGCTACGCGCCCACGCCCTGCTCCTCGGCACCACCGCCACTCTCTTCGCGCTGATCATCGGCAGCGGCACGGGACTGTTCGGCTCCGTGCCCGCGCCGTCGGCGGGGCCGCTCGGAGTCGGGCTGCTCGTCGGGGCGTTCGTCTTCGCCGTCGGTATGCAGCTCGGCGGCGCGTGTGCGTCCGGCACGCTGTTCGCAGTCGGGTCCGGGCAGTCGTCCATCGTGCTGACACTCGGCGGCTTCATCGTCGGATCGACCGTCGCCGCCTGGCAGTTCGACCTCTGGAAGGACCTGCCCGCGCTCGACCCGGTCCTGCTGTCCGACCACGTCGGCTGGTTCGGTTCCTGGGCGGTGACCATCGCCGTACTGGCACTCATCGTGCTGGTGAGCCGCCGCGTACAGGCACGCCGTAACCCGCCGCCGATCAGCACCCCGCCCAGTGCCAAGGGCGCGGCCCGCGTGCTGCGCGGCTCGTGGCCGCTGGTCGCCGGCGCGCTGGCGCTGGCCGTGCTCGGCGCCGGAGTGCTGCTGGTGTCCGGTGGGCCTTGGGGTGTCACGAGTGCGTTCAGCCTGTGGGGCTCGCGGGTCGTCGACGCGCTCGGGGGCAATCCCGCGAACTGGTCGTTCTGGCAGCAGCCGGGCAACGCGGAGATGTTCGCGGGGCCCGTACTGAAGGACAAGAACAGCCTGACCGACATCGGCATCATGATCGGCGCGGCGGTCGCCGCCTCGCTGGGCGGGACCTGGGCGCTGCACCGGGGCATCCCCGGCCGTACCGCCGTGGCCGCCGTGCTCGGCGGCGTACTGATGGGGATCGGCGCGCGGCTGGCGGGCGGCTGCAACATCGGCGCGTACCTCGCGGGCATCGCGTCGGGCAGCCTGCACGGCTGGATCTGGGGCGCGACCGCGCTGCTCGGGACATGGGCGGGGATACGGCTGCGCCCGCTGTTCGCGCTGGGCAACCCCAAGCCGGGGGACGGGATCTGCTGAACCGGGCGGGCCGGCGCGCCGTACGCTGAGGCGATGGTCATCGAACAGGATGTGAAGCTGAGCGACGGGCGCACACTGCGGACGTACGACAGCGGGGCTCGCGACACGGACGGGCTGACCGTCGTGTGGCATCACGGCTCGCCGCAGACGGGCGCCCCGCTGGAGCCGCTGCTCACCGCCGCCGCGGCGCGCGGGATCCGGCTGGTGTCGTACGGCCGCCCCAGCTATGGGGGTTCGAGCCCGCTGCCGGGCCGGAACGTGGCCGCGGCGGCGAACGACGTGGCCCAGATCGCCGATGCTCTCGGCGTCGGGTCGTTCGCGGTGATGGGGGCGTCCGGGGGTGGGCCGCACGCGCTGGCGTGCGCCGCGCTGCTGCCGGACCGGGTGACGGGTGTGGTGTGTCTGGCGGGCATCGCGCCGTACACGGAGGACTTCGACTGGTACGAGGGGATGACCTCACCCGGAGGCCTGCGGGCCGCCGCCGACGGGCGCGAGGCGCGCGAACTGTTCGCGGCGACGGACGAGTTCGACCCCGCGTGCTTCACCTCCGCCGACTTCGCGGCGCTGGCGGGCGAGTGGGCGTCGCTGGGGGCCGACGCGGGGAAGGCGGGGCAGGCCGGGACGGACGGGCTGATCGACGACGACGTCGCCTTCGCCACCGCGTGGGGCTTCGACCTGGCGGAGGTGACCGCGCCCGTACTGCTCGCGCAGGGCAGTCTCGACCGGGTCGTACCACCCGCGCACGCCGGGTGGATGCTCGCCGCGCTCCCCCACGCGGAGCTGTGGGTACGGCCCGAGGACGGGCACATCTCGGTGCTCGACGTGTGTCCGTCGGCGATGGACTGGCTCGCGGCGCGGGGCGGGACGCGGGACGAGAAGTAAGGCGAAACGCAGGGGCGGGACGCAGGGCGGGACGCAGGGTGAGACGCGAGGCGAGACTCTTACATAGCTTTGCGGTTATATAACTGAGTGGGTATGGTCGAGGTATGCCCATACCGTTCGACGTGCTCGCGGAGCCGAGCAGGCGCAAAATCCTCGATCTGCTCCTGGAACGCCCGCACCTGGTCGGAGAGCTGACCGACCGGCTCGGCCTGAGCCAGCCCGGAACCTCCAAGCATCTGCGGGTGCTCAGGGACGCCGGACTGGTACGGGTCCGGCAGGACGCCCAGCGCCGCTGGTACGAACTGGACCCGGAACCGCTCGCCGAACTCGACGCCTGGCTCGCGCACTACCGGCATCTGTGGACCGGCAGTCTCGACGCGCTCGAACGGCATCTCGACGCGATGGAGGACGACTCCTCATGACTCCGAACCCGAACCCGCACTCTGCTCCTGGCCCTGACCCCGACCCCGAGCCCGAGCCCGACTTCGACGGCTTCTCCTCGTCCCTCTCCCCCGAGAGCGGCGGACGGACGGCGCTGCGCATGGAGCGCCGGCTCGCGCATCCGCCGCAGCGGGTCTGGGACGCGATCACGCAGCCCGCGCACCTCGCACGGTGGTTCCCCTCCGAGGTGAGCGTGGACCTGCGGCCGGGCGGCGAGATCGGCTTCCACTTCCCCGGCGACCCCGGCCCCGGCCCCGGCATGACCGGGAAGGTGACGGACGCCGACGAGCCGCGACTCTTCGCCTTCACCTGGGGCGAGGACCATCTGCGCTGGGAGATCACACCGGACGGGGAGGGCGGGTCACGGCTCAGCCTCGTACACACCTTCGGCGACCGGTTCGGGGCGGCGAGCTTCGCGTCCGGCTGGCAGATCTGCGTCACCGCGCTGGGGCAACTGCTGGCCGGCGGCCCCGTCGATGTCGAGCGGGACACGGGCGGCACGCTGCACGAGGCGTATCTGGCGCGGTTCGGCGAGCTGACGCGGGGCCGGGTCGAGGAGACGGCCGACGAGTGCGCTTCGAGCGCCAGCTCGTACGGCCCGCCGAGACGGTCTGGGCCCAACTGACGCGCGGGGTCGAGCCGTTGGTCGGCTCACCGGTACCTGCGGGCTTCACCGCGGACAAGGTCCCGGCGGGCCCGGTGACGGACGTGCGGGCGCCGGAACTCCTCGCGTACACCTGGCATCCCGAGGGCGAGGTCCGCTGGGAACTGCGCACCGGGACCGGCCACGGACCCCGCCTGGTACTCACCCAGACCGGGCCGGGCGACTTCGACACGGACGGCGCGCTGGCGGCGTGGCGGGTGCGGGTGGCGGAACTGGCGGCGGGGCTGCTCGACGCCTGAGCTTCGACGGCACGATGATCCGGCCCTCCCTGACGTGAGCCCCAACGTGGGCCCTCCCTGACGCGAGCCCTCCCCTTCGCCGCGGAAGTCGGCCATCATTCGACACGTCAACGGGGTGACGCCCGGCGCCAACGGCGGGGGCGGGAGCGGGAGTCAGGGCGTGCCCGCGCAGTCGGTCGGGTCACGGGACGGCCCTCAGGGCACCGTCACCGGCAGTGTTGTGCGCTCGGCTTTCTCCAGCCAGTCGGTGTACCAGCGAGCGAACGTCAGCGGCGTACCGTCGTCGGCGAGAAGCGGGGCGAGGTCGATGTCGTCCGCCCGCGCGTCGGACCACATCGTGCCGCGGTGAATGCCGCTGATGACCAGCCATTCCCTCTGGGCACAGCCCTGGTGAGAGACCACGACGGCGCCGACCGTGCGCTCCGGGGCGAACATCACCGGCTCCCAGCGCTCGTCCCACGCCTCGATGGCGTCATCGAAGTCCTCGATGGCGTCGAAGTCCTCTTCCTCCGGACGCTGGGCCACCAGTTCAGCGAGAACCTTCGGGTCCGGCCCCCGGTCGGGAAACGGCTCGGCGAGTCTGGACAGATCGGCCAGTTCGGCGCCGTCGCCCTCCCATCGCCACCGCCCTTGCACCCGCCGTACCGGGAACAGACCGTGGGCGGGCCCCGCGCGACCCGCGCCGACGTCGAGGAGGAAGGTGCGGTACTCCTCCGGCAGCCGCACGCCCATCTGCGCTTCGAGGTCGGCCAGTTCACCCCGGGTGAGAGGGTCCTCCATGATCCACCCGTGGCTCGGCGCCCCGAACACCTCGCCGCCCGTGGGCCGGGCACCCAGCGCCTCGACCCGTTGGCGTACGCCCGCCCACCATCGATCCGTCATGCCTGGACCGTATCCACCGCCACTGACAGTCGAGTTGCGCGACGTGGTCCGGCCGGCCCACTCGGCGCGTGACCAAGGGGCGCGTCCGCGCGGTAATGCGTTGTCCGGCTTCGAACGGGCGTCTAGTGTCGCGTCCATCGACGTGTAGCTCAGTAGTAGAGCGCCGGGCTTCGGACCCGGAGGGCGCAGGGGCGGTACCTGCCACGTCGGCTTATGAACGACGACGCTGAGCAGCAGCATTCCACCGGGTCCGGCGGACCCGGGTCCTACCCGCAGGGTCTGATGGCGCGGGCATTCCTGACCTCGCTGACCCATGGTGACGCCGAAACCCGGCGCCGCGCCGCGACCCGTGTCGAACGCTGGCGGGCCGTGCTCGACGGGATGGCCGACGGGCGGCTGGACATCGGCTCGCGCACCCCGGTCGCCGGGTTGCCCGCCTGGGTGACGCCGGAGGTCGTACGGGGCGGATTCGCCACCTCGGCCGCGAGCGCCGGGGGGCCGCTCCAGCCGTACGAGGCCGAGGCCGCCGGCCTGGCGGGCGTGCCCGCCGATCGGCGGGCACTCTTCGCGTACTGCCTCACCGAACTGGGCCTGGCCCTGCTGTACGCGCTGCTCGACAGTGGCCGCTACACCGTCGCACTGCCCGAGGAGGCCGCGCTGCTGACCGTGGCCTGGCTGGTGCGGGCCGGCGACGTGGGCGGGGCGCTGGAGCTCGTGGATGTGCTGGAACCGTTCGCCGGCCAACTGCGGTTCACGCCCCGCCCGTCCGCCCTGCCCGTGCCGGACGTACGGGCGGTCCACCGGCGCACGGTCGGTGACGCCGGTGCTTCCCTGGCCCGTCGGCGGCCCAACGCGTCCGTCGAGACGCAGCGTGAGGCGCTGACCGTCTGGCAGCCGTTCGGCGACGAACTGCTCGCCCTCTGGCTGGAGACCGCCGGCCTCGGCCGCGTACTGGACCGTGTCCCCGACGACACCTGGCGGGAGCGCGGCGCCGTGCTTCTGCGTCGCTACCGGGATCTCGCCGAGGCCCACACACGCTGCACCAAGCACCGTGACCCGAAGGAGAACCTGGGCATCCTGCGCGGCGCCCTGGAGGAGACGGTCGCCGGCCGGCCGCTGGACGCGCGGCGGCTCGGGCTCCTGCGGCACGCGGTGGAATCCATGGTGCGCCGACGGGGCCTGCCGGGGTCCGCCCGGCACAGGGAACTGCGCGCCTGCCAGGCCGCGCAGGCGGCCCAACCCTCGCACCACGCGCTGGCCCAACTGGTGGCGCGCCGACTGTCCGTGCTCCCGCAGGAGGCGGGCGCCGCCGATGTGGCACCGCTCATCGCGGACGTCTCCGCGCGGGAGGCCGCCGAGACGGGGCTGGACGCGGGGGTCGCGGTCCCGGAGGGGGTGCGGCGCGTTGTGGAGGGTGCGTTGAGCGCGCCGATCGGCACGCTCGTGGAGCGTGGCGTGGTGCCGTCGGCCGAGGTACTGGCCGAGCTGGTGCCCCAACTGGTCGCGGTGACCGGCTCGCACGGCTACCCGGACGAGGCGCTGCGCACCCTGATGGCCGCGAACTATCGCGCGTTCCGCAACCGCCGCTCGCTGCTCCTGCTCAATCTCGCGCGGCAGGTGCGGGTCGAGGAACTGCCGTGGGTACGGGCGGTGGAGCACCGCGTCGACAAGGCGAGCCAGGAGCCGACGCTCACCGCGCTGCGCCAACTCGGCGAGCTGGCCGTGCAGGCGTTTCCCGGCACGCTCCTGCCCAACCCACTGGTGCGCGAGTTCGGCGTACTGGGCAGGCAGGCCGAACTCGGCGCGCCGTTCGTCGAGGAGTTGGCGTCGGACATCTTCATGGGCACTTTCACGCCCAAGTATCTGACGGCCGCGCGGATCGCGGCCGAGCTTCTCCGTGGCACGTTGTACGAGCGCTACTACGGCATCGACTACGCGGCGGTCCGCAATCTCGCGATCACCGAGGTGGGTGAGGCGCTGACCTCCACGTACGGAGCGCGTACGCACGCGTCTCCCGGGTTCGCGAGGCTGTGCGCCGAGCGGGCCGGCGAGGTCCGGGGCGGATCCTGGTCGGTGGCCGCGAACGGCAAGATCATCGAGCAGGCTCAGATCCTCACCACCCACAACCTGGCCACCCTCGTCAGCCGGGTCGGTATCGCCCCCGAGCCCGGCTGGGAGGATCTGGCGGGCCGCTGCTTCACCGTCGTGTGCCGCTTGACGGCGCGGATACACGGCAACCCGCGGCCGCTGTCCACCATCAAGGACGTGGCGTACGCGTGGCGCCAGATGATGTTCCAACTGTCGCTCTGCGATCCCGCCGCACAGGCGCGGGTGATCGCCCTGCTGGACGAGGAGGCGGCCGGTCATCCCGGCCATGTCGCGGCCCGGCTCGCCCCGGCGCTGACCGGCCTGCGCCAGGTCGCGGCGGGCGGCACGGCGGACTCGGGCGGCGGACGCCGTCTCCTGGGCTGGACCACGGAAGCTCACTGGCTCCGCCGGGAGCCCCCGAGCTGATCGAACGGGGCTGGCCAGCAGGAGCCCGGCGTCGCCCGCCCGGCCGGGCAACGGCCGATCGCCGGGCGGGCCGCGGGTGCGGTCCGGCCGGCGATCGGCGGACAGACGCGGCTCGGGAGCCGCGCGACGTGGTGGTCGGGTCTGTCAGTAGGGGCCGTTGACGTTGTCGATCGAGCCGTAGCGGTCGGCCGCGTAGTTGCACGCCGCGGTGATGTTGGCGACCGGGTCGTAGCTGTCGGTCGACGTGCCGGGCACGTGGTACGCCTCGAACGTCGGGTCGATGACCTGGAGCAGGCCCTTCGACGGTATGCCGGCCGCGGCGTTGGAGTCCCAGTTGTTGATGGCCTGGGGGTTGCCTGCGGACTCGCGCATGATGTTGCGGTGGATGCCGTCGTACGAGCCGGGGATACCGTTCTGCGCCATGACGTCCAGCGCCTCCCGGATCCAGCCGTCGAGGTCGTTGGTGTAGGACTTGGCGGCGGTCTGGACGGCTTCGGCGGGCTTGGCCGTCGAGGCGTTCTCGGTCGAGGCGGTCGGGGCGGCCGCCGCCTTGGGCGCACCGGAGAGCTTCAGCTTGAGGCCGGGGCGGATGAGCGACGGGTTGTCGCCGATGGCGTCGCGGTTGGTCTTGTAGAGCGCCTTCCAGCCGCCGCTCACGGAGCGGGCGTCCGCGATCTTGGCGAGGGACTCGCCCTTCACGACGGTGTGGGTCACCTTCTGGGCGGCGGTGACGGCCGACGGGGCCGCCGTGACGTGCTGCGGGGCGGGCGCGGCGCCGGCCGTGGTGGCGGTCAGCAGGGGCAGGGCGAGTGCGGCACCGCCCGTGCCGACGGCGATGAGCCGGTGGGCGAGCGGGATGGTGCGGGAACGGCGGTGCTTACCCTGTGCGGGCATGACGAGGTCCTCTCCGTCGCCTGCGAGGTGAGCTGTCGGGTTCGGGCGGGAGATGCCCGGCCGCGCTGTGGGCGCGGCTTCACCCCAAGCCGGTCCGGTGTACCGGATCGGCGACTTACCTGGGTCCCCCGCTCCTGCCGTACGTGAATGGTTGGATGCGGTTTCCGGACAGCGGCAGGATTCGGCGTTCTGCCCGGAATGACGAGAACGTAAGCGAGAACGTCCGGGCTGAACAAGTCCTGAATTCACAGCGCCAGGTCATTCGCGGATCGGGCGGCGATCAATTCGAATTCCCACGCGGCGGTTCAGGTCTCAACTTTCCTTTCCAGCGCGGGAGGTGGGCGGGCGGGCGGAACACGCGGCCCGTCGACCCTGTGACACACATCACGGGCTTTCCATGCAACCACGCAATCACAACACCGCCCAGAAACGGACAAGTTAGGCGTGGAATACCCATAACGACCAGACCCGCAAAGCGGACAAATGATTCCTTTCCGCGACCGGGAGGCGAGTGGAGCCAAGTGGAGGTGAGCGGCCCGCGCCTGGGTGAATCCACCGTCGGCGGCATACCAACAGCCTTTGTTCACTCCTGAATTCGAAACCGGCCCTTCGCCATGCGAATGCGGCGGCGCCCTCCGGCGGAGGGTTCGGGGGGTGGGTCGGCCGACGTCGGCAGCGGATGCGCACCAAGGGGGTTCTCTTCGGCACATGGCGTCATGGCGCGACTACAGGGAGTCCGGTCAACGACTCGGCGCCTCCCGTCGCTCCCCTCACAGAGCGGCACGGAAGGCGCCGAGCGGGCTCACGCCCCGAGGATTTGTCTGGAAAGTACCCTTTTGTAGGCCGATTCTAGTTGGCGGCCTGCTTCGTGCCGGGGCCGCCGGTGATCACGAAGCTCGATCCCGGCTCGATGAGGACATCGCCCTCGGCCGAGTTCGAGATGGTCACGTTCGTGAGCGTCGCGTTGCCTCGGGCGCCGCCCATCGCCAGGATGCCGGAGCCGTTGTTGGACTTGTCGATCGTGACGTTGCTGATCTCGACGTCGGGTACGTTGCCGCCGCCGTTCTTGAACTGAATGCCGTCATAGGTGGAGTCGGAGATCTCGGTGTCCCTGATCTTGACTCCGGTGATGTCCCGGCTCGCCGGGAAGATGGTGATCGCGCCGAACTCCTGGTCCTCGTTCCAGAAGGCGCCACCCGTGCGGTGGAGCGCGTTTCCGGTGAGCAGGGTCTCGCCCGAGAAAGGCAGGGGGTCATGGTCGGTCGCCAGCATGATGCCGGGATAGTTGGCGGTGTCGGCGATCAGGTTGTTCTGTACCTTGTTGCCGTAACCGCCGTATATCGCGACGCCGTTCGCCCGCCAGGGCAGCTGAATGGTGTTGTTGGTGAACGAGTTGTCGTGCGCGATGTCCACCGCCGGGTCCTTGACGTACCGGTTGGCCCAGACGGCGAGCGAATCGTCACCCGTGGTGCGGAATGACGAATTGTCGACCAGCGAATTCCGCGTGCCGTTGGTGAAGTTGATGCCGTCGGCGTACGTGTTGCGAATCCGCATTCCGCTGAATTCGAGGCCGTCGGCGGGGCCCCAGAGCGCCTGGATGTTGTCGTAGTCGCGGCCGACCCAGACACCCACGTTGGCGTGCTCGATCCACACGTTGGAGATCTTGGTGTTCTGACCGAAGCGGCCGTTGAGGCCCACTCCGCCCTCGGCACCTCCGCCGCCGCGGATCCGGCCGGAGCCGAAGATCGCGATGTCGGAGATCTGGGTGTTGTCGTCGATGTCGAAGCCGAAGTTGCCCTCGTGCGGATGGTTGATCCCGCCCGCGTTCTGCGGCTCGGTCAGCGTGTAGAGCTGCGAGTGCCACATACCGGCGCCGCGGACCGAGACGTCACTGATCCCGATCTGGTTGTACTGCCCCTGGTTCTGCGGGTCGTCGGTCAGGATCTTCTGCTCCTGACGCCACTGGCCGGCCGGGATCCAGACGCAGTCGATGTCGCCGTTCTGGTCGGCGGTCACCGCGTCCTGGATGGCCTTGGTGTCGTCGTTCCCGTCGTCGGGGACGGCCCCGTACTCGGTGATCGAGGTGCACTCCGCCGGCTTGGCCGCCGGGGGCGCCACCTGCTCCAGGTCGACCAGGTCGACGATGTAGAACTGGGCGGTGTCGTCCGCGTCGCGCTGGAGCTTGAACTTGGTGCCCGCCGGATAGCTCTTCTCCAGCAGCGCGTGCGACTCGTCGAACAGTCTGCGGGCGTCCGTCTGGGGCGTGTTGGTCAGCGACTCGGGGTCGTCGGTGTTGCCGTACAGCCAGCTGTGCTTGGACGACAGATCCAGCTTCTGTACGAAGGTGCCGTCGGCGTAGAGGCTGATGGTGGCGTCGATGCCGCCGCCGCCAGGCGCGTCGGGTATGGAGTTGCGTACGACGATCGAGTTCGCCGCGTTGGTGGAGGTGAACTCCACGAACTCCCCGGAGTTGTCCAGCCGCACCGATTTACGGCCGGACGACTCGCTGGCGAAGTTGGTGTGACCGAAGGTGCGCTTCGCGTCCGCCTCCAGCAACGTGCCGTCGTAGTCGGCGGTTTCGGCCTCGTACTCGGTGTACGGGAGGGTGGCTCCGCGCTCGGCCGCGGCCGGTCGTGCCAACGTGTCGTCGGCCTTGGTGGGCGCGCCGGCCGCCGACGCGGAGGCGGCGGGCAGGAGTCCGACGACGAGCAGGCCGGTCATGGACATACCGGAGATCAGACGTCGCCTCAGGTGCTTCGACTTCATGGTGTCCTCTGTTTCCGTGGGGTCGACAGAGTGAGCAATGCCGGTCCGTGGTGGGGGTGGACGGCAGGACCACGATCAAACGGGACAGAACGACTGCCCCGATCTTGCAAGAGAACCGCAAATAATTGAGCTTCACCGTTCAGGTCCTGCGATCAGGCAGTCAGAGTTTTCAAGCATGTCACGGGTTTGTCAACAGCTCGCGTCAGACGCCGACTTGGCACGCCACGGCCGGGCCACGGCTGCGCCACGGCCGGGCCGCAGCCGGGCGGCGCATCGAGCCGCGCGCCGGGCGCGCACGCCGAGAGCGAACCTTATGACCTGCCAGTTACCTCCATAGAGGCAACATCGCTCGTTTTTCTGGACCTTTCCTCTCGAACACCGCCAGCATTGATTACTGCGAGTAGTCATTCGCTCCGGGTGCGGCATCGCCGTACCGCGTGCTCCAACCACCCCGGAAAGGACCTGGACCGAGCCGCATGAGAAATCCCCGCTCCCGCACGAGGCTGTCCAACACACTGGCGGCATGTGCTGTCGTCAGCGCCCTCGCCGCCTCAACTCTGGTGGGTGCCGCCCCCGTTGTCGCTCACAGCGGCGAGGGCCACCACGAGCACTCCACCAGGGCGGGCGCCGACCCCGCCAAGAAGACGGAGGCTCCCGAGGTCGATCCCGCCGAAGTGGCGATGCTCGGCCGTGAGCACGCCGAGGAGCACGCCACCACCCGGCAGGGCGCCGCTGACCTCGGCACCTATCCGCAGGCGACCCGCACCGCCCGGCTGAAGGCGCTGACCGAGAGCCAGGAGAAGACCAACAGGGAGTACAAGGCCTCGGACTTCGGCGCCTTCAAGGAGTACTTCGACTCACCGGACTTCGGCGTCCACGTCGCCCAGTTGCCGACCGGCAAGGTGCTCCTCTTCTCCTTCGAGCGGATCGAGACCGACCCCACCAAGGAGACGGCCCCCACCCAGGTCGTCGGGGCGGCCAACCGGGGCCGTGCCTTCCTCTGGGATCCCCAGAAGGGCACCGGAGCCAACGCCTTCAAGAAGGTCACCCCGCCCGCCGTCACGATGCCCGACAGCACGGGCGTCTCCCGCCCCGCGCCCATCTTCTGCGCGGGCCACGCCTTCCTGCCGAACGGGATGCTCGGTGTCTTCGGCGGCAATCTCGGCGGCAACGGCGGCTCCGGCGCCAAGCTGTCCTTCGTCTTCGACCCGTGGAGCGAGACCTGGGCGATGAACGAGGACATGTCCGTGGGCCGCTGGTATCCCAGCGTCGTCACCGGCCCCGACGGCCGGATGCTGATCATGTCCGGCCAGTCCGAGCTGGGTTGGGGCACGCCCACCCCGATCGTGGAGCGCTTCCCCGCGCTGCGGGACCCCGTTCCGTACCGCAAGACCGACATCCCCCGGTTCCAGCCTGTCGACCGCTTCGGCGCGGACGCCCCGTACAAGCTCGACTATCCGCATCTGTTCAGCCTGCGCGACGGGAAGATCTACGGCCTCGGCCGCAGCCACGACCAGCAGTGGCTGTTCGACCCGGTCAGAGAGACCCGGAGCGATCTGGCGCAGCGGCCGGGCGCGGTCGACCGTAGTTACGGCTCCGCCGTTCCGCTCCCCGGCGGCTTCCGCGGCCCGGACTCCGTCCTGGTCCTCGGCGGCGACCGTACGGACCCGAACACGTATCAGCTCGCCGCGGGCAAGTGGAAGACGAAGGAGGCGCGGGCCTTCGGCCGTACGCAGGACAACACCCTGCTGCTGCCCACCGGGAATCTGCTCACGGTCAATGGCTCCTACGACATCCGTGACTACGGCAACGGGCAGTACAACCCGAACGCGGACCTGAAGTACCGGCACACGGAGCTGCGGGACGAGAACGGCGACTGGCGACTCGGCCCCGTCCAGCGGCTGCCGCGCGGGTATCACTCGAACGCCGTGGTGCTGCCCGACGGGCGCGTCATGGTCACCGGCGACGAGGCGCAGCAGATCGCCAACGACCGGGACATCAAGGACGACATCGACGGCACCATCGAGATGTACGAGCCGCCGTATCTCCACAACGGCCCGCGTCCCGAGCTGGATTCCGCCCCGTCCGGGCCGCTCGCGTTCGACCAGCGGTTCACCGTCTCCAGCTCCACCGCCGACGAGGTCAAGCGGGCCGTGCTGCTCGCGCCCACGACCGCCACCCACTCGGTCAACACCAGCCAGCGCCATCTGGAGTTGCGGATCAAGCGGCAGGGCAACGGGGAGTTGGAGCTGCAGGCTCCGCCCACCGCCGAGGCCGCCCCGCCCGGCTGGTACATGCTCTTCCTCCTCAACGAGGAGGGTGTGCCGAGCATCGCCAAGTGGATCTCCCTGGAACCGGACGGGGCGCGGTCATGACCTACGCGACGGAGCGTCCGCAGACGTACGAGCCGCCCGCCGAGGCCGATCTGCCGCTGCGCAGGAGCCGGGAGATCCAGGGCGACATCATCGCCGGGGCCAAGAAGGACCATGTCCAGCTCCTCTTACTGAAGTTCGAGAACGACGTCCAGGCCAGGATGTGGCTGCGCCGGCTGCGGCCGCGGATCGCCACGACGCGGCAGGTCGCGGCGTTCAACGCGGAGTTCAGCAAGGCTCGTAAGCAGTCCGGCGGCGACGACCCCAAGGCGCTCAACGCCGTATGGCGGGTCGTCAGCTTCACCTACCCCGGGCTGAAGCTGCTGGCCGGGCGCGATCCCTTCCCGTCCGTCCCGCCGGGCAGCACCCAGGAGGCCTTCAAGCAGGGCCCCGCCGCACGCGCCGCGATGCTCGGCGACACCGGGCAGTGCGCGCCGGAGCACTGGCTGTTCGGCAACGGCACGGGCCAGCCCGTCCACGCGGTGCTCACCGTCGCCGCCGACCGTCCCCAGGACCTGCGCGTCGCGCTGACCGAGGAGCGGGAGGAGGCCGCCCGGCACAAGGTCGTGATCGTCTTCGAGCAGGACGGCGGGACCCTCGAAGGAAGCCGCCGGGGCAAGGAGCACTTCGGCTTCAAGGACGGCATCAGCGAGCCGGCCGTCAAGGGCTTCGACGCGCCCGACCCGAACAGGCCCGAGCACAAGAAGGGCAGCCCCGGCACCCGGATCATCCCGGCAGGCGAGATCGTCGTCGGCTACGAGCGGGACGACGGGAAGCAGACCGACCTCCCGGACTGGGCACGCAACGGTTCCTTCCAGGTCCTGCGGCGCCTCGCGCAGGACGTCCCCGGCTGGTGGGCCCAGGTCGGGGCGCGTCTGAAGGAGCTCAAGGTCCAGGAGGTGGTGCCTCCCGAGGCCACGACGGAGTGGCTGGCCGCCCGGCTGGTCGGCCGCTGGCGCTCGGGGACACCGGTGGCGAAGTGCCCGCACGCGGACAGCCCGAGCGACGCGGAGGCCTGGTCGGACAACGACATCAGCTACCGCGACGACCTGGAGGGCGAGATCACCCCGCTGTTCTCGCACCTGCGCAAGACCAGCCCGCGCGACGGCCTGCTGGTCAGACCGAGCGACACGCAGACCATCCCGGAGAAGGGCGGCCTCGACGGGCGGCGCATCATGCGGCGCGGTATCCCCTACGGCCAGCCGTTCGACCCCGCCGGCAGTGCGGGCAACGGCCCGGACGCACCGCGCGGTCTGGTCTTCGTCTGCTACCAGGCGGACCTGGTGAGGCAGTTCGAGTTCATCCAGAAGGACTGGATCGAGGAGCCGAACTTCCCGCAGCGCGACCCGGCACCCGGCCGGGACCCGCTGCTCGCCACCGCCACGGATGTCAGCTTCAAGGGCCGTCAGGTGCGCTTCGAGCAGTTCGTCAGGACGGAGGGCGCGGTGTACGCGTTCTCCCCCTCGCTGTCGACGATCGAGGCCCTCGCGGACGGGAAGCTGAACGGTGGCGGCGGCCCCGACGGTGACCTGATCATCGAGGCTCCGTACACCCTGCGCCCCGAGGACGGGTCCGTCGGCACGGCCAAGGCCCGGCTCGTGATGCGGCAGGACGGCAATCTGGTCGTCCTGAACGAGCGCGACCAGCAGGTCTGGGAGTCGGGCACCACGGGAAGCGGCGGACTCAGGGCGGTCTTCCAGGAGGACGGCGACGTCGTCATCCTCGACGCCGGCGACAGGCCGGTGTGGAAGTCCCGTACGACCGGGAATCCGCGCGCCAAGCTCATCATCCTCATGGACGGGAACGTGGTGATCCGCGCCGCCGACGGCACGGTGGTCTGGCAGACCAACACCGCGCACTGACCGTCACCGGGCCCCGGGCGTGTCCCGGGGCCCTCCCGACCGCGGTGGACGGCGGCCCCCCAACCGCCGTCCACCGCACCCGCCCGCCCGGCGCCGCTCTCCCCGCCACCACGCGCTTGTCCACAGGACCCCGCACCCCGCGCCGTCCGGGGCGATGATGGAGGTATGGCGAATCCGACAATCCTGACCGTCGACGACGACCCCGCCGTCTCCCGGGCCGTCGCCCGTGACATCCGGCGGCATTACGGCGAGAGCTACCGGGTCGTACGCGCCGTGTCGGGCGAGGAGGCCCTGGAGGCCCTGCGGGAGATCAAGCTGCGTGGGGACCAGCTCGCGATCATGCTCGCGGACTACCGGATGCCCCGTATGAACGGCCTGGAGTTCCTGGAGGCCGCGATGGATCTCTTCCCGCTCGCCCGCCGGGTGCTGCTGACCGCGTACGCGGACACCGACGCCGCGATCGACGCCATCAACGTCGTGGACCTCGACCACTATCTGCTCAAGCCGTGGAGCCCCCCGGAGCAGAACCTCTACCCGGTGATCGACTCGCTCCTGGAGCTGTGGCTGGAAACCCCGGATCCGGTCGCCACCGAGACCCGTGTGGTCGGCCACCGGTGGTCGGCGCCGTCCTTCGCCGTACGGGACTTCCTCGCCCGCAACCTGGTGCCGTTCCGGTGGCTGCTCTCCGACGAACCGGAGGGCACCCGGCTGCTGACCGCCGCCGGACTCACCCAGGCGGACGTGCCGATGGTCGTCACTTCCGACGGCAAGACGCTGGTGTCCCCCTCCGAGCGGGAACTGGCCGCGCACGTCGGGCTGAGCACCGTACCGGCCGCCGACTTCTACGACCTGATCGTCGTCGGCGGCGGCCCCGCCGGACTCGGCGCTGCCGTCTACGGCGCGTCCGAAGGGCTCCGTACGCTGCTGGTGGAGCAGCAGGCCACCGGCGGGCAGGCCGGCCAGAGCAGCAGGATCGAGAACTATCTGGGCTTCCCCGACGGTGTCTCGGGCCGGCAGCTGACGGAGCGGGCCCGCCGCCAGGCGCTCAAGTTCGGGGCGGAGATCCTCAGCACCCAGCGGGCGGTGGCCCTGGACGCGGCGGGCTCCGGCCGGGTGCTGCGCCTGGGCGAGGCGAACTCCGTCACCGCTCACACCGTGGTCCTCGCCACCGGGGTCGACTACCGGCGCCTCGGCGCCGTCGGCGTGGAGGAACTGACCGGCACGGGTGTCTTCTACGGATCGACCGTCACCGAAGCGGTCAACTGCTCCGACCAGGACGTGTACATCGTCGGCGGCGCCAACTCCGCGGGGCAGGCGGCCGTGTACTTCTCCCGCTACGCCCGCCGCGTCCACGTACTGATCCGCCAGGGCGATCTGTCGCGTTCCATGTCGAGCTATCTGATCGACCAGCTCGACGGCATCCCCGGCATCGAGATCCATCCGTGGACCGAGGTGACGTGCGCGGAGGGCGACGGGCATCTGCAGAGCCTGACCCTGCGCGACAGCCGGTCCGGGGAGAGCAGAGACGTGTCGACGTCGTGGCTGTTCGTCTTCATCGGCGCCGAGCCGCACACGGACTGGCTGGACGGGGCCGTCACCCGCGACGACCGCGGATTCGTCCTGACCGGGACGGACCTGATGACGAGCGGGCAGCGCCCGGCGGGCTGGCGGCTGCCACGCGATCCTTACCACCTGGAGACGAGCGTCCCGGGCGTCTTCGCCGCCGGTGACGTGCGCGCGGCCTCGGTCAAGCGCGTCGCGTCGGCCGTCGGCGAGGGCGCCATGGCCGTTTCCCTGGTGCACCGCTATCTGGAGGCACAGTGACCATCCCCGCGGAGGACCGGCTCACACCGGACGAGCTGCGCACACTCTTCCTGTTCGAGGCGCTCAGCCCCGAACAGCTCGACTGGCTGGCCGAGCGCGGCCGGGTCGAGCGACGGGAGGCCGGTGAGGTCGTCTACAAGGAGGGCGAGCCGGCCACCTGCTTCTTCATCCTGCTCAGCGGCGCCCTCTCGCTCAACCGGGTCCTGCACGGCGACGACGTCGAGGTCAACAGGACCGACCAGCGGGGCGTGTACAGCGGCGCCACGCGCGCGTATCTGGGCGACCGGGTCGAGCAGCTGTATCCGCACACGCTGCGCGCGGTCAGTGACGCGGAGTTCTACGTGCTGCCGGCCGACGAGTTCGCGTACGCGGTACGCACCTGGTTCCCGATGGCGCTGCATCTGCTGGAGGGCCTGTTCTTCGGTACGCGGGCGGCCAACGCGATCGTCAACGAACGGGAGCGGCTGCTGGCCCTGGCGTCGCTGTCCGCCGGTCTCACCCACGAGCTGAACAATCCGGCCGCGGCCGCTCTGCGGGCGACGGCGGGGCTGCGTGAGCGGGTCACGGGCATGCGGCACAAGCTGGCCATGATCGCCGACGGCCGGCTCGGCGGGGCGGATCTGCACCGTCTGGTGGGGCTCCAGGACGACGCCGTCAAGCACGCGGCCGCGGGTGCCGGCGACATGACCGCGATGGAGGCCGCCGACGCCGAGGACACGGTCAGCGACTGGCTGGACGAGCAGGGCGTCACCGGGGCGTGGGACCTGGCGCCGTCGCTGGTGGCCGGGGGCATCGGGGTGCCGTGGCTGGCCGGGGCGGCCCGGACGATCGGCCCGGAGCACTTCGACGCGGCGGTGCGCTGGATCACGTACAACATCGACACCGAGCTGATGATGGGCGAGATCGACGACTCCGTGGAGCGGATCTCGGAGCTGGTCGGGGCGGCCAGGCAGTACTCGCAGCTCGACCGCACGCCGCTGCAGATCGTCGACGTGCACGAGTTGCTCGACGCCACGCTGACCATGCTCCAGGCCAAGATCCCGCAGAACGTGCGGGTGGTCAGGGAGTACGACCGGGAGCTGCCGTCGATCCCGGCGTACGGCGCGGAGCTGAACCAGGTGTGGACGAATCTGATCGTCAACGCCTTGGACGCGATGCCCGACGGTGGCACGCTCACGGTGCGCAGCTGGCGTGAGGACGCGCGGCTGATGGTCGAGATCGCGGACACGGGGGTGGGTATCGCGAAGGATGTCCGGCCACGGATCTTCGAGCCGTTCTTCACCACCAAGCAGGTCGGTGAGGGCACGGGGCTGGGCCTGGACATCTCGTACCGCATCGTGGTCAACAAGCACCACGGTGACCTCAGGGTCACGTCGAAGCCCGGTGACACCCGCTTCCAGGTGTGTCTGCCGATCGAGGAGGAGGCGGCCGGCTCGGAGCCGGCGGGCGACGCCGAGGCTCAGGCCGCGGCCGACAACAAGGCCGAGACCGAGTAGAAGACCGAGTCCGAGCAGAGGACCGAGTCCGAGCAGGTCAGCCCAGCAGTTGGTGGGTGAAGCACCAGCGCCAGTCCTCGCCCGGCTCCAGGGAGCGCATGACGGGGTGACCGGTCTGTGCGAAGTGCTCGGACGCGTGGCGCAGGGGTGAGCTGTCGCAGCATCCGACGTGGCCGCAGGTGAGACAGAGGCGCAGATGCACCCAGTCCCGACGGTCGAGGGCGACGCAGTCGACGCATTCGTCGGTGGGCGAAAGGGGCGCCACGTCAGTAGTCGCGTTGGCGAGATCTGTACATGTACCCATGTCGCCACGGTACTGCGGCGGGGCGCGGGCGGCGCGGTGGAGTCTGCGAAGTCCGCAGACTTCGGGTCCGTCGGCGGGCACACTGGCTGCCGTGACGACACTCAGCAAAGGCGCCAATATCCCGATAACGGTCCCCGCTGTGCGGGCCGTCCTCAGCTGGTCGGCAGGGCCCGGTGTCCCGGACGTGGACGCCTCCGCGCTGCTGCTGACGGACACCGGACAGGTGCGCTCCGACGGCGACTTCGTCTTCTACAACCAGCCGCGCCACGCCTCGGACGCCGTACGCCATCTCGGCAAGCGGCCCGGCGCCGACTCGGTGGAGGTGGACCTGGCCGCGCTGGAGCCCGGCATCGAGCGTGTGGCGCTGTGCGCGTCCGCCGACGGCGGGACGTTCGGGCAGGTGCCGGGCCTGCGGCTCCTGCTGCTGGACGTGGCGTCCGGTGCGGAGCTGGCCCGTTTCGACATGGCGGCCGGTACGGAGACCGCGTATGTGAGCGGCGAGCTGTACCGGCGGGCCGGCGGGTGGAAGTTCCGGGCGGTCGGGCAGGGGTACGCGAGCGGGCTGGCCGGGCTGGCGACGGACTTCGGCATCACGGTGGACGCGGAGCCGGAGCCGCAGCCGCCCACTGTGGCACCGCCGGTTCCGGCACGGGCACCGGCACCGGTCCGGCCGCCGCAGGCGCCGGCCGCGCCTCCGTCCCGTGGCCCCTCCCCCGGTCCCCGGCTCACCAAGGGTGAGGAGCGGCTTCCCGTCGACATGCGCAAGCGCCTCTCGCTGCGCAAGGAGCAGGTCGCGGTCAGCCTGGACAAGCACGGTGTCACCGGTGTCGTCGCGCGCGTCATCCTCGTCCTCGACGCCTCGGGCTCGATGACCGCCCTGTACTCGCGTGGCGTGGTGAAGAACGTCGCCGAGCGGATGGCGGCCGTGGCGGCGCAGCTGGACGACGACGGCGAGATGCAGGCGTGGACGTTCGCCACGAACCCGGCCCGGCTGCCCGACCTGACGATCGGCGAGCTGCCCGAGTGGCTGAGGCTGCATGTGCGGGTGGGGCAGATGAGTCTCTTCGGCCGGAAGAAGCCGCCGAAGGGCCAGGTCCCGGGGCAGGTCGACATGCGTGCGGTCGGTTTCCAGAACGAGGAGCAGAAGGTCATCGCGGAGGTGCGGGCGTACGTACGTGAGAATCCCGTGCCCGCGCCGACCCTGGTCCTGTTCTTCTCCGACGGTGGTGTGTACCGCGACCGCGAGATCGAGGCGGAGCTGCGGGCGGCCGTCGAGGAGCCGGTGTTCTGGCAGTTCGTCGGGCTCGGCCGGGCCAACTACGGCGTGCTGCAGCGCTTCGACACCATGGCGGGGCGGCGCGTCGACAACGTCGGCTTCTTCGCCGTCGACGACATCGAGAGCGTCTCGGATCCGGAGCTGTACGACCGGCTGCTGTCGGAGTTCCCGTCGTGGCTGCGGGAGGCACGGCAGGCGGGGATTCTGCGCTGAGCCTGGGCGTCGGCGTCGGCGTCCACGGCAATAAACAAACTAGTTTGTTTGACTATCGAGGGCTCGCGTAGGTACGTTTCATTGAGCGACAACAAACTAGTTAGTTGCTTATGTCTGTGAAGGGAAACCACCCCCATGAGGAACGCCACCGGATGGGCCGCGCAGCAGCAGGGCGGGCCGCTGGAGCCCTGGGACTTCACCCGCCGTGATCTGCGCGGAGACGACGTGGCCGTACGGGTGAAGTACTGCGGCGTCTGCTCCAGCGACATCAGCGCGATCAACCACGGCGGCGAGTTTCCGCTCGTGCCGGGCCACGAGCTGGTCGGCGAGATCACCGCGGTCGGCGACGCCGTCACCCGGTTCACCGTCGGCGACAAGGTCGCGGTGGGCAACATCATCGACTCCTGCGGCAACTGCCCGCCGTGCCTGGCCGGCCGCGAGAACTGGTGCCTGCGGTTCCCGACGCTGACGTACGGCAACACCGACCCGAAGGACGGCCTGACGACACGCGGCGGCTACTCCTCGGAGTACGTACTGCCGGAGAAGTTCACCTACCACCTGCCCGAAGGGCTCGACCCGGCCGGTGTCGCGCCGTTGATGTGCGCGGGCATCACCACGTACGTACCGCTGAAGCGGTGGGGCGCGGCGCCCGGCCGGACGGTCGGCATCGTCGGGATGGGCGGGCTCGGCCATCTCGCGCTGAAGATCGCGCACCAGCTGGGCGCCGAGGTCGTCCAGTTCACCCGGACGCCTGACAAGGCGGACGAGGCGCGCGCGCTCGGCGCCGACGACGTGGTGCTGTCCACGGACGAGAAGCAGATGGCCGACCAGAAGGGCCGTTTCGACCTGATCCTCGACACGGTCGGTGCGGCGCACTCGCTGGAGCCGTACATGTCCGCGCTCGCGATGGACGGCACGCTGTGCGTGGTGGGCATCCCGCCGGGGGACCTCACGGTCAGTCCGATCAGCCTCATCCAGGGTGCGAAGACCCTGGCGGGCGCGGGGAGCGGCGGGACCGTCGAGACGCGGGAGATGCTCGACTTCTGCGCCGAGCACGGCATCGTCGCCGATGTGGAGATCATGCGCCCGGACCAGGTCAACGAGGCGCTCGACCGGCTCGCGCGCAACGACGTCCGGTACCGCTTCGTCCTCGACATGACCAAGTGAACGGCCAGGGGAACGGGCAAGGGAACGGGCAAGGGCAAGGGGACAGCCCGGTGGACGTCCCCGGGAACGGCCGAATGAGCCGACTGACCAGTTGGCTTAGCCTGGGGCCATGAAGACGGGACAGATCACCAGCGCGGGACAGGCGTCCCGCCGCCGGCTGCTCGACGCGGCGACGGCGGAGTTCGCCGCGTACGGCATCGCGGGCGCCCGCGTCGACCGGATCTCCGCCGCCGCCCAGGTCAACAAGGCGCAGCTGTACGCGTACTTCGGCAACAAGGACAAGTTGTTCGACGCCGTCTTCGCGGAGCATCTGGACCTGATCGTCGGTACGGTCCCGGTCACGGGCGACGATCTGCCCGGCTACGCGGTCCGGCTCTACGACGCGTATCTCGTCCATCCGGAGCTGGTCCGCCTCGCCACGTGGGCCCGGCTGGAACGCACGCCGACCGGGGATCTGTTCCACTTCATGCCGGGGCACGACGACGAGAAGCTGCGGTCGATCACCGACGCGCAGACGGCGGGTGCCGTCGATCCGTCGATCCCGGCGGGGGACGTGCTCGCCATGGTCACCGCCATGTCGATGACCTGGTCACCGGCCAGCGTCATGTACACCGCGAGCAAGGACGAGCCGGAGTCCGACCACGCACGCCGCCGCGCGGCGCTCGCCCTCACCGTGCGGCGCGCCTTCGCGCCGTGAGCAGCGGCTGGAAGAAGCCGCTGTCCTCGTACCAGTCCCAGAGCTGGAAGGTGACGGTGCGTCCGCTGCCCGAGCCGTGGAGCTGCGGGGCGGTCGAGGCGGGGCGCGATGGGCGGATCCGGTCGTAGGGGCGGGTGCTGATCAGCAGCAGTCCGTCGCTCCGGAGCACGCGGCGCATCTCGCCCAGCGCGGTCAACAGGTCCTCGTCGGTGAGGAGATGGGGCAGGGAGTTGTCGGCGCACACGACGACGTCGAAGGTACCGTCCCCGAACGGGAGCGCCCGCATGTCGGCCGCCCCCACCGGTATCTCCAGCCCTCGCCGGGCCGCCTCCCGCCCCGCGCGAGCGGCGGCGGCCGGGCTGATGTCGGTGCCGGTGACCCGGTGGCCGCGCAGCGCGAGGCCGACGGCCTGCGTACCGATGCCGCACGCGCAGTCCAGCACCGTGGCGGGCGCCGTGCCGATGGCCGGGCGGATCACCGCGTCCAGGGCGCGGCCCTGGCGCTCCGTCGCGGCGTCCCAGTCGTCGTAGATGAGGTGGTGGTCGGCGGCGAGCCGGTCGTAGAACCGTGCCACGGAGGCGTCGTCGCCGGCGTCGTACCGCCCGGAGGTCACCGCTCATCCCCGTGACGCGGCGCGACGTGGGTCGGGGCGGCGGTGGCGTCGTCGAGTACGGCTTCGACGAGGGCCGCCAACAGCGCCGTACGTTGCGGGAGTTCGGCCACCACGACGTGCTCGTCGTCCGCGTGCGCCCCGCCACCCACCGCGCCCAGGCCGTCGAGCGTGGGGACCCCGACGCCCGCCGTGAAGTTCCCGTCCGACGCGCCGCCGACGGCGGCGGCCGTGAGCGGGCCGAGGCCGAGACCGGTGGCGAGCGACGTGGCCAGGGCGAACAGCCCCGACGACGCCTCCGCCTGGAGAGGCGGGCGGTTGATGCCGCCCGCGATGCTGATCCGCGCGTCGGCCAGTACCGGCCGGAGTTCGCGTACGGCCCGGTCGACCCGTCGCTGTTCCGCCGCGTCCCACACCCGTACGTCGAGCGCCACGCTCGCGCGGGCGGGAACGGTGTTGGTCGTCGTACCGGCGGACAGCGCGGTCGGCACGACGCTCGTGCCGCGTTCCGGGTCGGCGAGCGCGGCCACGGCGAGGATCTGATGGGCGATCTCCACCCCGGCGTTCACGCCCTTCTCCGGTTCGAGCCCGGCGTGCGCGGCCCGTCCCTCGACGTCGATCCGGTACAGGGACACGCCCTTGCGGCGGCACTTCAGCGCTCCGCCGTCGGCCGACGCCTCCAGCACGAACACCGCCTCGCAGCCGCGCGCCTCCGTCTCGATCAGGCTCCGTGACGACGGCGAGCCCAACTCCTCGTCGCCGGTGATCAGGATCGACAGCCCCGCCCGGCCACGGACCGACGCGGCGGCGTGCAGCGCCATCACGACGCCCGCCTTCATGTCGAAGCAGCCCGGCCCGCGCAGCACGCCGTCGCGGACGGAGTACGGGTGCGTCTCCAGCGTGCCCATGGGCCACACCGTGTCGTGGTGCCCGAGCAGCAGGACGCGCGGTGTCCCGCCGAACCGCCACCGCAGATGCGTACTGCCGTCGATCACGACACGGTCCGGTTCGGCCCCGAGCAGCCGGCGTCCGAGCGCCGTCACGGCGTCCGCGCTGCGGGCGACGGCCTCGTGGTCGGACGACGGCGACTCGCAGCGTACGAGGGTCTCGATGTCGGCGAGGAGGTCCCGTACGGTCGCGTCGGCGCGCGTGGCCGTCATCGCGACTCCCCCTCGGCGAGCACCGGTTCACCGCCGCAGCGCAAGAGTGTCCGCATGCGTTCATCTCCTCAAGGACGTGCTGGAGCAGCAAGGACGTGCCGGAGCACCTGCTGTTACTCCAGCAGACCTTAGGCCCGTCAGCCGCCCCGCCCGGTTACCCGCCCTGCCCGGCCTGGAGCCGTTTGCGCTCGGGGGTGTAGTGCCACCACGGGCGGGCCGGCAGCCCTTCGGCCTGGTCCACGGCGGACATCACGGTGTCGAGCAGGCACGGGTCGTGCCGTTGACCCGCGGCCGCCGACATCCGCTCGTACAGATCCACCGGGTCCTCGCCGGCCAGCTGCGCGATCCGGGTGATGCCGATGGTCGCGAAGTGGCCGGCCACGGAGCGGCCGACGTTGACCAGTTCGGTGAGGTCCGATCCTTCGGGGGCGGTCATCGGGCTCCCTCCTTCTCTCTCTTCTCGTCCTCTCTCTTCTCGTCGTTCTCCCTCTTCTCGTCGAGGGCGTCGGCCAGCAGACCGACCTGTTCGGGCGCCCCCGAACAGGGGAACAGCACCAGATCGTCGGCGCCCGCCTTCCCGAGGCGGTCGATCTCCTCGTGCAGGTGGCCGGTGTCGGTGATGACGTCGGGACGGATCTGGGGAAGGTACGCGGCGCCGTAGTAGTGGGCCACGTACGCGTCGGCGGTCTCCGCCGCGCCCGGCCCCAGGCAGAAGTACCGCTCGGCGACGATCCGTGGCCGCCCCGCGCGTCCGACCCGGGTCCACTCCCGGCGTACGGCGGCGACGCCCGTCTCCAGCGTCCGAAGACCGAACGACGGCGCCACCCAGCCGTCCGACAGGGCGGCGGCCCGGGCGAACCCGGCGGGCACGAGCCCGGCCAGCAGCAGCGCCGGGCGCCCCGGCGGCAGGGCGGGGATCGGCCCGGACGCCCCGACGACATCGCCGCGCCACACGTCCCGCATCGTCGCGAGGGCCGCCTCGAAGGCGGCGCCCCGTCCGGCCGTCGGCACGTCACTGGCGGCGTAGTCCTCGGGCCAGCCGCCCATGCCGAGCCCCACGGTCAGCCGCCCCGCGGAGAGCCGTTCGACCGAGTCGATCTGCTTGGCGAGGACGACCGGATTGGCGCGGTAGCCGGCGTTGAGGACGGTGGTCAGCAGCTCGATACGTTCCGTACGGGCCGCCGCGGCGGCCAGCGCCACCAGCGGGTCGAGATTGTCGTACACCAGCCGGTCGATCACGCCCAGCGAGTGGAAGCCCCGCCGCTCGCTCTCGGCGGCCCAGTGCCCGACGGACGAGTAGTCCGTGCCCGGCACGGCGGCGGGCAGTCCGATTCCGATGCGTGGCATCACGTGTCATCCCCCTTCGGTGGGATGTTGAAGTTGATCCGGAACATGTTGTCCGGGTCGTGGCGGGCCTTGACGGTCCGCAGCCGGTCGAAGTCGGCCGGGGTGTAGGCGGCGCGCACGAGGTCGGGGCCGGTGTCCTCGACGCCCGCGAAGTTGAGGTTGATCCCGCCGGTGCTCCAGGGGCGCAGCCGGGCGAGCAGGTCGTCGCGCCGCCGCAGGGTGTCCGGTTCGGGGACGGCGCCGGTGAAGAGGGAGAACGCCGCGTCGCGTCCTCCGACGCAGTTGGGGACCTTCGGCGGGCGGGCGTACGCGCCGCCGAAGTGCCGCAGCTCGGTGACGAACGACGCGCCGGAGTCCGGTCCGGCCAACGCCACGACGGTGTCGACGGTGCCGGCGGTCAGCTCCCTCAGCAGCACGTTGCGGTCGTGGGCGACGTACGGCGCGGACGTGGGCTCGTGGTGGATCGTACCGACGTCGGCGTACGGCAGGTCCCGCACGGTGTCGAGCAGGGCCCCCGGGCGGAGGCCGCGCAGCGGACGCACCAGACGCTCGCCGTCCGCCGGGTCGCCGCTGTAGGCGATACGGAGGTGGGTGACGAATCGCCCGCGCAGCGGCTCCGGTACGTCGGGCAGGTCGGGGTTCCGGGCCAGCAGCACGGACGACGCCATGGCCTCGGGCATCTGCCGGACCCAGTCGGCGTAGGCGTGGAGCACCTCGGCGGTGGCCTCACCGGGGAAGTAGAGCCCGCCGCCGTACAGCCGCGAGACCGGGAACAGGTCGACCTCCATGCCGACGACCAGGCCGAAGTTGTCCTTGCCGCCGCGTACGGCCCAGAAGAGGTCGGGGTCATCGTCGGCCGTCACCTCCCGGAGCCGGCCGTCGGCGGTGACCAGCCGCAGCCGCCGCACATGATCGGCGGCGAACCCGAACCGCCGCCCCAGCAGCCCGGCCCCGCCACCGACCAGATAGCCGACGGCACCCACGTTGGGACTGGAGCCGTTCAGCGGGGCCAGCCCGTGCGGGGCGGTGCGCGCCAGCACGTCACGCCAGCGCGCGCCGGCCTCGATCCACGCCGTCGCGCGGGCGGCGTCGACGCGTACGCCGTCCATCCGCCGCGTATTGACGAGTACGGCGCCGTCGGCGGCCACGCTCGGCCCGTGCCCGGTGGCGAGCACACCGACGGCCCCCTTCTCCTCGGCGGCCAGCCTTACGGCGGCGGCCACGTCCTGGTCGCCGGCGGCCTCGACCACGTGGGCCGGGTGTGACTCGACGGCTCTGTTCAGTCCCAGCCGCGGGTCCGTGTCTGTGCTCATACGGAGACCGTAGACGCGCTGGTCAGACGGGGTCTTGTACGAATCGGACACGGCCGGGCGGCCGCCGGGCGGTCGCCGGGCGGTCGCTTGCTCGTTCGCTCAGGGAACGAGCACGGACACGATCACGAGCGCGAACGTCGGCACCAACGCCACCAGCGCGCTGATCGGCCAGTACAGCGGGGAATCCAGCGGAATCCGGCGCCGTACGGGGCGGTTGGCGAGCCACCAGAGCAGCGTGAACCCGACCACCAGGGGCGCCCCGACCAGAAACCACGGCAGCATGCCGTCGTTCTCCGTCGGGTTGCGTTGTGTCCAACCGACCGCCGCGAGCGGCCAGTTCGCCGCGAAGTACCACAACAGCCATACCGGTACGACGGCCGGGATTCCCAACAGCAGGTTCACGCCCACGGATGTCAGCGACCACTTCCACATGTGCTCAGTATGGAAGCCCGGGGTGGACGTCACACGCGCACCAGGTAGGAGAAGCCCGTGTCCGGGCCCACACAGGACTGGAGCGTGAGGTCGCCCCAGTACAGGCCGTGGGCCGGGGCGCCGCGGCCCGGGGTGAGGTGGCGGGCGTAGACGCGGTAGTGGAGCGTCGCGCGGGGGGTCTCCACCGTGACCTCCGTGCCGATCGGCAGCGTCGCGAGTTGTCCGAAGCCGCAGAAGTCGTGACCGACGACGACCGCCGTACGCATCGCGTAGCCGTTCTCGGTGCCGAGGTCCGGGCCCGCCCACTGGACGGCGTCGCGGCAGGCGTCGACGGCTTCCTGGCCGCCGCGGACGATGCGGGCGGACCAGGATCCGATCCGCAGGGTGGTCGCGGTGGTCTTCGTCGTCTTGGTGGTCTCGGTGGGCGGGGCGGACGTGGCGGTCGTGGCCGGTTTCCCGGTCGGCGGTGCGGTGGGGGCTTTCCGCGCGCTCGGGGTGGTGGGCGGCGTCGGTGTCGGCTCGGGTACGCGGGGAGGGAACCGTGGCGTGTTCGGGAGCCCGGCCGTCGTACTCGGGGTCGGGGTCGGGGGTTCGGGCCGGGGTGTCTGTACGGCCGGCGGTGCGGCGGCGGTGCGCGCGGCCTCCTGGGGCGTCGGGGACGTCGGGGACGTACCGCACGCGGTGAGGGCGACGAGCAGCGCGCACAGGACCGGTCCGCGCCCGCGCCGCACACTCCGCCCGCCTCGCCCGCTCCGCCCGCTCCGCCCGCCTCGCATCATCCGAAGCGGCCGTTCACGTAGTCCGAAGTCCGGGCGTCCTGCGGGGAGTTGAACATCGCGTCGGTCGTTCCGTGCTCGACGATCACACCGGGCGTGCCCTGTTCGGCGAGGAAGAACGCGCAGTGGTCGGAGACGCGGGCCGCCTGCTGCATGTTGTGCGTGACGATGACGATGGTGACCTCCTCCTTGAGGTCGGCGATGGTCTCCTCGATACGGCGCGTGGAGGTCGGGTCCAGCGCGGAGCACGGTTCGTCCATCAGCAGCACCCGGGGGCGTACCGCCAACGACCTTGCGATGCACAGGCGTTGCTGCTGGCCGCCGGAGAGCGCGCCGCCGGGCTGGCGGAGGCGGTCCTTGACCTCGCGCCACAGGCCGGCCTTGGTCAGACACTCCTCGACCAGGTCGTCCTTGCCGGAGCTGCCCGCCCTGATGCCGTTCAGCTTCAGGCCCGCGAGGACGTTGTCGTACAGGGACATCGCGGGGAACGGGTTGGGTTTCTGGAAGACCATGCCGATCTCACGGCGGGCCCGGGTGATCCGGCGGCCACGGTCGTAGATGTCGTCGCCGTCGAGCAGCACCCGCCCGGCGAGGGAGGCGGAGCCGATCAGTTCGTGCATCCGGTTGAGGATGCGCAGGAAGGTCGATTTGCCGCAGCCGGACGGGCCGATGAGGGCGGTGACCTCCAGGGCCGGCATGGTGAGCGAGACGCGGTCGAGGACTTTGTGGTCGGCGAACCAGGCGGAGATCTCCTCGGCTTCCAGCGTCGCGGGGGACGCCGCGCCGCTGCTCGCGGCGGCCGTGGGCAGGGATGTCGTGGGCAGGGATGTGGTGACGGCGGTCATGGTGGGACAACTCCCTTGTGTTCAGAGCAGGTTGGGCAGGATGCGGGTGGCGGCGCCGGAGACGGCGATACCGAGTGCGGTCAGCACGGGGCCGGCGGTGATCCAGGTCTGCCAGGTCCCCCACACCCGGTGCAGCCAGACGGTGGCGAGTACGGCGAGCAGCAGGGCCTGCGACCAGAGGAAGACCACGAGCCAGGCGCCGTTGTCGCCGCCGAGCGCCTCCTCGGCGGGGCCGATCCAGCCGCTGCGCAGCGGCCGGGGCGGGCTGGGCTGGATCGGAGTGGTGAGCGCTGCGTCGACGCGCAGCACACCGGCGGGGGTGTACGCGGGGCCCGACGCGGTCATGAGGGTGAGCCGGCCACGGCCCTGGGCGAGGGGGGTGGGCAGCTTGTCGCCTGGGTGGCGGACGCCCAACACCTCGTACACCGCCTTGCCCTGACCGGTCGTCACCTCGATCGACGTGCCGGGTGTCAGCTTTCCCAGTGCGTTGAACGGGCTGCCGTAACCCCACTGGCGGCCCATGATCACGCTGGTGCCCTCCTGGCCGGGCAGCGCGGTGTCACGGCGGTGGCCGGGGCCCGACATGAGGACGCCGGACGTGGTGCCCTCGGCGACGACCTCGCGCAGTCCGATGGAGGGAATGCGCAGGAGTGCGACGGGTGCGCCCATGGCGAGGGTCTTCCCGTCGAAGGTCCGCTGGCCCACCGGGGCGGTGCCGAGGGCGAGTTGTTTGCGCAGCTCGTCGTATCCGGTCTGCTGGTCGCGGGCGTGCTGGAGGTGTCCGACGACGGTGAGGTTGGCGGCGAAGCCGAGCAGTACGGCGGCGAGCACGCACAGGGCCGCCCCGGCGAGCGCGAGTCCGGGGCGGGGCGGGGGTCGGTCGTCCCCGGAGCCGGGTCCGGAGCCCGAACCGGAGCCGGAGCCCGAGCCCGGACGTGGCGCTACGGCCGCGACGGGCGGCGGGGGCGGTGGGGCGGGTGGCGGGGTCAGCACGGTCGTCACGTCGGGTGCGCTCCTCGCGGACGGGACACGGACGGGGATCGGGAAGGGGACTGGGACGGGGACTGGGACGGGGAGAAGGCGGGGGCGGGGGTGGGCGGGGGTGGGCGGGGGCCTGTCTGAAGCCCCGGCCCACCCCCGTACCTCAGAACCTCAACAGGCCCCCGCGCCGGGCCCGCAGCACGAACAGCGTGCCCAGCCCGCACAGGGAGAGCGCGGCCAGCCCCAGCGTCAGCGCGCTGCTGCCGGTCGACGCGAGCGGCCCCGTACCGCCACCGTCGTCGCCCCCGCCGGAACCACCCGAGCCGCCGGTGTCACCGCCGCCCGAACCCTCCGTCGAGCCCCCGGTCGCCCCGCCGTCGGCGCTGTCCGACGGGCTCGGACTTGGGTCGGGGCCGGGTGCCTCGCCGAGGCTGAAGACGAACTCGACGAGGTGGCCCTCCGCCTTGTCCTCGGTGAGCGTGAGGGTGTACGAACCGTCCGCCAGCGGGTCCGGCACGGTGAACTCGTAGTCGGGAACGGTGCCTTCGGAGTCGGCGGTGGCGTCGTTGAAGGTCTCCTCGCTGCCCGTGAGCACCACCTTGACCTTGGCGTCCTTGGTGTAACCACGGGCGGTCACGAGGACTTTCTGTCCGGCGGTGAGCGTCGGGTTGACGTCCAGCGGTGTGCCGTCCTCGTCGGTGACGTCGAGGTCCACCGGTTCGTCGGTCGGGTCGGGGTCCGGCGGGGGCGACGAACCGGCCTCGGTGATCGTGTAGTCGGCGGCCGGGGACTCGGACGGGTCGAACGCGGCCGGGTCGGCCGGGACGAACTTCGCGGTCAGCGAGTGCGCACCGGCGGTGAGCGCGGACGTCTTCAACTCGGCGGCCCCGGAGGCGACATCGACCGCGCCCAGCACGTCGGTGCCGTCGAGGAACGTCACCTTGCCCGCCGTGTCACCGGGAGTGACGGCGGCCTTGAGCGTGACCTCGGCCCCGGCGGGCGCCGTGCCCGCGGGAGTCGCGGTGAGGCTCGTGGTGGTCGGCGTGGTGGCGGCGGCCTTGACGGCCCACGAGTCGCCGGTGACCTGGATCTGGGTAGTGAAGTACTCGGGGCCGACGTTCCCCGCGTCACGGCAGAAGAGCCGGATCTCGTACGTACCGTCGAACAGTCCCGAGGGAACCGCCGTACCCAGCCGGGTCTGCAGCGCCGACCCGGCGGGGATGTCGGCCGTCACGGGGCCCTGGTCGTAGGGCGCGCCGGCGTTCGTCTTGCCCAGCTGGAGCGTGCCGCTCTCCCCGCCCGGGATGACCAGAGCCAGCTGAAGCTGCTCCGCGAAGTCCGCGGGGCAGGCCGCGTCGGTGCTGACCTTCGGGAAGGTCGGGTTGTCGGCGATCTTGCCCGACGTCGTCGCGAAGGTCAGCTCGCCGAGGTCCTCGGCCGCCCGCGCCTGGGGGGCGAGGCCGAGGACGGCGGCCGCCGCTGCCAGCAGCAGCGAGCAGCAGAGCAGCAGGGCGGTGACGGCGGACGGTCTCGATCGCGCGTCGGCGTCGGTGTCTGGCAGTGCGGTGCTTCTCATGGTGGGTCGCCCCCCAATGGGACTGTCGGGTCGGTGGAGTTGGGCCTGGTCGGCGGAGTTGACGGTGCCGCGCGGTGGCGTGTCCCGGTGCCGGGGTACGCCGTGGGGCCGGGCACCCCTGAGGGGTGCCCGGCCGGTGCGCGGTCAGCTGATGGTGATCAGCTCTCACCCTTGGTGGTGGTGCTGCCGCAGTTGGCGATCGTTCCGAAGCCGTACTCCTGGATGACGGCGCTCTGCGCGCAGACCTTGGAGGACGTGCCGACGAACGTGGCGGCGATGGTGGCGTTGGTCAGCTTGGCGGTCGGGACGACGTTGTAGACGTCACGGTTGAACGGGAAGGCGGTGTTCAGCGTGCCGTTGGTCAGCGTCGGCCGGATGCCGTTCACCGAGCCGAGCACGGCGAGGCCGCGACGGTCGATGACGTCGCCGGGCTGGTTGCCCTGCGCGATGTACTGGGCGATCGAGTACGGGGCGATATCGCCGGCGCTGTTCAGTGCCTCGCCGTTGTGCTCCTGGACGGTGTCGTCGACACACGGGCCGAAGGTGGCCTCGGTCAGGCCCAGCGAGGTCAGGAAGAAGGAACGGGTGCCGGAGCCGGCCTGGGGCAGCAGCGGGGTGAGCGCCACACCGTTCAGCGAGGTGGTGGCGCAGGTGTAGACGGACTTGAGCTGGGCGGTCGTCAGCGCCTTGGGCAGCGCGCTGTTGCTGCGGACCGCGAAGGTCACCGCGTCCTTGCCGAACGGGACGAAGGTCAGGTCGGTCGTCGAGGTGTTGGCCACACCGCGCGAGGAGCGCGCGAAGTCGATGCAGCCGGTGTTGTTGTCGATCGCGTTGTTCAGCGCGGTGATGCCGGCCGAGGAGCCGTTGGGGCGCGGGATCACGCAGTTGGCCGCACGCGTCTTGACGGTCGTCGAACCGGTGGCGTTGTACGAGGCGATGAGGCTGCCACTGTCGATGGCGGTGCCCAGACCATTCAGCACGTCCTGGGTGGTGTCCGAGCCGACACCGGCGAGCACCCGGTAGTTACCGGTGCCGGGGTCGGCGGAGGCCGGAACCGCCAGGGCGCCGAGGGCGAGGGCGGTGGCGCCGACGAGGGCACCGATGCGTGCGCGGGACTTGACGTTCACTTCTGTTCTCCTCCGTCATTACGGATACGAGGAATGGACGCTCAAGCGACAACACTGAATCGCGAGACCGAAAAAGCACGGAACGCAGTGGCGCAGAATTCTGAATTCTTGATTCACCGGCCCGTCGACCGGCCACCGATTACCTTTCCGTATTCGGTGACCGCCGACCACCAACTCATAAGGTTGTTCAGGTTACGAGATGATTTCCTAGATGACTCCTGGAGAACCCGGCCCTGATTTCCGGGCCGAAAGGCGCAGCAGTATCGGACCGGAAAGGGCCGCCAGGCCGCCCGCGACGAGCACGCCGAGCAGCACCCAGCGGATGATCCCGAGGACGGTGGAGGGGGTCAGTCCGCCGGACTCGGCCACGTTCTGCTTGTCCGGGTCGGGCGGTGTCGCGCTCGCGTCGGGCGATGCTCCGGCGTCCGGGTCCGCGTCCGGGCCGGTGGCCGGGTCGCCGCCGCCCGCGGCTCCGCCGGAGGCGCCGGCCCCGCCGTCGAGGCCACCGATGGACCCGCCTCCCGACGACCCGGTCCGGGCCGCGCCGTCTCCGCCGCCGGCGGTGTCGCCGTCCTCCCCGGCCTCCTTCGCGTTCTGCAGGCGGTCGGCCGCCGCCAGCGCCTGGGTGCGCAAGGCCGCGGGCAGCGGGGCGTAGCCGGGCGGGAGCTGGCCCGGCGAGACACCGGGTGCCTGGCCGTCACCGACGGCGTACCGGACGAGACCGGCGTAGTCCTTGCGGTCCGCCGCAGGGGTGTTGGTGAACCCGGCCGCGTACACGACCGAGGCCAGCGGGTAGGCATCGCCCTTCGCCGCGCCCGGGTCGGTCCCGAGCACGCCCGGCACCGGAGAGTTCTTCATGGCCGCCACACCCGCGAGCAGAGAACTCGTGGTGGGGGTGACGAACCTGCCGTCGGCATTGCGCAGGGCCGCCGTCTGGAGGCCGTACCGCGCGGCCGACGCGGCGTCCACGAGCGCGAGGACCATCCGTTCACCGGGGAGCGGCGGGGTGTTGACCAGTTTGGCGGGCGAGCCGTTGCTGCCCGCGGCGGGCGTGGTGGTTTCCAGGTTGTTGCCGCGCCGGGTGCGCAGCGCGCCGTCGTGCATGTCCTGGACGTACGGGGCGACATCGGTGGTCCCGTACTCCAGGTCTGTGCCGTCGATGGTCACCGTGGTCCGGGTCGGGTCCGCCTTGGGGAAGTCCGACACGGACTCGTCGGTGGCCAGGCCGATGTTCGCGAAGAACGGATTGACTTTCATGCCCCAGGGGTCGGCGGTGCCCGACAGGAATTCCTTCGCCTCACGGTCCGACCTGAGCCACTGCCAGGCCATTCGCGTGGTGTCCGTGTTGGCGAGCTGCACCATAAGACTCATGGGCGGCAGGGACGTCGGCCCCCAGTCCTTGAACTCCGGGTTCATCGCCTTGAATTCCGGGTCGTGGAAAAGACTCGGTGGACTGTCCTTGACATGCTCGGGTATTTCCCGGCGGCTTCGTGTCACGTCTTTCTGGTACGAGGAGGTGAGCAGTTTGGCCAGCAGTCTGGGGGTGAGTCTCATCGACGTGAGCTGTCCGGAGTCGGGCAGCTCGATGAAGAAGCCGACCGCGAGGCCGCTCACCGCGACGGGCGCGTGGACCACGTCGGGTCCGTCCGACGGTGCCTCGACCGGATCGACGGTGAAGGCGAGTCCGGGCGCACCGGCGGCCGGACGGGAGATCGTGTCCCTGGCCCCGCCCTCACCGCTCTGGCTGAACGCGAACTTGGCACCGCCGGGGGACGAGCAGACCGCGGGCTGCCAGGACGAGATGGCGTCGGTCAACAGCTCAGAACCGATCACCCGGCGCTCCGCCCGGTCGGCCGGACAGCTGTTGCCGACGGGCAGGAAGTCGAGCGGGACGACCATCCGCTGCGCCCAGTTGGAGGCGGTGAGCGGGGAGGACAGGAGCGGGGTGGCCGTGCCGCCGGCCGTCCCGTCGACGTCGTGGTCGCCGCGCGGCACGATCACCAGCCAGCAGGACCGCCCCTTGACGGTGCTCCCCTGTTTCACGGGGGCACCGCAGCCGAGCTGGTCGGCCTCCTGGTCGGTGTACATGGGGAAGGTGAACTCGCCCGTGCCGTCCCCGTGGGTGATCGCGTACGGCTCCTCGTTGGTGTCGAGGTTCCCGAAGTAGGTCCAGTCGCGTGAACCGGTGGTCGGCGGGTCGCCGTTGGCGGGGCGGAACGGTACGTAACTCTCGCCCTGGCCGTTGTCGACGTACTCCGTCTCCGCCGGGTCGGGGGCCCCGTCGATCTGCCGCAGCGAGGTCCACCCGCCGCCGCTGCTCGTTACGCCGCTGCCGCCGAACTGGCACTGCTCGCGGCTGGGCCCGGCCGGGTCGTCGCCCCAGCACTGCATCAGCTGAAGGTAGTTGTGCCTGAAGCCGGTCTCGGTGGGCCTGGCTCCGGTCCAGCTGACGCGCACGCCCTGCGCGCGCAGTTGCTCGGTCTGGTGGACGGTGACCTTGAGGGAGGAGAAGTCGTCGTACTTCCCCTTCTTGCCGGTCACGGTCACCGCGGAGTCGGCAGCCCGTGAGGCCGCCCGCTCGGAGTCCGCCGCCCGCGCCGAGTCCGCCGCCTGCGCCGGGGTGGTCGTGGCGGGCAGCGGGAGCAGCGCCACCACGAGGGCGGCGAGCAGCGCGGCGACGCCTGTCGTCAGCCGTATCCGTACAGATGTGGCCCTGCTCATCGGAAGCCTTCCTTGCGTCGGGTGCGCGCGGCCAGGGCGCGTGCGGTGAGTGGGGGCCCGACGACCACGCCGAGCAGCAGGACGGCCGACAGGGCCATGAGTACGCCGCGCAGGCCGCCCGACTCGCCGGCGGCGAGCGTGACCGGGTTGCCGACGACGGAGGAGTCTCCGGCGCCGTCGCCGCCGATCAGTTCGCCGGTGTCCGGGTCGATGACGCCGCCGGCCGCGCTGCCTGCCGTGTCGCCGGAGGCCCCTCCCGCACCTGTGGTGCTGCCGGCGGTGGACGCGCCCGCCGTGCCCGCCGTGGCCGCGCCGCCCGTGGCGCCGCCGGAGCCGGTCGTACCGGCGGTGCCGCCCGTACCCGCGCCGCCGGTCCCGCCGCCCGAACCGCCGCCCGAGGCAGCGGGTTTGACGGGTGTCTTCTCCTTGGCGCCGGCCGTACCGTCCGCGCATTGCGTCGGCCCGCGCTTGTCGCACGCTTTCGGGTACGGGGCGTTCTTGGCGAGGGTGTTGGAACCGTCGGCGGAGAAGGTGGGGTTGCGGCACTTCGCGATGTCGATGCTGCCGGTGGGCGCTCCGGGGATCTTGCGGACCTGGGTGAATCCTGCCTGGACGAGGTTCTTCGGCAGCGGCGAGTAGCCCAGTTCCTCGGCCTGTTGCTGGCCGTCGCAGAGGAAGTAGTTGGCGAACGTGCCGAGCGTCTTGCCCTTGGCGGTGGTGAAGGGCTGTTCGGTCTTGGTCGGCACGATCATGTAGCTGTAGCTGGAGAGCGTGTAGGTGCGGCGGTCGGGCGACCGGTAGACGCCGTCGAGGATCTGGGTCAGATAGTTCGGCGAGGTCTTGTCCTCGTTGATGCGGGCCTTCATCAGCGCCACGGCGACACTCGACGCGGTCGGTTCGACGTAGTAACCGGCGGAGTTGAGCATCTTCGCCACCGGGAAGCCGGTCGTGATCGCGTACGAGTACTCGACGTAGGTGATCGCCCCTTCGGCGTGCCCCTGCTTGGTGAAGCCGGAGACGCCGAGCGAGCCGGACTTGGCGATGTGCGACGAGCCGGGCACGACGGGGAAGTACGAGGTCATCCCGCAGGGGGTGGACCGTCCCGCCCGGCCGCAGTAGTCGTTCCACAGACCGGCGTGCTGCTTGGACATCCAGGTGGTCAACTGGGCCGTCGTACCTGAGCCGTCGGAGCGCACCACCGGGATGACGCGGCGCGCGGGGAGATTGAGCCCGGGATTGTCGCTCCGGATCTCCGGGGCGTTCCACATGGTGATCTTCCCGGTGAAGATCTTGGTGACGACCTCCCCGGACAGCCGTAGATTGGTGACCTTCTTGCCACCGATCTTGAGGTTGTACATGAAGGCGGTGCCGCCCGCGACGATCGGCATGTAGGCGTAGCCGCGCTTGGGCGGCGCGTCCGTGGCGCCGGCCTCCGTCAGCCCGTACGGGATCTCGGAGACGGCGAAGTCGGCCGTGCCGTTCTTGAACTGCTCACGGCCGACCGAGGAGCCGAGCGCGGCGTAGTTGACGGTCATGCCGCTGTTGGAGGCGACGTTGCGGCGCCACTGGTCGAGCGCGTTGGAGCTCCAGGTGGAGCCCGCGCCGCTGATCTTGGTGTACGAGGCGGCCTCGGCGGCCGGCGCGTGGAAGGCGAGCAGCGCGCAGAGCAACGCGGCTACCGCCAGGGCGAGTCGGGAGACGGTGGCCGGTCTCACGGGGCACTCCTTCTGGGTGTACGGGGTGGACTCGGCTGCTTGGTGAGGGAGTTGGGACCGGGGCCGCCCGGACCTCCGGGGCCGCTCGGACCGCCCGCTGGGGCGACTCGCGCGGCTCGGGCGGCTCGGGCGGCGAATCGCTCGGCGTCCTGCCGGGAGGCCCGTACCCGCCGGTGCTCCTGACGGCGCGTCAACTGCCCCGGCCCGCGCCCGCCGATGACACGGGCGACGACGAACAGCAGCAGGACCAGGGCCATCAGCACCGCCGCCGTACCGAAACCGCGCGCAATCATGGTGGGTTCGGGCGACTTGACGAACTCGAAGGTGGCGAGCGGCAACGACACCTGCGGCCCCGAGAACGGGTCGACGTTCGCCTCGGCGGTGAATCCGGCGGTGAGCAGCACCGGCGAGGTCTCGCCGACCCCGCGCGCGGTGCCGAGGATCACGGAGGTCGTCAGACCGGAGCGGGCGGTCGGCAGCACCACGTGCCAGACGGTGCGCCAGCGCGACGTACCGAGCGCGTACGCCGCTTCGCGCAGATTCCCCGGCACCAGCCGGATCACCACGTCGGCCGCCCGGATGATGATCGGCAGCATCATCACGGCGAGCGCGAGGGACGCGGCGAACCCGGACCGGTCGAAGCCGAGCGCGAGGATGATCGTCGCGTAGATGAACAGGCCCGCGACGATCGACGGCAGCGCGGTCATCGCCTCGACGACGGTCCGTACGAACCGGGCGAAGCGGCCCGGCACTTCGTTGAGGAAGACCGCGCAGAGCAGCCCGGTCGGCACGGTGATGGCGAGCGCGATGGCGATCTGTTCCAGGGTGCCGAGGATCGCGTGCAGGATGCCGCCGGCCGTCAGCGGGTCGAGCGGCCCCGCCTCGGCCATGTCCTGGGTGAAGAAGTTCAGGTGTGGCAGCGCCTTGCGGCCCTCCCACAGCGTGTAGACGACGACGCAGGCGAGCGCGGTCACCATCACCAGGCCGAGGCTCTGTACGACGACGGCGGCGATCCGGTCACGTACCGCCGGTCCGTCCTCGTCGAAGGAGACCAACAGGCCGTAGAGCAGCAGGAACAGGACGTACGCGACGGTGAGGAAGCCGACGGTCCCGCTGAACGGCAGCAGCCGGGTGAAGAGCAGCCCGGTGAGCGACAGGGCGGCGGCAGCGGCACCCAGCAGGGCGTACACGTCGGTGGCGCGCAGCCGGCTCCGCGAGCGCCGCCGCTCCCCCACGGTCGGCGCGCGTAGATTCGGACCGGGACTGCCCGAACCGGGACTGCCCGGTGCGTTGCCGCCGGGCGTGGCCGGTCTCTCCGGCGCGATGGTCATCTGTGCTGTCCCCTCATCGACTCGTCGGCCTGCTCGGTCCCGTGCACTTCGCTCATTCGCGCCGGTCTCATTCGCGCCGGCCTCATTCGCTCGCCGCGCCGGAGCGGCTGCGGGCGACGATCGACGACGCGGCGAAGTTGACGACGAGGGTCATCAGGAAGAGGGCGAACCCCGCGGCCATCAGGGCCGACATGCCGAACTGGCTGGCCTCGCCGTAGCGCAGGGCGATCAGCGCGGCGACCGAACTGGCGCCGCTCTGCAGCACATGCCACTGGATCTCGAAGACCGGCGAGATGATCAGGTAGACCCCGATGGTCTCGCCCAGCGCGCGGCCGAGCCCGAGCATCGTGCCGCCGATCATGCCGCCCTTGCCGAACGGCAGGACGACGCTGGAGATCATGCCCCAGCGGGTGGCCCCCAGCGCGAACGCGCCCTCGCGCTCCCCCACCGGCGCCTGCGAGAACACCTCGCGCATCACCGAGCACGCGATCGGCGCGACCATCAGGGCAACGACCACGCCCGCTATGAGAGTTGACGAGGTGTAGACGGTCTCCGGGGCGAGCGGATCGGTCGGGTCGGCCCCGGCCACCCGGAAGACCGGGATCCAGCCCAGGTAGGTGGCGATCCAGCGGGCGGTGGGCAGGATCTGGCCCTCGAAGAAGAACAGGCCCCACAGGCCGTAGACGACGGACGGCACGGCCGCCATCAGATCGACGACACCGATCAGCGTCTGGCGCAGCCGGGGCGGGGCGTACTCCGATATGTAGAGCGCCCCGCCGATCGCGAGCGGTACGGCGACGACGATCGCGACCACCGCGATCAGCACGGTCCCGACCAGTACGGCCGCGATCCCGAAGCGGCCGGCGTCCGGTTCCCAGGCCTCGGTCGTCAGGAACGACCAACCCGCCCTGGACAGCGCCTGCCAGGCCCGGTACAGCAGGAACCCGCCGACCAGCAGCATGACGGCGAGCACCAGTCCGCCCCCGCCGCGGGCGACTCCCCGGAAAACACGGTCGGGCAGGCCGGGGTCCGCGTACAGCCTCCGGGGCACGTCCGCTTCCGCCCCACTCGCTCTTCTCGTCACGCGGCCGACGCTCCCGGTGCGCGATTGACGCGCGCGCACCGAGATGTGAACGAGGTGTGCCCTAAGGGCAACTTCCCGTTACCTCCACCATTTCGGTCAGCAGGGCGCGGAACCGCTGCCCGGCCGCGCGGCAGGTCGAGTGCCGCTCATAGGGGCGCGCCGAGACGGCGACGACGCCGCCTTCGGCGTCACGTAATAACCACATCCAGCCGTTGCCTCCCGGGGTGTGCTGCACGGCGCCCGCGAGCTGCGCGCGACCGCGGCACAGCGCCTCGAAGGAGCGGCGGCAGTTGCCGTACTCCTGGAACGGCCGCGCGGACACCGCGACCACGCGGCCGTTCTGCGCGACCACCCGCCAGCTGTACGTACCGTCGGCGCCGACGTCGATACGGCAGCGGGCCCCGCCCGCGTCGGGTCTGTCGCCGGCGTCCGCCCTGCCCCCGCCGTCGGCTCTGTCGCCACCGTCCACGCCGTTCGCGTCATTGGTAACCGTCATCTCGAAATCCACCCCCGCCGCCCCATCGGGAAGCGGGGCGGCAGGCGCAACTTATTGAGACGGACGTGACAGCGGACGCCACAAACCCGACAACGCCGTCGGTTTTCATGACGAAGTTGCCCTTAGGGCGCCCGCAGTACACCGGGGGCAAGCCCTTTCCCCGTGCCGGGCCCGTGGATGGCTGAGTCACCTGTGTCGCAATTTCTACAGTGTTGTAGATTTTGATCAGTCCATACCATCGAGCACCAGGAGAAGATCGTGGGAGTTTCCCTCTCCAAAGGCGGCAACGTTTCGCTCAGCAAGGAGGCCCCGGGCCTGACGGCGGTGCTCATCGGCCTGGGCTGGGACGCGCGCAGCACGACCGGCGCGGACTTCGACCTCGACGCGAGCGCGCTGCTGGTCAACGCGGCCGGCAAGGTCCCCTCCGACCAGCACTTCATCTTCTACAACAACCTCAAGAGCCCTGACGGTTCGGTCGAGCACACCGGTGACAACCTCACCGGTGAGGGCGAGGGCGACGACGAGTCGCTGAAGGTCAACCTCGCGGGTGTCCCCGCCGACGTCGACAAGATCGTCTTCCCGGTCTCGATCCACGAGGCGGAGTCCCGCGGCCAGAGCTTCGGCCAGGTCCGTAACGCGTTCATCCGCGTGGTGAACCAGGACGGCGGCGCCGAACTCGCGCGCTACGACCTCACCGAGGACGCCTCGACGGAGACCGCGATGGTCTTCGGCGAGCTGTACCGCAACGGCGCGGAGTGGAAGTTCCGTGCGGTGGGCCAGGGTTACGCCTCCGGCCTCTCCGGCATCGCGACGGACTTCGGCGTCGGCGTCTGACCGCGCACGACACCGCACCGCCGAACGACGGCGCCGCCGGCCCCGGGCCCAGCCACCAGGCTCCCGGGGCCGGCGTCGTCGTTCGCGTGCCGGCCGCCCGCCGCCGTACGAGGCCCACGCCGGCTTCGGGGAACGTCAGCCGGACTTGAGCAGCTCGCGCAGCTCGGCGGTGTCGATGACATAGCCACCCCGGTTCGGGAACACCTTCTCGACCAGGACGCGATGGACCTCGGGGTCGAGGTCGGCGCCCCCGTCGGACAGGATGAAGACGCGGTAGTCGCGGTCGATGGCGTCCATGAAGGTGGACAGGACGACGCCGCTGGTGCTGAGCCCGGCGAGGATCAGCGTGTCGATTCCACGCGCCCCCAACTGCTCGTGGAGATCGGTGGTCGAGCCCGCACCGACGCGGATCTTGCGTACGACGATGTCGCCGTCCTCGGGGGCGACGCGCTCGTCGATCTGCGTAAGGGTGTCCTCGTGGTGCAGCCGCTTCGCGGCGACGACAGCGGTGAAGTGCTTGTTGGTCTCAGGGACCGCCGCCCACTCGTCCTCGGTGAACCCGGCGCGCACGTGGCCGATGGTGCCGCCGACGGCACGGACGTCCGCGATGGCCCCCTTGATCCGGTCTATCAGGGCGTCGGGCTCGGGGGCGCGCGGGACGGTCCCGTTCTGGAAGTCCATCGCCAGCAGGGCGGTCCGCTCGGGGACGATCGCGGGCAGAGGTGTCGCGCTCATGCGGTGTTCTCCTTGGTGGATTCCCAGTGGTGATCGGGGAGTTGAGAATATCGGCCCGGCCCCTTCCGCAGCCGTTGATAGGGGGCGGGAGGGGGTGGGAGGGGGTGGGCCGGCCGGGGCGGACCGGGGGGCGGACCGGACTCCCGTGTCGACCGATGTATGCGATTCGCATAGACTTTCGCCATGGAGTCAACCGTGGAAGAAGCCATCAACGAGTGGCACGCGAGCGTGAACGACGGCGACCTGGACCGGTCTTCGAAGGCGGTCGGCGATCCGGTCGTCGTTCTGGGTCCGAAGGGGGCGGGTCCGATCACGCCCGAGCAGTTCGCCGAGTGGGTGGCGCGTTCCGGGATCAGACTGGTGCCGAGGTCGTGGCACCCGATCAGCGAACGCCTCATGGTCGTGGAGGCGGACGCCACCTGGCCCGAGAGCCAGGCCCCGACCAGGGTGGCCACGGTGTTCCGCGTAACCGGGGAGAAGGTGTCCGCCGCCCTGCGCCTGCCCGACCTCAGGTCCGCACTCGAACTGGCCTACATCTGCCGGGAGATGGCGGCCACGGAATGAGCGGGCCGCGCCGGAGCCACGACGTGACCCCGGGAGACTCCGAACCCGGGCCGGGACAGACGCTGTTCGAGTTCGTACGCCACTGGTCACGCAGGGCGTCGGCCACGGAGGGTCAGACCGCCGAGAGGGGCCGGCTCGTACTCGTCACCGAGGCCGTCCACACCCTCACCCGGCGCGGGAGTGCGGCAACCGTCAACGCGATCGCGCACGAGATCGGCGTGGACCAGAGCGGGGCGTCGCGGCTGGTGAGAAGCGCGGCGGACGCCGGGTACCTGGAGTTGCGAGCGTCGGCGTCCGACGGTCGGCAACGCCGGGCGACGGTGACCTCGCGCGGGCACACGATGCTTGCTGACGCGCATGACTGGCAGGAGCAGGTCTTCGACCGGCTGACCGATGGCTGGACCGAGCGGCAGCGCCTCGACTTCCGGCGGACGATGATCGGCCTGATCGAGCGTTCCCGCACCGTGAACGGCGAAGGGCGCGCCGGCTCGGCATGACATCACCCCTCCGTTCGACATGAGGACGGAAAGGAGTTGCCATTCCGGCATGGATATTTGCCGCGACGGTCTACGCCTGCGCATGGTGGCTCCGTGATCGGTCCCCGGCGATCAGTGGCTGGGCGCGCCGGACCGGACCGACCCTGAATCGCCCCCACCCCCGCCCCACCCCCGAGGAGGGACCGCATGGCCGACACCAAGCCCCCACGCGCCGGCGCCGACGAGAAGACCACTCTGCTCGGCTTTCTCGACCATCTGCGGAGCGCGGTAGCGAGCAAGGCGACGGGAGCACCGGAACCGCAGGTCCGCACCCCCGGTGTGCCCTCGGGCACCAGCGTCCTGGGACTGGTCAAACACCTCACCGTCGTCGAACGGTTTTACTTCCTCGGCGAGGACACAGGCGACTGGGCCGCGAGCATGCGGCCCACCTCCGAGGAGACGGCGGAGCAACTGCTCGCCGACTACCGGACCGCCGTCGAGCAGGCGAACCGGGTGATCGAAGCCTGCCCGGACCTGAGCCTGCCCATCCCCCACCCCCCGCGCCCGGCCTCCGCGCCGACGATGCGCTGGGTTCTGGCCCACATGATCGAGGAAACCGGGCGCCACGCGGGCCACGCCGACATCCTCCGCGAACAGATCGACGGCTCCACCGGCCGCTGAACCGGCCGACGGTCAGACAGACGGGTGCCCCTGGACACCCCACGCGGCACGGTCGGCGGTGCGGAGCAGGTCGGTCGAGACCGCCCAGAGGCGCTTGGCGGTCGCGGGATCGAGCGCCCATTCCTTGACGCCGTGCGGGTGCCGCGCGAGGTCGGCGTCGTTCGGCACGGTGTACGCCTCCTGCGCATCGTCGAGGTAGTGGCCTCCGGAGTGGGCGAACTCCGGGGCGACGGCCGCGACGACGCTGGTCGCGGCCCCCTGCTCGACCGTTTTATATGTGAAGACTCCGGCGGCCTCGACCGCGTCCAGTGATTCCCTCTGTCGCGTGGTGAAGTTCCGCTGCAGTCCCGTCGCGACACCGCCGGGGTTCACCGCGTTGGCGACGATGCCCTCGGACGCCCAGAGGCGGGTCGCCTCGACGGCGAAGAGGGAGTTCGCCGTCTTCGACTGGGCGTATGCGATCTGCGGGTCGTAATCGCGTCGCTCGAAGTGAAGGTCGTCGAAGTCAATGCCGGAACGCATGTGCGCCGTCGAACTGACCGCGACGATCCGTGCTCCGCCGTGGTCGGGCGCGCCCAGGGCCAGGGCGTCGTGCAGGCCGGTGGCGAGGGCGAAGTGGCCGAGATGGTTTGTCGCGAACTGCAACTCCCAGCCCTCAATGGTCCGTTCCAGGCCGCCGGTGACCACGCCCGCGTTGTTGATCAGCAGATGCAGCGGACCGCTCCACGCGTCGACGAATCGCGTGACGGAGGTCCTGTCGGCGAGGTCGAGCCGGACCACTCGGGGCCGGATCCCTCCGGTCGACTTCCCGATCGCGGCGGCGACGGCGTCACCCGCGGCCGTGTTCCGCACGGCGAGCGTCACCTCCGCCCCCGCGGCGGTCAACGCACGAGCCGTCTCGCTCCCGATTCCGGAGGAAGCTCCCGTCACGACGGCACGGACGCCACTGAGGTCGACATCCACCAGCACCTCGTCCGCGGTGCTGGCGGCGTTGAAGCGCGTGGAGATGGGTCGGCGAGTAGTCACGCCACCAACTATACGTACTGAACGAGACTTGTATAGTACGACTCCCACCCGTATGCTCGCTCCATGAGCAGTCCCGATCCCGCCCACGCGCCGTCGACGGTCGCCGATACCGACCGCCGGGCCGGGGTGCTGGACTCCGCCATGGTCACGTTCGCGCGATTCGGTTACCGCAAGACCTCGATGGACGAGGTGGCCCGCGCGGCACGCATCTCCCGCCCCGGGCTCTACTTCCTCTTCTCCTCGAAGGAGACCCTGTTCCGTGCCGCGGTCACCCGCACCCTGGAGCACGACATCACCGCGGTCGAACGCCTCCTGGCCGACACCGGCCGCCCCCTCCCGGAGCGCCTCGTCGCGGCCTTCGACCAGTGGGCCGGCCGCTACGTCGGCCCGCTGACGCGGGATGTGGCGGTGGTCATCGAGGACAACCCCGACCTCCTCGGAGAGATCGTCGAAACCACCCCGCGACGTTTCGAGGAACTGATCACGCAAGCGATCGCCGTCGAGTCCGGCCGAGAGGCGGCCCCTCCGGTCGCACAGACGATGATCAGCGCGTCGATCGGCCTCAAACATCAGTCGGTGTCACGGGAGTTGTACCTCGAACGGCTGAAGGTCGCCATCGACCTCCTGCTGCGCTGAGGACGCGCGTCGCGTTTTTTCAGCGGCAGGCGTCGCGTTCTCTCAGCGGTGCGTGTCGCGTTCTCTCAGCGGTGCGTGTCGCGTTCTTTCAGCGGTGCGTGTCATTCGAAGAGGACGTCGGATCCTCGGGCGCCGTGGGCTGCTTGGACCACCAGGTCCGGTGCAGGTCCGTGAACCGGCCCTGACGCGCGAGGAGTTCGGCGGGCGGGCCGTCTTCCACCAGGTGTCCGTCGTCCATCACCAGTACCCGGTCCGCGATCTGGACGGTCGACAGGCGGTGGGCGATGACCAGGGCTGTTCGGTCGCGGAGCACGGTGCGCATCGCGTGGTGCACGGTTCGTTCGGTGGGGATGTCGAGGGATGAGGTCGCCTCGTCGAGGATCACGACGGCCGGTTCGGCGAGCAGGGCGCGGGTCAGGGCGATGAGTTGCCGCTGGCCCGCCGAGAGCCGGGTGCCGCGTGCGCGGACGTCGGTGTCGTAGCCGTCCGGCAGCGCGGCGATGGTGTCGTGTGCCCCGATGTCCCGCGCCGCGCGGGCGATGGCCTCGGCATCGGCTTCGGGGCGACCAATGGTGATGTTCTCGGCCACCGAGCCGGAGAAGAGGAACGCGTCCTGCGGGACCATGGCCACGGTCCGGCGCAGCTCCGGCGTGGACAGCCGGCGCAGGTCCTCCCCGTCGATGAGGATCCGGCCGTCCAGGGGGTCGTGGAAGCGGGCCAGGAGCTTGGCCAGGGTGGACTTGCCGGCGCCGGTCGGGCCGACCACGGCGACGGTCTGACCGGCGGGTATGTGGAGGGTGAAGCCGGACAGCGCCTCCCCTCCGGTGGCGTACGCGAAGCTCACGTTCTCGAAGGTCACCGAGCGCCCTCGGCTGTGGGCCGCCGGCGGGAGGGGCCTCGGGGCGGCTGGTTCGGGGACGGTGGGCCGCTGGGCGAGCAGGGCGGCGATCTTCTCCAGGGAAGCGGACGCCGACTGGTAGGCGTCGGCGACCCCGCCGAGCTTGAGGGGGTTGTCGTAGAGCTGCCGCAGGTAGAGGACGGCCGCGGCGAACACGCCCAACTCCAGTCCGCCGGAGACGACCCGGGAGGCACCCCACATCACCAGGACGGCGACGGCGATGTTGGCGACCAGCCGTGACGAGGTGACGTAGCGGGCCATCTCCAGGCCGGCTTCGGCGTTCGTACGCCGGTGCTCCCCGTTGAGGACGGCGAACGCGGCCGAGTTGGCGGCTTCTCGCCGGAACGCCTGGACGGTACGGATGGCGCCCAGGGTCTCGGCGAGTCTCGCGATGACGAAGGCGATCGCGCTCGATCTGCTGCGGTAGACACGTATCGAACGGCGCCGGAAGGACCGCATGGTCCAGGCGAGCGGTCCCATGACGAGCAGCGCCGCCACCCCAAGTGGCCGGTCGAGGTACAGCAGCGCGGTCGTGATGTAGGCCGTGGACACGGCGGCGGTGACGCTCGCCGCCAGTCCCTCGTCGAGCAGTCCGCGCAGCGCCTCGACGTCAGTGGTGAGCCGGGAGGTGAGGCGGCCGGAGGGGTAGCGCTCGTGGAAGTCCAGGCTCAGTCTCTGGGCGTGCCCGAACACGCGGACCCGGAGGTCGAGCAGCACGTCCTGGCCGATGCGGGCGGACACCGCGACGAAGGCGTACTGGAGGGCGCCGGAGGCCAGCGCGCACAGCAGGTAGCCGATCGCGACCGTGGTCATCGGCCCGCGGTCGCCCGTACGCCAGGCCGGTACCGCCCGGTCGATCGTGTACGCCACCAGCAGTGGGCCCGTCAGCGCCGCGCCCCGCTGCAGCAGCACTAGGGCGCCGGCCGGCCAGAGGCGGCGTACGTGCGGGCGCAGCAGGGATACGAGCAGCGCTCGGGCCGCTCCCTCGGGGGCGGGCAGTGCGTCCCTGTCCCACAGGTCGCCGTGGTGCCCGGTGCCCGGTCGGCTCATCGCGCACCGGTCCCGCCGGCCGCGAACGTGCTCATCAGGGAGGCGTACTCGGTGCAGGTGCGCAGGAGGTCGTCGTGGGTGCCGACGGCGGTGATCCGGCCGCCGGACAGCAGCGCGACCCGGTCGGCGAGCAGCACGGTGGACGGCCGGTGTGCGACGACCAGGGCCGTCGTGGTGGCCAGGACCCGTCGCAGCGCCGCCTCGACGAGCGATTCCGTGTGGATGTCCAGCGCGGAGAGCGGATCGTCGAGGACGAGCAGCCGGGGCCGGCCGACGACGGCACGGGCGAGCGCCAGCCGCTGACGCTGCCCGCCGGACAGGCTCATGCCCTGCTCGCCGACGTGGGTGAGCGCACCGTACGGGAGGGCCCGGACGAAGCCGTCCGCCTGAGCGATGGCCAGGGCCCTGGTGAGATCCGCCTCGTCGGCGTCCTCAGCTCCCAGCAGCACGTTCTCGGCGACCGTCGTGGAGAACAGCGGAGGGTCCTCGAAGGCGACGGAGATCTGACGCCGCAGCTCGTCGCGCGTCAGTGCCGTCACGTCCGCCCCGTCGAGGAGGATCCGGCCGCCGGTCGGCTCGTGCAGGCGCGGCACCAAGGTGACGAGGGTGCTCTTGCCGCTGCCGGTGGCGCCCACCAGGGCCACGGTCTCGCCGGGCGCGATCCGCAGGCTTACGCCCCTGAGTACGGGCGGCTCCCCCGGGGACGCGTCCGGATAGCGGAATTCCACGTCATCGAAGACCACCTCGGCCGCGGCCGCCTCGGACCCCTCCCCCGACCTTGCCCACGCCCCCGCTCCTGTTCCGGCCCGGTGGGTCAGGTGCGCCCGCGCGTGGTCGGCGGGGGCGGGCTCGTCCATCACCTCGAAGTAGCGGTCGGCCGCGGTTGCCGCGTCGCTGCTCATCGCGAGCAGCGATCCCGTCGACGTCACCGCAGGGCGCAGTTCCATCGCGATGGCGAGGAAGGCCAGGAGGGTCCCGGGCGACAGCTCGCCGTCAGCCACCTCCACCGCGCCCAGCACCAGCACGGCCCCCAGCGACGCGTCCGGCAGTACCGCGAGCAGTGCCGACAGGGCCGCCAGCAGGCGGGCCTTGGCCAGTTCCGTACCGCGCATCCGCAGCGCCCGTTGCCGGAAGGCCCGAGTCAACCGGTCGTGATGGCCGAAGCTCTTGACGACCCGGAAGCCCAGCACCGACTCCTCCACCATCGTGGTCAGATCGCCGGCCTGCTCCCTCGCCCGGCGCGCCGCGAGCCCGTACCGCGCCTCAAGGAAGGAACACACCGCCAGCAACGGCACCACGGGGGCCAGCAGCACCAGGCCGAGCACCCACCGCTGTGCCAGCAGGAGCACGCAACCGACCAGCAGCGTCACGCCGTTGACCACCAGGAACGGCAGTGCCAGCGCCAGAAAGCCCTGCAACGAACCGAGGTCCGCGGTGCCTCGCGACACGAGCTGGCCCGACGACCAGCGGTCGTGGAACGAGACGGGCAGACGCTGCAGATGATCGTGGAGCCCGCCCCGCATCGATGCCTCAACCGCGGCCAGCGGGCGCGCCGTCAGCCAACGACGTACCCCGAAGATGCCGGCCTCGACCACCCCCAGCAGCAGGAGGACTCCGCCGCCCAGCCACACCCCCGCCACGTGTCCGTCGCTGACCGGGCCGTCCACCAGCCACTTCAAGACCAACGGCACGACCAGGGCCAGGCACGAAGCGACGACCGCCAGCAGCACCGCCATGAACAACCGGCCGCGCACCGGTCGCACGTGTGGCCACAGGCGTAACAGCGAGCGCACCGGAGAGTGTTGTGGGCTGTCTGAAAGCACTGCCACCACCCATGCGAGAGTCGGCAGTGGACTCTAGCGACGGCCGTCACGGCGGTCACATGCTTTTCCGCGCCCCCGCGCCCGCTGCCCCCCCCCTCAGCCCCGAAGTTGCTTGTCCAGGAAGCGAGTGATCGGGCCCATCACCTTCCGGGTGGTCCACTTCTCGCCGGCCTCGGGATCGCCGAGGAACGACAGGTCCCCGTGGTCGGCTCCCTTGACCACGTATCGAGTGCCCTCCACGCGCTTCGCCTTGAGGGCGTCGAGCAGGATCAGTGACTGGCTGGGCGAGATGATGTGGTCGTTGTCGCCGTGGAGCACGATGACGGGTGCCGACGACCGGCCGAGGTACGTGGCGGGGTTGGCCGCCCTGTTCGCGGCGTGGTCCGTCGCGACCGTCCTGGTCGAATTCGGGCCGAAGACATACGCGTTGATGAAGCTGCCGGGCGCCAGGTACGCGGCCTTGGTCTCCGCGTCGAAGTCGTCGCCGATCCTCGACAGGTCACTGGCGCCGAACTCGTCCACGACGGCCTGGACGTCGCTGCTCCGGTCGAGGTTGTCGCCCTGCTCGAACTGGTCCTCGCCGTTGGTCGCGCCGGTCATGGCCGCCAGATAGCCGCCGGCCGACTGACCCCAGACGGCCACCTTGTCCGCGTCGATGCCCAACTCGTCGGCGTGGGCGCGCAGATAGCGGATCGCCGACTTCACATCCGCGACGCCGTCCCTGTACGTGGAGCCGGTTGTCGTGGTGCGGTACTCGATGCTCGCCACGGCGTAGCCCTGCTCGGCCACATAGGTGCGCTGGTCGAGGTTGGCCGCCTTGTCCGCCATGATGAACCCGCCGCCGGTGATGTATACCACCAGGGGCTTCGGGCCTTTCGTCTGCGGTACTTGCAGGTCCAGCTTCAGGTCGCGCCGCTCGCCCCCGGCCGTGGGCGACGCGTACGTGATGTCCTGACGCATCGTCACTTCCGTTCGCCCGCAACGGATTTGGGGGCCGTTCGGGATGATGACCGTGCTGGATCTCGTACTGGTCGGCCTGATCGTCTTCGCGATCGGAATGGCCCCGCCGGGCGGCCCGCCGGGGTCGACGGGAGATCGCGGACAGTCGACCGTGTTCGTCGAGGCCAAGGCCGAGGTCGGGGCCGAGGTCGAGGCCGCGAGCGCCGTCGCTTCGGAGGATGTCGCGGGTCCCACGACCGAACCTGCCGTCGCGCCCACGCCGAGAAGCGCGATCCCCGCGATCGCGCCGAACCTGCCGCGTACAGCCATGCGAGGCCCCTCCCAGTAAGTGGAGAAGACTTCTCCACTTCAGGACCGTAGCACCGCCACGGCCGGAGGACCAGACGGCCGCGAGGCCGGTTCCGGCGGCCCAACAACCCATTCGTTCGGGTCTCTTGACAGGCGATACGGGGCTCCCTTTACTTACCGCACACCAGACGACCAATCGTTCGGTCGGTGTCTCTGGGGCGGTGTTCTCCCGACAACTCGGAGCATGACATCACCGCACCCGAAGGCTCTCGCCGCTGTGCGCGAAAACAGACCGGGAAACCCTCGGCCTTCGCGACGGCGCCCTTTCTTTCCGCGCTCAAGCTTTCCGCGCTCACGTACTAGCTACGGTGGCAAAACTCAGCCTGCCAGGAGACAGCCGTGACCATCGAACGAAGCCCGTCAGATCCGGCCGTACAGAGAAGAATTCGGCCGCTTCGAGTAGCGACAGCAAGTTTCATAGGGACCGCAATAGAGTGGTACGACTACTTCATCTACGGCATGGCCGCGGCGATAGTCTTCGGCCCACTCTTCTTCCCTTCCGTGTCCCCGGCGGCGGGCACCCTGGCGTCCTTCGCCACCTACTCGGTCGGGTTCCTCGCCCGCCCCCTCGGCGGCATCGTCATGGGGCACTTCGGTGACCGGGTCGGCCGCAAATCCATGCTGGTCATCTCCTTGCTGACCATGGGGTTCGCCACCATCGGCATCGGGTTGCTGCCCACGTACGACAGCATCGGCGTCTGGGCGCCGATCCTGCTGGTGACACTGCGTTTCATTCAGGGCATAGGCGTCGGCGGCGAGTGGGGCGGCGCGGTCCTCATGGCCGTCGAACACGCCCCGGAACGCAAGAAGGCCTTCTACGGCAGCTTCCCGCAAATGGGCGTGCCGGGCGGCCTCATCATCGCCAACCTCGTATTCCTGGGTCTGACGACAAACCTCAGCGATGAGGCATTCCTGGACTGGGGATGGCGGGTTCCCTTCCTGGCGAGTGCCGTCATGGTGGTGGCCGGTCTGGTAATTCGGCTGACCATCTCGGAGAGCCAGGAATTCGAGGCCGTCAAGCAGTCGAGCACCGAACACCGTATGCCCTTCATATCCGTGCTCCGCGAGCACTGGCGGGAAGTCATCCTTTCCGCCGGAGCATTCATCGGAATCAACGCGGTGGGCTATATCTTCATGTCCTACCTGCTGTCGTACTCCACCACGGTTCTCGACCTGAGCCGGAACCTGATCCTCACCTTCACCCTCGTCGCCTCCGGGGTCTGGCTCGCCGTCATCCCCTGGGCCTCGGCCCTCTCCGACCGGCAGGGCCGGCGCACGGTCCTCACCGTCGGTTCGATCGGTCTGGTGGTGTGCGCGGCCACGCTGTTCCCGCTCATCGACACCGCCGACTCCGCGCTGATCCTGCTCGCGCTGCTGGGCACCGCCGTGTTCATGGGCATCGTCTACGGACCGATCGCCGCGGTCTTCTCCGAGCTCTACCGGGCCGAGATCCGCTACAGCGGGGCCTCCCTCGGCTACCAGCTGGGGTCCATCCTGGGCGGCGGCATCGCCCCGACCGTCGCCACGGCCCTCTACAACGAGTGGGCCTCCACCACGCCCATCACCCTGTATCTCACCGGAGTCACGCTGCTCAGCCTCGGCTGCGTATGGCTGATCACCCGCGACCGGGGACACCGAGAACCGGCCTGATCAACCTGATCAACAGGACTACTCTGGGCTGTATGACGGAGAGTTCCGAGCAGAGCGCTCCGGTTGAGGGCGGCCGCCCGCTACGGCGGGACGCCGCCCTCAACCGCGAACGCATTCTCCACGCGGCACGCGAGATCTTCGGTCGACAGGGACTGGGGGTCACGCTCGACGACGTGGCCCACCACGCGGGAGTCGGCGTCGGAACCGTCTATCGCCGCTTCCCCACCAAGGAAGCCCTCATCCGTGCGCTGTTCCAGGAAGACCTCCGGATTCGCCAGGAGTCGGCCGAGACCGCCCTCGCCCACCCCGACCCCTGGCAGGGTCTGGTCGGCTTCCTCACGGAGATGACGGCCGACCTCGCCGAGAACCGCGGTCTGCATGAAGTGCTCATGCTGGGCGAGCACACGTCCGAGCCCATCGAGACGGCACGCGGCGGGATGCTGCCGTTCCTCGTAGCCCTGATCAACAGGGCCCAGGAAAGCGGCGATCTCCGTCCGGAGGTGACTCCTTCCGACATCCCTGTCATCCAGCACATGCTGTACGCCGCCGCCCAGTTCACCCGGGGCCGCGAGCCGGACATCTGGCGCCGCTACCTCGAAGTTCTCCTCAACGGCCTCCGCCGGCGCCCCGACAACCCGCCACTGACGACGCCGAGTCTGAGCGACGAGACGGTGGAGCGGGCGATGGGCATCGTCAGGCCCAAGTAGGCGTCAGACGTCAGGTGTCAGACGTCAGGTGTCAGCGAGCGACTGGAAATCCGGGCGTACGGAACACCCGCCGCCCCTCGTCCACCACGAACACCTCGCAGCCGTCCCTCGACGCGGCCCATTCCACGCCCTCCGCGCCCATCGCGAACGCCGCCGTCGCGGTGGCGTCCGCCTCGGTCAGCGTCGCGGCGACGACGGTCAGGCTGAGCAGCCCGGTGACCGGCCGGCCGGTGCGTCCGTCGAGGATGTGATCCCCGCGTTCGTACCGGGCGGAGGTGGCCACCGCGCCTTCCGTGATCTCCAGTACCGCGCACGTCCGGTCGGCGCGTTCGGGGTGGCGCACGCCGATACGCCAGGGCCCGCCGGCCGCGACGACGTCGCCCCCGGCGTTCACGCAGAACCGGGTGGCCCCTGCGGCCGACAGCAGTTCCGCCGCCCTCTGCACCGACCAGCCCTTCACCACCGCGCAGGGGTCGAAGCCGCGTCCGGGCAGGCGGACGTCGAAGGCGCCGCGGGTCGCGATCCGGTAGTGCTCGCACAGGTCGAGGATCTCCGACAGCTCCGGGCTGAGATCGTCGGCCGACACCTCGCCCCGGTCCAGGCCGGACACTTCGCTGCCGGGCTTGAACGGGCTGAATCGCGCGTCGACCTGGCGCAGCCACGCGAAGACCTCGTCCGTGGCGGCCTCCGGCTCGGCGGCCCCGTCGTCGATGCGCACCGAGACGGGGAAGCCCATGACATGGTCGACACGCAGCACGTCAGAGACCCTTCGCGTCGATCGCGGCCTGCAGCGACTCGCGGTACCCGTCGCTGGTGATCGTGGCGCCGGACACCGTGTCGATGTCGGCGCTCTGCGCGGAGAGCGTCTCCTCGATCAGTTCGGGCACGGCGGCCGTGGTCTGCGGGTGGTTGGGCTGGCGCAGCAGGCGTACGGCGCTGATCCTGTCGCCCTCGAAGGTCACCTCGACCTCCACGGGCCCCTTCTCGGTGGTGACGGTGGAGCCGCGGACCACCAGCGGGGCGTCGGCGCCGGATTCCGCGTCCGCCTCGGGCGAGGTGACCGGCGGGGCCGGTATCGGGGGCGCCGCCTCGACGGCCGTACCGAGGGATGGTTCGTAGCGCCACAGCGGGATGACCGCGGCGGCGGTCAGCGCCAGGACGGGCAGTACTCGCTTCATCGTGTTCCCCTTCGATTCCACTGCTGGGCTGTTCGGCCATCCGGCTATCCGGCTATCCGGCGAGGCTGAACCGCTCGGCGTGGATCTGCCGCTTGGGCACGTCGAGTTGGCGCAGCGAGCGCAGCACCGCCGTGGTCATGCCGGGCGGTCCGCACACATAGACGTCCCGGGCGGTGATGTCCGGTACGAGCAGGGCGAGTTCGCGCGGGGCCAGCTTGTCGGGGACGGACGGCCCGGTGATCAGGTGCAGTTGGGCACCCTTGGCATGGGCCAGTTCCGTCAACTCGTCGTACAGGACCGCGTCCTGGTCGGTGGCCACCCGGTAGATGAGCACGACGTGACCGTGCAGCTCCTCCAGGAGGGCGCGGACGGGAGTGATGCCGACGCCTCCGGCGATCAACAGGGTGTCCGGCCGGGTGCGGTGCATCGTGGTGAAGGCACCGTACGGCCCCTCGGCGAACACCCTTGTGCCCACCTGGAGTTGGCGTAGTGCTGCCGTGCCGTCGCCGAGGGTCTTGGCGGTGAGCCTGAGCCGGTTGCCGTCGGGGGCCGCCGAGAGCGAGAAGGGGTTCGCCTGCCACCAGCGGTCCCTGGTCAGGAACCGCCAGAGGAAGAACTGGCCGGCGCGGGCTGGCAGCCGGTCCAGGTCACGGCCGGAGACGTAGATCGAGACGACATGGTCGGACTCGGGCACGACGGCCGTCACCCTCAGCTGGTGGCGCAGGTTGCGCCACAGCGGGAGGACGAAACGGCCGACGAGTACCGAGGCGAGGGCGACGCCCCACAGGGTGTACCAGTACGCCGTGGCGGTGGCCGACGCCGTGAAGGTGGAACCGGCGGCGACCTGGTGGGTGAAGGCCAGCACCACCGCGAGGTAGGTGTAGAAGTGGATGAAGTGCCAGGTCTCATAGGCGAGTCGGCGGCGGGCGTACCGGGCCGAGACGGCGCCGATCGTCATGATCAGGGCCATGGCGACGACGGCGCGCAGCACGCCCTCGACGGTCTCCGCGAGGTCGACCAGTTGGTCGACCGGGCCCATCGACGAGGACTGGGCGTAGCCGAAGACGATGAACACGCCGTGTGCGAGCAGCAGCCACAGGAGGCCGAAGCCGACCCAGCGGTGCCAGGAGGTCAGCCGGTCCATGCCGATGCGGCGGTCGAAGAACGGCAGCCGGGCGACGAGGAGCAGTTGGAAGGCCATCAGCAGGGCGGCGTAGAGCCCGGCCAGGCGCCCGAGCAGGACGAGGGCGTTCGAGGCGAACCCCGCCTGGAGGAAGAACACGGTCACCACGGCCACGTTGACCGCGAGCAGGGCGTACAGACCGGCGCGGGCCACCACTTTCGGGCGGACCGCGGTGGGAGGCGGCTGAACACGTTGGACAGTCGTCACGGGCGGCGACTCCTTGATCGGCGTCTGGTACTCCGAGCCTGCCTGCCGGGAGCTGTCGTTTCCCTGTCGCCGAACTTTCAAGTGCCTGTCGATGTGGGCCCGGCGCCGTCGGCCGGTAGGGCGACGGCACGCGCGTGCAGCACTATGGGTGGGTGGAGAAAGTGCGACTTCTCGTTGTGGACGACGACCCGCCCATCGCCGACCTCGTGGCGACCGTTGCCCGGTACGAGGGTTGGGAGGCGATCACCGCGCACACCGGTGAGGAGGCACTGCTACGGGCGGCGGAGTTCCGGCCGGACATCGTGGTGCTCGACCTGATGCTTCCCGGCCTGGACGGCTTCGGCGTCCTCGACCGGCTGCGGTCGGCCCGGACGATGGTGCCGGTCGTGTTCCTCACCGCGCGTGACGGCGTCGCCGACCGGGTCGCGGGCCTGACCCGGGGCGGTGACGACTACCTGGTCAAGCCGTTCGCGGTGGAGGAGCTGATGGCCCGGCTGCGTACGGTGCTGCGCCGCAGCGCCGGGCCGGGGTTCCAGCGCTCCGTACTGCGCGTGGCGGATCTGACGATGGACGAGGACACCCGCGAGGTACGGCGCGCCGACCGGCTCCTCACACTCACGCCCACCGAGTACGAGGTGCTGCGCTATCTGATGCGCAAGTCGCCGACCGTACTGACCAAGGCGCAGATTCTCGACCATGTGTGGAAGTACGGCTTCGGGGGCCGCTCCAATGTCGTGGAACTGGTCATCAGCCGGCTGCGCCGCAAACTGGACGAGCCGGACGACGGCGGCGTACCGCTGATCCACACCGTGCGGGGCGTCGGATACGTGGTGCGGCAGGTCGCGTCGTGATCCGCCGTCTCGTGCCCCGCCGCCCCGTGATGCGCCGTCTCGTGACCCGCCGTCTGGCGAGCGCCTACCGCGGGCTGCGCCTGGGCACCCGGCTGGCGCTGGGCCTCGGCGCGCTCGCGCTGGTCGTGTTCGCCGTCGTCGGCACGGCGCTGTCGACGTACATGCGGGACTATCTGGAGCACGAGCTGAACAACCAGATGGAGCTGGTCCAGGGCACCCAGGCCAAGGACGCCATGGCACACGGCACGGTGGAGCGGCAGCCGTACTACCGCTGGTACACCGCGGTGTACGAGGTCTCGGACGACCGGGCCGTGTTGCGCAGGCCCAGTGACGTACCGGCCGACGCCGGAAAGCTCTCCGCCGTCGCCGAGATACAGCGCGACTCGGGGGAGGCGGAGGTCTTCCGTACCGCGTACATCGAGGGGCAGGGCGCGTACCGGCTGCGTGCCTGTGAGGTCAGCCCCGGGGTGGTTCTGGTCACCGCGGCGCCCATGGAGAACATCGAGAAGACCATGGACCAGCTGATCACGGTCCAGATCATCGGTTTCTCGCTCGCCCTGGTGGGCCTTGTGGTGCTGGGTCGCTCGCTGCTGCGGCGCGGACTCAAACCGCTCAGCGACATGGCGCGCACGGCCCACGACATCACCTCGCACGACTTCACCGAGTCGGCACGGCTGCCGATGCGCGTCGATTCCGACGACGGCGGTCCGGAGGTCGGGGAGTTGCGCACCGCGTTCAACACCATGCTGGAACACATCGACGACTCGCTCGCCGTGCGCACCGAGGCGGAGCAGCGCCTGCGCCGGTTCGTTGCGGACGCGTCGCACGAGCTGCGTACACCGCTGATGTCGGTACGCGGCTACGCGGACCTGTTCCAGTACGCGGCCGCCAACGAGCCCGCCGAACGGGACCGGCATCTGGCACGTCTGCGCGCCGAGGCGGCCAGGATGGGTCTCCTGCTCGACGACCTGCTGCTGCTCGCCCGCCTCGACGCCGCCGACGTGGAGGCCCCGTTGCGGCTTGAGGAGACGGACCTGGCGGAACTGCTGCACGAGGCCGCGGACGCGTTCCGCACGGGCCGGCCGGAGCATCCGCTGTCCGTGACGGGCGACGGCGAACCGGTACGCATGCGGCTCGACCGCCTCCGTATCCGACAGGTCCTGGACAATCTGCTGACCAACGCGGCCGTGCACACCCCGGCCCGCACGCCGGTGTCGCTGGAGCTGTCCGTCCGCCCGGACGCCGCGGTGGTCCGGATCGCCGACTCCGGTCCCGGGATCCCGGCCCCGGACCAGGAGCGGGTCTTCGACCGCTTCTACCGCGTGGACAAGGCCCGCACGCGCGACCGCGGCGGCAGCGGCCTGGGGCTCGCGGTCGCGCGATCACTGATACAGGCTCACAACGGCACGACCGAGCTGGCGAGCCGCCCGGGTTCGACGGTCTTCACGGTCCGGATCCCCCGCTAAGGGCTGTTCCCCAACTCATCTCCGAGTCGCCTCGGACGTGGTGAGGCATGACGAGTCCGGTGCCGGCGTCGATGACGACCTGATGGTTGGTGGAGTACCAGTAGTTCTTCGACTGCGCCGAGATGGTGCGGTCGTGGGTGGGCCCCAGGGTGCCGTCCACGATCAGCACGGTGTCCTTGCGAACCGTTTGCGGGGCTGGAGCACGAGCGTCGGACCGAGGTGGGCGATGATCCTTTGGGCTGCGGACTTCGAGCTGCCGAACAACAGGGCGATCTGCCGCATCGTCAAGTTCGTCCGCCAGTACGCCGCGACCAGTAGCGCCCGGTGGGGCTATCCAGGAAGAGTCCGACACCGTAATCACACCAGGCATTCCAAGATCGTTCCATGGGGTGCTCTGAGGGTTGGCCTGCCGTTCAGCTGCCGCTCAGGGGAGACTCCCACGTGGGATCGTGTCCGGACCTTCTCTCCAGGTGGGCAAGCAGGTGCTCCGCCGTGGTGGATGCCATCTCTTGCGGCGCGCCGACCGCGGTCAGGGCGGCGGTGATCCTTGCCGAGGCTGCCTCTGGCAGGTCCGGGTCGGTAAGGAGAGGAAGGACCAGCAGCAGGCGGGCGGCTGTGTCCTGGACGCCTTCGATCGCGGTGGAAGGGTTGTCAGCGATGCGGACCAGTTCGTGCCATGTCAGGCCAATCCCTGATAAATCTCCTTCCCGGCCGGCTATCTGCTGGGCGTAGCTCCTGTCCGGAGGGGTGAGGAGGTAGTCGGTGCCGTAGTCGCCAACCAGGTTGCGGCAGATCACCACAGCTCCGGGGCCATCTTCGGCCGGCAGCCGGAACGCCGGCCAGTGTTCGGGATCGAAGAGAACCTCGGACATGGCGTCCGCATCGGCGCCGTCGTCGCCGAACCACTCCGGAGCCGGCCGCTCGGCACACGCCCCGTCAATGCACATCGCCAGAAGGTAGTTCGACCAAAAACCCAGGCGGGCCAGCAGTGACTCGCCCGCCACCAGCGGGCCATCGTCGTATCCCTTGATCAGCACCCTCGGATCCTGTCATCGGGCACTGACATGGTCCGATCCGGGATCGGTACGGGGGAGCGCTCCCCTGTCGGGTGCGTCCCGGGGAGCCTGAGCGTCTTCAGGGTCGACGACACAGCCTCACCGGGGCGCTTTCCCATCCCGCGAAGGTGTGCGAGCTGATCCGGCGGGGCGGGGCGAGCACGTCGACTGCGCTGACGTGGGTGATGAAGAACTCCAGTACACAGGTCACCTCCACCCGTGCGAGCGCGGCTCCGAGGCAGTGGTGCCACCCGTGTCCGAAGACGACATGGCGATTGACGGAACGTGTGATGAGGATCCGGCTCATGCCAGCTGTCCTCCTGAGCACGGAGGGGAGCCATGACAGAAGTCGGCGGATGGATCTGGGAACGCAACCTGCGGTCATTCCTGGAGTTGCTGTCGCACTACGTGGGCTACGGCTTCGATGCCACCGACTGGGAGACAGTGGCTTTGGCGATCGAGGCGACCGAGGCGACCGACGACGAGCGGACCGACGGCTGGTACTCGTATCCCTTGGTCGGCAAGCATAGGCAGGTCGAGATTCGGCTTGCCCGCGCGGTTGGCGGCGATGAGGTCAGGCTGGCCGTGAAGGGAGCCCTGACACCCGAACTGGAAGTCCGAGCAGACACCCTGCTGGCCGCCTTTGCGGTCGGCTGGCCAAGGTCAACTTGACCCGTCAGCCGCGTGAGGTGTCTTTCTGCGGTGCCTGAGGAAGTCAAGGTGTGCTGCCTCGGGAGGACCAGCGCCGCCGCCCCGCCCGGTGCGGCCGGGCGGGGTGGGCAGGGCGGGGCAGGGTGGGGCGGCCGCCCGGCCGGTGGTGGTGCTATTCGCCTCCGCCCAGGCTGACCGCCGCACCCCGCTGTGCGGCCCGGGCTGGGAGGGCCGTGGAGAGGAAGGCCAGGGCCGTGGCCGTCGCGATGACGGACAGGTAGGTCAGGGGCGGGGCGTACGGCGTCGTCGTGCCCGTCATGCCCAGGCTGTAGGCCGTCAGTGTCGCGTAGGCCACCGTCGTCCCCAGGATGATCGCGAGCAGGCTGACCGTCAGAGTCTCCCAGCGGAGCATCGCGCGGAGTTGTCGACCGGTCGTGCCGATCATGCGCAGCAGGGCGAACTCGCGGCGGCGGGCGGAGGTCGCCATCACCAGGGTGTTGACCACCGCGATTCCGGTGAAGGCGATGATCAGGCCCATCGCGACATAGTTGACCTGGGCCTGGGTGCCGTCCTGGGTGCGGCGGGCCGCTTCGACGTCGGCGCGGTCCAGGACGTGGACCGTGGGGAAGGCGCCCAGGGCGGTGGTGAGTTCCTTCTCGCTCGGGGCTCCGGCCACCAGGACCGAGGACGACAGGGGGTTGTCCACGTGCGCCGCCACCAGTTGGTGCGGGAGCAGCAAGTCGCCGAAGCCCAGGCCCCGTTCGTAGATCGCGGAGACCTTCAGGTCCTTCTTCACCCCGTCGCCGAGTGTGACCGTCACGCGGTCTCCGACCTGTGCGTTTCTCGTACGGGCCGCCAGATCGCTCAGCGCCACCGTGCCGTCGTTCATCGTGGCGAGCGTGCCCGAGGTGACCTCCGGGTCGAGGGTGCGCGGCAGGCCCCGCGAACTCACGCCCTGCGCCGGGAACTTGTCCTGTCCGATCCGGACCGTGGTGCGGATGACCTCCGTCGCCGTCGCGCCCGGCACCCGCTCACGTACCGCCTCCGCGACCGCGGACGGCACGCCGGGCCCCGAGGCCGCGAGGACGTACGGCGCCTTCGTGCCCGACACCGCCTGCTCGCCCGCCGCGTGGCTCGACGTCGTCTGGGTGAACAGGATCGTCGAGGCCATCGCCACCGCCAGGCTGAGTGGCGTGACCACGGCCGCGAGGCGCTGGGCGTTGCCGCGGGTGTTCTGGGCGGCGAGGAATCCGGCGGCCGGGGACAGCCGCCGGGCGACCCAACCCAGCACCAGCGCGGCGGACTTGGCGATCGGCGGACCGAGCAGCGCGATAGCGCCGGCCGCCAGGATCACCGACAGGAAGGTCACGGGTGTGGCCGCCGCGTCGGTCTCCAGACCGGAGAGGACCAGGATGAGGACGCCATAACCGACCGCGGCGAGGACACCGGCGACGACGCGACCGAGACCCGGCCGCCCCGGCGTGAGCGCCGCCTCCGCGAGCCCTTCGGTCGGCCGCACCCGGGCCGGCCGCCGGGCCGACACCCGGGCCGCGCCCCACGCGGCGAGCAGCGTCGCCAGCACCGCCGCGATCGGCGGGAACGCGCTCAGCGTCAGCTCCAGGGTGTCCGGCAGCGTGCCGACATCCACGAACCGTCCGTGCATCCAGCGCGCCAGGAACAACCCCGCGAGAGCCCCCGGCACCCCGGCCAGCAGCCCCACGACCAGCGCCTCGCGCCCCACCATCCGCCGCAACTGCCGCGGGGTCGCGCCGATCGCGCGCAGCAGTGCCAGTTCGCGGGCCCGCTGCTGAATGGAGAGCGCGAAGGTGCCGGCCACCACCAGCAGAGCGACAAGCAGCGACGTACCGCCCATCGCACCGCCGAGACTGATCAGGCTGACCCGCGCCTTGTCGGCGTCGATGAACTCGACAGGCCCACGCCCGTCACCTGACCGCACCTTCAGGGACGTACCGGAAAGCGCTTCAACTGCCTTGTCCTGTACGTCACTTGCCTCGACGCCCGGGGAGGTGAGCAGGCCGAGAGCGGAGGCCTGTCCCGGGTGTCCGGCCAGGCGGCGTGCCTCGTCCTCGCTGAAGAACAGCGTCGACTGGCGCGGCAGGGCGTCCCGGCCGGCCGGCGCGGCGACGCCGACGACCCGGTACACGGCGGGCATGCCCGTCGACTGAACGGTCACCTTCGCGCCGGTACGCAGTCCGGTGCCCGCGTCGACCACGATCTCGTCCGCCGCGGCGGGCGCACGGCCGTCGCGCAGGGCGAAGGGGGTGAGCCGCGCCGACTGCCAGGCGTGGCCCCAGGAGGCGCCTTCGGCGAGCGGGCCCTTCGGGGTCAACACATTGGCGGGGAAGGTGAGTTCGGGGACCACCTCGCGTACGCCCGGAACACTCGCGAGCTTCTTCAGCAGGGCGGGGTCGGCGTCCAGCCAGGCGCGTTCCGTCAGCGGCTTGGACTTCTCCTTGGTCTTGCCCTTCTTGGCCTTCGTCCAGTGCAGTTCCTGGTCGGCGGTGACCAGGACCGGAGTCCCCGCGTACCGCTCGGTGGGGATCTTCCCGCGCAGCCCGGTGTCGAGGAGCGCCCCGCACGCCGTGACCAGCGCGGCGGCGCACAGCAGCGCCACGAAGGCACCGACGAAGGCCCCCTTGCGGGCGCGGAGCGTACTCAGTGCGAGTGTCAGCATCACGCCCACGCTCCCAGGCGGCTCATCCGGTCGGCGACGCGCTCGACGGTCGGCGCGGCCATCCTGTCGACGATCTGTCCGTCGGCGAGGAACAGCACGGCGTCGGCGTACGCGGCGGCCACCGGGTCGTGCGTGACCATCACGACCGTCTGACCGAGATCGTCCACGGTCCGGCGGAGCAGTCCGAGGACCTCCTTGGCGGTCATGGTGTCCAGCGCGCCGGTCGGCTCGTCGCCGAAGACCACCTCGGGCCGGGTGACCAGGGCGCGGGCGATCGCCACGCGCTGCTGCTGGCCGCCGGAGAGTTCGGCGGGCCGGCGAGCGGTGCGTCCGGTGAGGCCCACCTGATCGATGATCCGCGCCAGCCACGCCGCGTCCGCGCGGCGCCCGGCGAGGCGCAGCGGGAGCGTGATGTTCTGCTCGACGGTCAGCGACGGCATCAGGTTGAACGCCTGGAAGACAAAGCCGATACGGTCCCGGCGCATCCGGGTCAGGGCGGTCTCGCCGAGCGCCGTCAGCTCCTGGCCGCCGAGCGCCACCGTGCCGCCGCTGGGCCGGTCGAGGCCGGCCGCGCAGTGCAGGAAGGTCGACTTGCCGGAGCCGGAGGGGCCCATCACGGCGGTGAAGCTGCCGCGCGGGATGGCGATGTCGATGCCGCGCAGAGCGTGCACCGCGCTCCCGCCGCGGCCGTACACCTTGGTGACGGCGTCGAGCCGTACCGCCATGTCCTGGCCGGCGGTGTCGGTATGGGATCCGGTACGGGATCCGGTACGAGGTCGGGTGCGGGATCCGGTCGAGTTGTCGGAGGGTGAGTGGGAGGCGGGCGCGGCCGCCGGGTGGCGGTCCGCCGAAGCGAAGATCTTGGGCATACGTCGAGCCTGCTCCGCGGCTGATCATTGCTCTACAGTCAGAAAGGGCAGCCACTGGCACGTTGCTGCCAAAGCGCACGCCACCGTGCACGCCACCGTGCACGCCGAAGCGCACGCCAACGGGGCTGCTCACTGGGGGAACAGATGAGCCTGACAGCTGTCGGGGTGTCCGACGGGCACCTACGTCTCTACCGCTACTTCCTGCGTAATCCGGAGCAGGGCGCCGAGGCCGCCGGAAGCGCGCTCGGCTGGGATCGCGACACCGTGGACGAGGGCCTCGACGAACTCCAGTCGCACAACCTGATCCGGCTCTCCGACCGCCATACGGTGCTGGTCTCCGACCCTTCGGTCGCCGTGGAGTGGCTGGTGGAGCAGCGCCTGGGCGAACTCAAGTCCGCCACCGACCAGGTACTCGCCACCCGCGCCATGATCGCCGCGCTCATCGACGACCACAAACAGGGCGCCGCGCAGTCACCGAGCGGCGAGATCGAACGCCTCGACGGCACCGACGCCATCCATGAACGCCTCACCGACCTTGCCTTCTTCACCTTCCGCGAGCACATGTCCCTGCTGCCGGCACCCTGGCAGCCCGACAGGATCGAGGAGTCCCGCGAGTCCGATCTGCGGATGCTGCGGCGCGGCATCCGCTGGCGCACGGTGGCGGCGCCGAAGGCGCTCGCCGACCCGGGGACCCTGGCCTATCTGCGTGAACTGGCCGCCCTGGGCGGGCAGGTGCGCCACACCGAGCAGGCGATCCGGCGGATGGCGATCTGGGACCGCGGAGTCGCGATGGTGCCGGTGAATCCCGACGACCACTACGAGGCGACGCTGGTCGTCCGCCAGCCCGGGGTGGTGGCCAACACCGTCGCCTGGTTCGAACAGGTCTGGGACACCAGCCAGGATCTCCCCGCCGAGGACAACCTCGCGGCGCGGCAGCCGACACTGTCCGACACCGAACGCCGTGTGCTCGACGTCCTCACCCGCACGGACAAGGACGAGTCGGCGGCCCGCGAAATGGGCGTCTCGCTGCGGACGTTCCGCCGCTACATCGCCGACATCATGATGCGCCTCGGGGCGGCCAACCGGTTCCAGGCGGGGCTGCTGGCGAAGGAGCGGGGCTGGATCTGAGTCCGGCCGATCGCTCCGGTCCGAGGATCGGACAGCCGACTGGCGGTGATCTTCACGGCGCCGGTCGGGGTCCTCGGCGGTTTCATCCACGCCCGGCCGGGCGGGTGTTCGCGGGTTCTCGGACCAGGAGCGGCCATGCCGCCAGTGCCGAGCGCACTGCCGATTCCAGGTTTGCCGGGTGTACGCCGTCCCGTGCTTCGACGGACAGCCCGTGGAGCACCGTGGCGTAGAAGGCCGCGACCCCGACCACATCCGTATCGGCGGGCAGTTCGCCGTCGCGCGCCGCGCGTCGTAGGCGTTCCTCCAGTGCTGTGACGGTGTCACGCCTGCGCCGGGCCAGCGAGTCCCCGATGGATTTGTTGCGCGTGCTGCAGTTGGTCGCGGCGAGGACGATCATGCAGCCGCTGGGGGTGTCCGGGTCGGCGAAGGCGTCGATGTTCCCCCGGAGCATGGCCTCGACGGCGTTCCGCGCGGTCGGCGCCTCGCGCAGCGCGCGATCGGTGGCGGAGCCGACGGTGGTGCCGTACAGCTCGACGGCCTCCTGGAACAGCTGCTCCTTCGAGCCGAACGCGCCGTACAGGCTGGTCGCGTTGATGCCCATGGCGTCGGTGAGGTCGGTCAGTTTGGTGCCCTCGTAGCCGGACTCCCAGAACACCTCCATCGCGCGCCGCAGTGCCACGGCGCGGTCGAACGTGCGCGGTCTGCCCCGCTCCGCCATCTCATCTCCTCCGTCCGCCCCTCCACGGAGGGGAGTTGACCGGCGCGTGTGCTGCCTGTTACCTATTTACGCAGCATTCACTACGTAATTCAAACCCAGGGGGAACCGAGCATGTCTCAGCTCGTCGGCAGAACCGCACTCGTGACCGGAGGAAGCCGCGGGATCGGAGCGGCGATCGCCGAACGCCTGGCCAAGGAGGGCGCCGATGTCGCCCTCACCTACCTGAACGCCGCCGACCGGGCCCACGAGGTGGTCAAATCGGTCGAGGCGGCGGGACGCAGAGGACTCGCGGTCCAAGCGGACAGCGGGGATCCCGAGGCCGTCGTGGCGGCGGTCGAGCGTACGGCCGCCGAGTTCGGCTCCATCGACATCCTCGTCAACAACGCGGGCGTCTTCCCCTACGGCCCCTTCCAGGACGTGACCCTCGCGGAGATCGACCGCACGCTCGCCGTCCACATACGCGGGGTCTTCATCGCCACGCAGGCGGCCGTACGGCACATGGGCCGCGGCGGCAGGGTCATCAGCGTCGGCAGCTGCTGGTCCAACCGCGTCCCCGTCCCCGGCGTGACGCTCTACGCGATGAGCAAGTCGGCCCTCAACGGCTTCACCAAAGGCCTCGCACACGATCTCGCGCCGCTCGGGATCACCGCCAACATCGTCGACCCCGGCCCCACCGTCACCGACATGAACCCAGCCGGGACACCCGAGATCGAAGAGGAACGTCAACGGACGGCCACCAAGACCCTCGGCACGGCCACCGACACCGCCGCCGCGGTCGCCTATCTCGCGGGACCCGACACGGCATGGATAACCGGCACATCCCTCGCCGTCGACGGCGGCTACACCGCCTGATCGGCACGACGGCCCGTGGCTGCCCAACCGAAGGCTTGGTACGGCAAGTTCGCCGTACCAGGCCCTCGACGGGAGCGGTCCGGACAGGCCCTACGTGGTTCGGAGAGCCTCGGTGGGCTGCATCCGGGCCGCACGCAGCGCCGGGAGCAGGCCGGCGACGGCTCCGATGACGACCGCCGCGCCGAGTCCGCCTCCCCAGGCGAGTACCGGCACCACCGTGGCCCACCCCTTGGAAGTCGGGCATGCCGTTCTTACGCATGCACGTGGCGTAGCCCAGTACGTCTTCCTTGCCCCCGGCCTGGGCAGTCTCGGAGGCGGAGCCGCCGACGTCCGCCACCGTCTTCTCGGTTCCGCCGCCACCGGAGCAGGCCCCCACGGCCAGCGCGACACTCACCAGCAGGAGGGCCGTCGCGCCACTCCGGCGCGGCCGCCTCTTGCCTGGGGCTATTCCACCCGCGCCACGAGATTCGGTAACTGGCATCGTCGTCTCCATTGTTCGCCAGGCCTTCGATACGGTTCCTTTCTACGAGGGCGGCGGTTTCGCCAAGGTTTCACTAATCGGCGACCACCTCATTCCAACAACTCGTCGGTGGGTTCGATCGCAGGCGGAGGATCGGCGTCGGGTCCACATCGCGCTGGTGCGGCCCGGCTTTCAACGTTCCTGCTGTGCGGGGACGTTGAAAGCCGGGCCAAGGGTGGGCGACGGCCGAGTCATGCCGCCTGGAGCACCTCACAGGGGCAGTGCCGGAATTCCAGACCGAGTTCGCGGTCCACGGCCGTACTCGAACGGGTAGCGGCTTCGGTGACCTTCTCCCAGGAGCCGTACTTCAAGTAGAGCTGGTCCGCCGTCGGGCCGAGCGGGTTGCCGTACTTCTTCTGGTTGCGTGCCTCCAGTTCCAGGACCTGTTCCCGGGTCATGCCGGCGCGGACGACGTCCTTGGCGTCGTTGCGCATCTGGACCAGGGTGCGGGCGACGGCCTCCTCCGAGTGCCCTTCGGCACGCATGGCGCACTCCTTGCGCTCCATGTCCTCAAGGAGGTCGTGGTAGCGCATCCGCTGGTCCCGGGAGACCTCACGCTCCTGCGGAGTCTCGCTCCGGATCAGGCACACGACCGGTTCCGAGCTGTCGCAGGGACCGTGGTCCGGGGCTGCCTGGGAGACAGGCGCGACGACGACCGACCCGCAGCCGTCGGACGATCGGCACGAGCGCGCCAAGTGCTCGGCAGCGGAGGCAGGCTGAAGGGGGAGGAAGACGACTTGGGCGACCAGCAGCGCGGGAACCACGCGACCGGCCAGCGAACGCAGACTGGGTAGTGACATGCGCTCATGGTCAAGGTGGACCATGACGGCACCAAAGCATGGCGGGGCCGAAGTACCTCCAACACGGGGCCAACTCCACTCCGCAGAGTGAAGCGAAGCGCACGAGAGCCGACGAACCCGCCAGTGGGGAACATGCCGCGCGACTTGCTCACGAGGTGGTTGGAGGGGACTCAGCCGCAGGCGACGACAAGGGCGTCCTCACCCCGAGGACAAAGTGCCCGCCTGAGCGGGACACCAAGTTGACCACCGATCGGGTACGGGACTGCTGGGCGAGCGTCAGGTGGTCACGGGGCCGGCCGGGTGCCAGGGAGGCGGGAGCACGCCCGGCGGACGGACGCCAGAGCCTGCTCCTGGGGCACGGACCGGAAGAGTCCCCCGATGAAGGCCGACCCGAGACCGAGCCGGCTGACCGTCAGGCCGGTCCGGCCCGGAGGCGGCGTCAAAAAGCTGTCGCCATGCCCTTGATCATCCTGGTACGACATGGGGATGGTTACTGAAGCACTCGATCCTGCGGACCGTCTGTTTGCTGAGCGAGCTTGCGAACGTCTCATCGTCGAGTTTGTTCACAAGCTCGACCTCGGCGACCCGGGCGATGTGGCCGAGCTGTTTACGGATACCGGGTTCTGGGAGTGGGCGGAAGGCGACCGCCGGATTCAGGGCCATGACGCGCTTCGGTCGTATTTCGCTGGTCGGCCCGCGGACCGGCTCTCACGCCGGATATGCACAAACATCCTGGTCACTGTCACGTCCAAGACAACGGCCACCGCGACCACCTACTTCACGACGTACCGTGTCGACGGACATACCGGTGGCTTCGTGCCCCCGCGGGCCCCTACGCAGGTCGGCCACTACGAGGACACGTTCCTCAAGGTCGAAGGCCGTTGGCTGCTCAGTTCCCGTTCCTTGTATCTGGCCTTTGCCGGACCGACCGAGCAACTTGAAGCAGCAGCTGAGGACTGAGCACGCTCTGGCATGAGGCACGGGCGAGCGGCGAGCGATACAAGGCCAGGCACAAGGCCGAGTGTCGGATCAGCTCCTCAAGCAACTCCGGGGCGTCGCGAGAGCAACGAGAACTCGCCGTCCGCCATGAAGCCACCGCCCAACTCGCCTTGATACGCACGGGCGTTGTGACCACATGTCAGTCGCGCCCCAGGAGCCGTCCAGCGGTGGTTGCACTACGGTTGGCCGACCATGCCTGACCTCTTCGGAATCAACCATCTGACTCTGTCCACGAGCCACCTCGACCGACTCGTCACGTACTACACGGAGTTACTGGGAGCGACGCTCGCATTCGAGCGCGCCGCAACTCCCACCGATCCTCGGTTCGCGGTCGTCGATGTCGGCGGGGACGACCACCTGATGATCGTCGAAACCGCTACCGCCCCCACCACTGATCTCGACCCCCTCAGCAGGGCGGGATGGGGGCTGCGCATGGGAACGTACGCGCGACTCTGTGAGGTTCGCGAACAGATCCTGGCTGCCGGGTGGCCTGCCGGGCAGATCGAGACACTGCCCACGCAGTGGACGATGACAGCTCGCGACCCCGATGGACGCCCTGTGGACGTTCGGGCCCACCGCCCCCGCACCGGATCGCCGCCACCCGTCGGCTGACGGCAATCCCGACTCTCGAAGCACGCCCTGGCCTGGCCGTTTCGCCTGGGACGGCGGCCGGTTGGGGGGCCGAATCTCACACCAGGACCGTGTCCGCCCCGTCAAGAAGGCGGGCCGCCAGCCTAAGGGGGAGCGTACCGATGGCGCCTGCGTTCGAGCAGAAGCAAAGGACGTTCATCGCCCATCGCACGCAGTTCTGGGGCCGGTCGTCGGGGCCCAGCACCATCTCCTGGCCGTACAAAGGCCGACACCACCTTGTGGAAAGGCCGGCGGACGGCAGTCCCGCACGTCAGTGGTCGGTCCGGTGCTCGGTGTGCGGCGAACCGCTCAACTACACCGTGCACAGCGCCGACGGGCCCGCCGATGGCGCGGCATGCGGATCGGCTTCGGCCTCGTCCTGGGCGCGTGCGCCGTCCCCGCGATCGGTGGCATCGGTGACGTCACCCTGATCATCATGATCGTCGTCATGGGCCTGGGGGCCTGCGCAGGGTTTCTCTTCCTCATGCTCGCCGCGTACGACAGGGGATTCGTCGGCCACCACGCCAGCTGGCCTGGCGCGACCCTGCACCAAGTGATGATGCCCCACGAGTTCAATCGGGACCGCTCCCGGTAGGACGGCTGACCCCATCCCGTATACCGCGAGGGGGAATTGAGGTGCCCCAGGAACTTCCCCCCTGCCTCACATGCACTGACTTCGCCATCTCGGTCGGGATGAGGCCGAACGCGAGGCACCAGCAAGAAAGTGCCTTCAGAGCGGCGACGATGAAACGAAACTCCCAGCGTCCTGCCACACCCGAACGGTCTTCCGCTGCCACTGGGGACTTCCGGCGCGAACACGCACGACAGCCAGGACCTGGAGCCGCTCGTACGCGGCATTCCGCCCATCCGCTCCCTGCCGTGGCCCCCGCCGTCGCTGCGCCGTACTCACGCCGCCGTTCAAGACCGCCCCGGACACCGCACCCAACCCCCAGCGCCCGTGGAGTGGTCGGGTCCGGCGTCACGCACCGCACAACCACCGGGTAACTACGCACTTTTTTGTGCGTACTTGTGAGACATCCGGACCGCCACGAAGGTGAAGAGGACGCATCCGACCACACGAACAGGAGCGCCTGTGGGCAACGCAGCAGTCTCGGTCATCGGTCTCGGCGAGATGGGGCGGGCGCTGGCCGACGCTCTGATCACCGCGGGGCACCCCACGACTGTATGAAACCGCAGCGCGGCCAAGGCCGACGATTCGGTGGCACGTGGCGCTGTGCGGGCCGCGACGGCCGAGGAAGCGGTTCTCGCCGGCCCACTGACTCTTCTCTGCCTGCTGGACTACGACGTCACGGACACGCTTCTCCGGCCTGTGGCCGGTGCCTTGCGCGGCCGGACCCTGGTCAATCTCACCAACGGTACGCCGGCGCAGGCCCGGCAGACGGAAGCCTGATCCGTCGGTCATGGGGCCGCCTACCTGGACGGCGGGATCATGGCGATTCCGTCGACTGTCGCGACCCCGCAGGCGTTCATCCTCTACAGCGGTCAGAAGCGGCACTTCGACGCGCACAAGGAGTCCCTGGAGGTCCTGGGCGCGGCCAAGTACCTGGGTGCCGACGCGGGCGTCGCCGCGCTGTACGACCTGGCACTGCTGAGCGCGATGGACCACATGCTCGACGGCTTCTTCCACTCGGTCGCCATGGCCACTTCCCACAAGGAGGGCACAGCGGCCGGTTTCACGGAGCTGCTGGTGCCCTGGCTGACGAACATGGCGCAGGTAATGCCGACGTTCCCCGCCGACGTGGACTCGGACGCGGAGCCGGCCGTCGCCCAGGGCCTCGACGTGGTGCTGACGGGCGTGCGCAACTTGGCCCAGGCGTCACGGGACGCGGGCGTGCGCGCCGACTACTTCGAGCGCTCCGCGGCGGCGCTGGAGAGGCAGCTCGCCGAGGGGCTGACCACCTACACCGCTCCCAGAGCGGTGCAAGAACTCAGGACGACGTCCGACTGACGCCGCACGCCGGTGCTGCCGGGCCGGCGGGGCGCTCCTCGTCGCCCGCCGGACCTGGACCAGGGTCAGAAGAATCCGGCCTTGGTGCACCACAGGTCCACGGTCACCCAGCGAACGGACCCGTCGTCGCCGAGCGAGAACGCGACTGCGGCCTCGAACTCCTCACCGCCACAGGGCCAGTCGGCCACACCAGGCTCGTCGTCGTCCCAGGACTCCTCGTTTCCGCTCGCGCGCCTGGGCCTGGGCCGCTTCTTGCCGCTGCCGCCTTGGAGGCCGTGGCTATGGCCGCAAGGATGGTTGGGTAGGCGTGGGTGCCCGACCTGAGGCGGGATGGGTTACCAGGGTGCCGGTGGTCGGCCCCCCGTCCGGTTGCCCTTGTTGAACACCACGGCGCAGACCGGGACACCTGAGAGGTCGCGGTCAGTGCGACCGCCGACAAGATCACCGCCGTGATCATGCTGAGCATCGCCAATACGACACAAAAGACGGTTCCGGCACCGCGCCCTTGGGATGACATGGCTGGGAGATTGACGGCATGCGTGAATCGCTGTCAGCCCGGCTGCGTTCACTGACCAGTTCGCCGGATGCGCCCCTCCTCAGACCACGAGAAACGCTCGGCCGGGGTACCCAAACCTGAGCCGAGCGACAAGCCACCGCGTACAGGCATGGTCCGTTCAGTGTGGCGGATCGACTTCAACGCCGGGCCGGAGTGGTGAGCCGCCACGTACAGCCGAGGCGGCCACGAGGATGATCGCCGTCAGAGCCCCACGACCACCAGCCCGACGCCTGCCACCGACCCGCGGTCGGAGCCGGCGCTCTCCGCGGCTTGCGTCCTGAGGTGTGGGCGCCGCGGACAGAAATTCCGCGTCGGCGGTCAAGAGAATCGGTGCCTCGCGCCTCTGCATTGTTGTACGGCCGAAGTCCCCGGGCCCCGGAGGCAACCGGCCGCAGACAATGGGGAGGTGCGGGATGGAGGTCGCCGGTGTGACGCTGACCGTGATCATGGCTTTGGTACCCGGTATCAACAGGCTGCTCGGCAGCGTGGCCTGTCGTAACGAGGCCAGGGCCAAAACGAAGATCATCCGGGCGCGGTACGAATCGAACCAGCCCCGGAACGCCGTCGGACACCAGAAGGAACCCGGCGAGAACAATGGCTGAGCACGTACCGGCCCACGCGGCCTGCGCGTTCAAAGGAGCGCCCGGACACGACGGTTCGACCGCTGACGGACTCCATCTCCTGGAAGAGGTGTACAGGACGGGTCAAAGCGAGATGGTCGGCTTGGCACACCGACTGCTGATTCTCGCGTCGATACCCGCCTCGGCGGTCACCGCCGAGGACATCGTGCAGAGTGCGTTCACGAAGGCATTCCGGAAACCGGAGGCCCTGGAACTGCCCCACGCCTACGTGTGCAAGGTGATCCGGACCGAAGTCGCCTATCACACCCGCCAGTTCGCACTGCGAGGGAGGGTGGACAGAGAACAGGCCGCAGACCCACTGACCCGGACGGAGGTTGCCGACTTCAGCGATCTCGTCGCCAACCGGGAAAGCCTCTACAAGGCCATGCACCGCCTGCCGGTTCAGCAACGCTCCGTGGTCTGGGACACGAAAGCGATGGGTCACACCCAGAGAGCGACCGCCGAGGTGATGCGGATCGCGCCGGGCACTGTTGCCACCCACGCATCTCGAGGACTCGCAGCCCTGCGAAACGCGATGGGCGTACTGGCTGTGGTCATGATGACGGCCCTCACCTCGCTGATCGGCGCTGCCCTCTCCCAGACTCTGCGGGCCCCACCGACCGGACAGCCAAGCACGGGGCTCGGCCTGGACGGCCTCACCCGGTACTCCAGTCAGCTGACCTTCTGGGGCGCGGCCTTCCTGGCGTTCACCGCCTTCGTCGTCAACCTCCTGTCATTCCGGAGCTCCCCATGGATGAAGTGGGCGCGCCAGTCCTTTCGCAGACGACGGGCGTCCCGACGGGCGTCCTACCGCTCCCGGTCCGACTCCCCGACGACCACCTCGAACCAGCGGGCAGCCGCATCGTCCCGTGGGGCACCACCGGCAATGGAGAGTGGCTTTTCTGGCGGATCCTTCCCGGACAAGAACCCACCGACTTCGCCGTACTGATCAACAAAGCACGCCGTGGCCGTTGGGAGTTCGACGAGTCCGGCTCCAACTCAGCTGGTCTTTTATCCTCAGGCACTCGCGTGACAGCTACGGTTGATCGCCCGGATCGGGCCCGGTGCGGGGCGGTGTTGCCGGTCGGCGCATGATGACCCTCATGGAGAGCGCGGTCGAGAAGATCAAGGTCTGGTTCCGCCTTGTCCCTCGTGAGGGGTGGTTCCCACAGGACACGGAGGGGCTGTGGGCCACGAAGCTCGGCGACGATACGGCCCGCGTGCAGAACGCCCCCTTCCTTCAGGACGGGGTGGCCGAAGGCGACGTGGTGCGGTACCGGACTGACGCCGACGGGCTCCACTGGGCTGTCGGTCGGGTCAGCTCCTCCGGCAACTGCACGGTCCGTGTGGTGCCCGTGCCCACCGGCCTCCTGGGACGCAGTCCGCAGGCGGTGCATCAGCGCCTTTCGGCGTTCAGTCTTGGAGGCGAGGTCTTCAGTGTGGACTTCCCCATGGTGGCCTTCACTGCGCCAGCCGGCGCGGATTTCGCCGGGATCAAGGCCCTTCTGACGCAAGGCCAAGAGGAAGGCTGGTGGCACTACGAGGTCGGCTGTGGCACCGATGAGTGGTGGAACGCCTGAGCTTGTCTCTCGCCTCTGATCTCGAACATCGAGTCGTACAGGTTCACTCACCTGGGCATTCGCCGGACAGGCGGACGGCCCCCGCATGAGCATGCGTTCCGCCAAGGAATCACGTTCATACGAAGGCCGCAGAGGTGAGTGGGCTCGACCATGATGCCCGGCGGGACGCTGTCGACTTCACGTCCCACTTTAGGAGGACTTCTACGCATGTCTGACCCGGCGCGGTGACACGCTGTTCGAGCTCACGGACGCGATGCTCTGCGGGGACGGCCCGGTGACCTCGCCGGTCGATCTGACTCTGCCGGCCGAGCACCGGCGTGGGCACGGCGCGTGTACGACGCGCTCAACCAGGGCCGCATCGACGTGGCCGGGCTGCGCAAGGCGCTGGCCATGCTGCCGCAGCCCAAGGCCGCCGACGGGCGCCTGGTCCTGGCCGTCGATGTCTCCGCGTGGCTGCGGCCCGACGCGCCGACCAGCCCGGACCGGCTGTTCTGCCATGTCTACGGACGCTCGGGACGCTCCAGCGACCAGTTCATCCCCGGCTGGCCCTACTCGTTCGTCGCCGCGCTGGAGAGGGGCCGCACGTCGTGGTGTCAGCTGCTGGATGCGGTCCGGCTCGGCCCCGACGACGATGTCGCCGAAGTCACCGCAGCCCAGGTCCGCCGCGTCGTCACCGACCTGATCGCCCAGGGGCAGTGGGAAGCCGGTGACGACGACATCCTGGTGGTCTTCGACGCCGGCTACGACGCCCCGCGCATGGCGTACCTTCTCGACGGCTTGCCCGTCGAGGTCCTCGGACGCATGCGTGCGGACCGGGTGATGCGCCGTCCGGCGCCCTCGCTCAAGGAGTACGCCCTGTCCTATCCTCAGGGCGGGCGACCGCCGAAGCACGGCAAAGAGTTCCACTTCGGCAGGCCCGAGACCTGGGGCGAGCCCGACGCGGAGACGGTGCAGGTCACCGACCGCTACGGCACCGCGAAGGCGATGGCCTGGGACCGTATCCACCCGCGGTTCACCACCCGCAGTGCGTGGATCGACCACGACGACGAACTCCCAATCATCGAGGGCACCCTGATCCGCCTCCAGGTGGACCATCTGCCCCGCGGTCACGACCCGCTGCCCGTCTGGCTGTGGTCCTCCAAAACCGGCATGGCCAGCAAGGACGTCGACCTGCGGTGGCAAGCGTTCCTGAGGCGCTTCGATCTTGAACATACTTTCCGTTTTGTCAAGCAGACGCTTGGCTGGACCCGTCCCAGGCTGCGTACGCCCGAGGCCGCAGACCGGTGGACGTGGCTCGTGCTCGCGGCACACACCCAGCTCCGGCTCACCCGCGAGGCCGCAGCCGATCTCCGCCACCCCTGGGAAAAGCGGGCCGAGCCCGCCCGGCTCACCCCGGCCCGCGTCCGCCGCGGGTTCAGGAACCTCCGCCCTCACCTGCACGGTCCGGCCCGTGCGCCCAAACCCTCAACGCCCGGCCCAGGGCGCCCAATTGGATCGAAGAACCGGCGACCCGCCACCCGTTACGACGTGGGCAAATCGACTAGACGCCCTGAAAGCATCGCTGAACGTAATCAACTCAAAGCTCACAAACCATAAAAAACAAGCTCAACTTCTGTGCTGAGTGGTTGGACTGTCTGCGGGCCGCAGGGCGGCGAACGACCCGAGTTGAGCGTCCGACACCGTCAACTCCCGTCTATGACAGGCTCATTCGTCACAGACCCCAGCGGCGAACGAAGCCCGACGCCTGATCGTCCGGGCACCGCGCCCTTCATAGGCGGTAGACGTCGGCGTATGTGCCTGAGAGGCACGCGCATGGCTGTCTTCCGTGACGGCCGTTGTACTCGGAACCATGGCATACAACACCCGGCACCAGCAGGGCACCCGGAACGACGGCCTGAGAGCCGTGACGCTGATCTTCGCCGTGATGACGACCGGACTGATCGCGGGCGTCTTCGCAAGCTGGTCGAACGCGATCATGCCCGGTCTGGGCGATGTCGATGACCGAACATTCGTCGTGGCCTTCCGGGCGCTCGACCAGGCGATCACCAATCCCATGTTTCTCGGTGGGTTCACGATCGCGCCGCTGCTCATCGGGCTGTCGGCGGTGCTTCACCTTCGCACGGGGCAGCGGGCGGTGCTGGGTTGGCTCGGGGCGGCGCTGCTGTTCTACCTGGTTGCGGCCGTGATCACGTTCGGCGTCAACGAACCCCTCAACGAGGACTTCAGGGTGGCACCGGAGCCCGACAGCGACGCGGAATTCGCCGCGGTGCGTGCCCAGCTCGACGAAGCGAGGTGGGCGGCCTGGAACACCGCCAGGGCCGTGACATCAACGGTCGCGTTCGGCTGCCTCCTCTGGGCATCGGTCATTCGCGGGCGGCTCGACCGGACCGACGGCCGACGCGAGGCGGAGTGAGGCCGGAGGCCGGCTCGACACGCGTGAAGAAGCTGATCACCGTGCTGCAGGTGTCGGAGCCTGTACGTCCTGCCGCGCGACGGCAGGGACACCGACGAGTTCTGGATCGGCTACACCGCGGAGCTGTGGATGGGCCGCCGCCGCTCCCTCGCCGAGTCC